>NZ_JAJVKW010000012.1 GCF_024198255.1 Myxococcus guangdongensis
TGTCTCCGTCCAAGTCTCCATCCTTGTCCGGATAGAACATTCGCGGGGCTTGCGCATTGCATTCGACACCATTCTGGGCGGCATTGCAGACGACCGTCCCAGTGCAACTCAGGTTGTTGCAGGAATTACCCTTCGTGGTGAAGGTCTCGTCAGTATCTCCGTCGCAGTTGTTATCTTTGTTATCACAAAGCTCCGGTTTGCCAGGTGCGACGCTAATGTCATCGTCTCTGCAGTCGAACGGAGGCCCCGAAGGATATTGCTTGTACTTCGCTCCAGGCGAGTCACATTGAACGGTGGCGCCTGCTCGCGGCACCCCGTCACCGTCATCGTCCAGATACCAGTTCTTGTCGAAGCCTTCGTCGGTACGCCCGTCACAGTTGTTGTCTTCGTTGTCGCAGACCTCGGTCTTGCCGGGAGCGATGTTCTCGTTGTCGTCCTTGCAGTCCCCGCCAACCGTCGCATATCCACGGACACCGGCCACTGGGGCACAGTGCTGGATCGCCTCGCCACCCACCCCGTCTCCATCCAAGTCCCGGAACATCGCAACCAGAGGCAGTCCCTCGTCGACCCCGTTACGACAGTTGTTATCCTTGTCGTCACAAACCTCCTGCTGCGAGGGGTTGCGCATCGCGTCCCCATCGTCGCAGTCGGTGCCGCCCTTCCCCGCCTCGCTCGAAACAGCGACAAACCCGTCCCCATCCGCGTCCGGGGTCTCAAGCTCCACGGTCCTCTTCGGCTTCGCCCCCGTCCCCGAGAGGTCGACCACCAGGCTTTTCTCATCCACCTGCTTGCCGCTGCAGCCCTGCTCGTGCGCGCGGACGGTGACTCGAACGTCCGTCCCCCACCCCTCCCGTAGGAGCACCGCCAACTTCAGCGGGGGTGCCTGATTCGCGAGCTTCTCTCCGTCAAAGGAGTGCGTCAGCACATTCTCCGCATTCGCTTCATCGACGGCCTGCATCACGATGCAGCCCTTCTTGAAGCTGGGAGTGTAGGCAATGTCGATGGCGACGTTCGCCTGCTCCTTGTCTTTGGAGCACGCGACCAGCAGCAACGGGAACAGGAATAGGGCTATGCGACGCATGGGGCCGCACTCTACCGCACCCCTCCGTCCCCTGGCGCTCTCCTCGTACTCCGCGCCCCCTTGCCGTCAGCCTCCCGGCAAAAGTCCCACCCTGCCGTCCCGGCTCCCCCTTCCCCCAGCATTCCAAGGTTCCGAGCGCCACATCCACGCACCCAGGGACACCAGGGGCCCTGCGGCCCCCGGCATCCCCAAGGCTGTCGCCTACTTACACGTGAAGGACCACCGACACGTGCCCGACAGGCACTCGCGGCCAGAGCCGCAGGCCGCCCCTCGGCCCTTCTTGTTCTGGCACTTGCCCGAGTTCAGCCCCCAGCCACAGTACTGGCTCGCACCACAGTGCGAGTCGCTGTCGCACAGGCAACTGCCCGTCGGATTCAGGTAACAGTCCGCGCTGCAACGGTCCGTCCTGCACTCCCTATCCGACTTGCACGTCTCCCCGTACCCCTTCGAATCCGGCGTGTAGCACCACCCCACCGCGTTCGCACACCCGCCACACGCCCCCGACTGGCACTGCCCATCCCGACTGCATGACACCCAGTCCGCCTTCTTCGGCACACAGTCGTTGTCCGCCGGATTCCCCGGCGTGTCCTTCTGGCAGTACCCCACCCCGCCACAGTCCTCGTCCCCGTTGCACACACACCGCCCCTTGATGAGGCTGCACAACACCGACGAACACTGCTCCGTCAGGCACTCATCGTCGAACCGGCACTGCTCGTTCATGTCCTTGCTGTCCGGCGCGTAGTGCTTCCCACACACCGTCGGGTACGCCGCCTCCCGGTCCTCCGGCTTCACCCACGCCGCCACCCCCGACGTGTCGATGTCGTTCGCCGGGTCCGCCATCCCCACCCGCGGCAACGCCGCCCGCTCCCACATCCGGATGAACGTCTCCGACGAGCCCGTCAGCCCCGCCGTGTTCACCCCCAGGTTCTTCAGGTCCTTCACCATGTCCGGCAACAACCCCACGTGCGCCAGACCCGCCTCGTCGAACGCCGTCCCCAACCGCCCAGGCCCCTGCAGCTCCTGCTGACGCGCCTGCGCGTCCGCCTCCGCCTCGAACCCCGCCGAGCACGCCCCGTGGTCTCCGAACCGCGGCCGCGTCTGCTGGATGAACCCGTTGAAGTCCGCGCCGAACGCCATCGGAACCTTCAACCCCTGACGGCCAAACTCGTACGCCTGCGCGAACGAGCGCGTCGACCCCTGGCAGTTGTTCGCCACGCCGGACTTCGTATACGTCCGCGTCTCGTCATGCGCCGTGCGCAGACCGAACATGCCGCCCGTGCGCCGCAACATCTGCACCACCCACGCCGGCGTCGTCTTCTCGTTCTCCGCCAGCTTCCCGTTCATCACCTCACGGAAGTGCCCGTGGCTCACGTACAGCGGGTAGTACTTGTTCGTCTCCGCCACCGAGTACGCATCCTGGATGCCCTTCTCCGACAGGTGCGCCAGGTCGATGAGCATCCCCTTGTCCATCATCGCCTGCACCAGCTGCCGCCCCTCGCCCGTCAGACCCTTCGTGTTCTTGCAGCTCCCATCCACGTCGAACCCCAACGTCATCCCGCCCACCGTCAGCCCACAGTCCGAGTCGATGTGACAGTTCTCCAGGAACTGCGCCGCCTGGAAGATGGCGTTGTGCGGCGCCGCGCCACCGAACCGGTTGTCCAGCTGGTGCACCGGCTGCAACGTGCGCACCCCCAACCCGTGGAAGCGCTCCAGCTCCGCTCGCCAGTCCCTCGTGCCGAACAGCTTGCTCGTCTCGATGGACAACACCATCGCCAGCTTCCCCTCGCCGATGATGCGTCGCGCGTCCGCCGGCGTCAGCGCCAGGTCCACCCAGTCCCGCGTCGCCGCGAAGTCGCGCGCCTTCTGCAGCTGCACCTCCACGTCCATCATCTCGTCGCACGCCCGCGTGCGGTTCTGCGGCGGCAACGCATCACACAGGAAGCCGTTGCTCACCGCCGACACCACCACCAGCGACATGCCGCCCTGGTGCGCCTGGCGCAGCCACCCCTCCCACGACTGCTGGTGCGCAATCGTGTCCCAGCGCGGCCACTCGCTGTTCGGGTTGCGCCGCCCGTCGTGCAGGCCCGTGTCGCCCTGCGTGCCCTCAATCTTGCCCAGGAACTCCGAGCCCACCGCGCCCGCCACGCCGAACAGCTGCGACAGCACCGGCACCCCGCGCAGGTCGATGTTCTTCGAGTTCGGACACAGGTTCAGCAGGTGGCTCAAGTCCATCCGCACCCGCGCGTGGTCGCTCTCCGGCCACCCTCCGTCACACCGCGTGAGCGCGTCCGTCACCGTGCCGTGGAACCAACCACCACCAAACGCCTCCTCGGCGAACATGTGGTGGTGCAGCTCCGCGAAGCCCGGCACGCCGGCCAGCCTCGCCGTCTTCTCTGTTTCAGCCTCCGCGGGTGACGAGGGGCTCTCGCCCTCTTCGACAGGCACGCAGGACAACGCGGATGCCATGACCAAGGTGGTACACCATCGCAGCAGACGCGGACGGGACATGGGGGACTCCCTTCAGGTGGAGATCCCCACTTAGCGACACCTCACACCCGGAGTTCAAGCCAGTCGACGCCATGCCGTGACTGACGCAACGCTGATGCACCGCGTCGCGAATCAGGGGCCCGCGGGCTCCGACACCACGGGGGCCTCGTAGACGGGCGGCACGTAGGCTGGAGGGATGTATGCGGTGGCTCGCTGTCGCAGCGCGGGGGAGGCGACGGCGAAGCCCTCGGGCAGCATGCGGAGGATTCGCTCCCTGCGGTGACGGGAGCCATCCAGCCGGCGCTCGAGCTCCGCGCGCTCCTCCTTCGTCTCCTTGTCCTGCGGGGCGGGACGCGCGGCCAGCGTCGCCAGGCGCTCCGTCACCGCCTCCAGCTCCCGGTCGATGAGCACCGGCTGGATGTTGCGTGTCTCCTTGCGCTTGCGGCCCACGGCGTTGTTCTCAATCCAGACGGGCAGCACCGCGACGTCGCCCAGCACCACCCTCGACTCCGGGCTCGGGCGCGTCAGGGAGACTCGCAGCAGCATGGAGTCTCGCTTGTCGCCGGCCACGCCCTTCTTCGGCTTGGGCGCGTGGAGATAGAAGCGGTCCTGGTTCGCCACCAGGTTGCCGAGCGAGAACGCGATGAGCCCTCGCCGTCCGTCCGCGGTGGTGTAGCCCTCCAGCGGCTGGAGCACGTGGGGATGATGCCCCACGACGGCCAGCGCCCCCGCGTCCAGCAGCGCCTGCCCCAGCTTGCGGTCATCCGGGTGCGGGCTGTCCGCGTACTCGACACCCCAGTGCACCAGGACGATGAGCGCGTCACACTGGGCCGAGAGCTCGCGCACCTTCTGCGTCACCTCGTCCGTCGTCAGGCCTCGGTGGAAGCGGTGCTGCGGGTACGGCACGAAGGCCACGTGCGGCGCCTCGGCGTCCTTCGGGTTGCTGAAGCCGTTGAGCCAGCGCGTGAAGGACAGGAAGCCCACCTTCATGCCCCGCACGTCCATGAAGACGGGCTCCCACGCGGCATCCCTCGTCGCGCCCGTCCCCGTGTGGCGCAGACCCATCGCATCCAGGTGTCGCAGCGTCTCCACCAGGCCCGTGGGGAGCTGGTCCCTGGCGTGGTTGTTCCCGGTGGACACCACCTTCACGCCGGCGCGAGCCATGGCGCGGGCCATGGCCGACGGTGCGTTGAAGAGCAGCTCGCGCGTCACCGCCTTCTTGTTGTCCGTGACGGGCGTCTCCAGGTTCAGGACGCCGATGTCCGCGGTGCGCAGCACGTCCGCGATGGGGCCGAAGATGTGGTCCCAGCCCTCGTTGTTGAGCGACGGCGAGGGCCCGCCCTCGGGAGGCTCGGCGCCGTTGCGCGCGTGCAGCTTCGCCACCGTCTTCACCTCCCCATGCGGAATCACATCCCCGCCGAACACGAGCTCGACGTGGGTGGGCGCGGCGGCGAACAGCACGGGGACCAACAACAAGACAGGCGAAGGCACGCCCACACCTTAGTCCAGCCCCACCACCCGCACGGAATCCCCCGCCCCCGCGGGCTCGACGCGGTGTTTCATCGAATCCCTCTCTTGGAGGATGAGAACAAGAAGGGCCTCTCGACCGACGTTTGTCTTCCCGGCCCGCCGCGCGTTCGGTGTTCTGCAGCCCCTGACGGAGCCCGTTTTCCGAGGGAAGCCCAGCAGGCAGGCATCAATCTATGGGCCGAAAACCTGTTCTGCGACCAATAGATTGGTGGTATCCTCCACGGCCCACGCATGCCTCGACAGAACCTGACCCAGGAGACGATTCCCCTCACAGTGACCCGGTCAATCACCACCCTGGGCGCCAACATCACTCGCGCTCGGCTTCGTCGCGGACTGAAGCAAGTCGACCTCGCGAAGAAGACAGGGCTGGCCCTGGGCACCCTCAAGCGCATCGAGGCGGGAAGTCCCACCACCGCCATCAGCGCGTACTTCGTGGTGTTGTGGGCCTTGGGGCTCGAGCGCGAGTTCGCGAATCTCGCCTCTCCTGACCGTGACGAGGAAGGAAAGACACTCGAAGCCGCTCGCCAACCCAAGCGGGCCTCTTCCTCGAGGAGCTTGGATGCCGACTTCTGAAGCCCTCCGCTGTTACGTCTACATCCAGCTTCCGGGTTCGCTCGACGTCGTCACCTGCGGGCTCTTCGAACAGAGGGACGGCGTCGGTCGCTTCGTCTACGGAAGGAGCTACCGGTCCAATCCCCTCGCCGTCGAGCTGGAGAAGTTCGACCTCCCCCTGGGCTCGAACACCTTCGAGACCGCCAGGCTCGGCGGCATCTTCGGCGCGCTGAGGGACTCCTCTCCGGATGCCTGGGGACGCACCGTCATCGAGCGTCAGCTCGGCCGCGCGGAACTCACCGAGGTCGACTTCCTCCTGCACTCGCCCGAAGACCGTGCGGGAGCATTGTCCTTCGGCGTCGACACCGCACCACCCGCGCCCATCCACCAGTTCAACAAGGTCCTCCAGTTGGACGTCCTCATGCGCGAAGCAGCTCGCATCGAGCAGGGCCTCGCGCCATCGACGCCCCAGGTGGACTCACTCATCCAGCCCGGCAGCTCCCTGGGTGGCGCACGGCCCAAGAACGTCGTCGAGGACGACGAGGGCCTGTGGGTCGCCAAGTTCCCCGCGCGCAACGACCGCTGGAACAATGCCGTGGTCGAAGCCGGCATGCTGCGATTGGCGCAAGAGTGTGGACTGCGCGCCGCCTTCGGCAGAGTCCTCTCCGTCGCCGGACAGGATGTCCTGCTGGTGCGTCGCTTCGACCGGGAACGCGTGGACGGCGGCGGCTACTTGCGACACCGCATGGTCAGCGCGCTGACCGTCCTACGTGCCGACGAGAATCCACTGGACCGCTCGAAGTGGTCCTATCTCCTGCTCGCGGACGAACTGAAGCGCTGGGTCGCCCATCCGGACCAGGACCTGCGGGAGCTGTTCTCCCGCATGGTGTTCAACGCGCTCATCTCGAATGTCGATGACCATCCGCGCAACCACGCGCTCATCGCCCCAGGCACGGCGTGGAACCTCTCTCCCGCCTATGACCTCACACCCGCACCCCAGGCCAGCATCGAGCGGGACCTGGCCATGGAGGTCGGGAGCACGAAGAACCGCCGCGCCAACCGCACCAATCTGCTCAGCGAGTGCGGTCGGTTCCGCGTGTCCCGTGACGAAGCGAGCCGGCTCATCGACCAGATGAAGGCCACCGTGTCCGCGCGCTGGCGTGACGTCGTGACGGAATGCGGAGGCACGGCGGCCGACCTGAACGCCATCTCACGCGCGTTCGACTACGAGGGTTTCGAGTACACCCCCTGAACACCTCCAGCGCGAAGGCCCGCAGGCCCACGCGCCGGAGGTCCTCCTCACACAGTCCTCAGTGGACCACGACGGAGCCGACGTAGGCGTGGTGCTTCGGGTGGCACTCGTCGCCGACGTCCTGACGCTTCAGCGCTCCCGTGAAGACCTGGTCCGCCTGCCCCGCCCGCTTCACCGTCACCGAGTAGGGCACCGGGCTCGCTTCCCCCGCCGCCGGGTGGAAGTTGGCCGCCTTCAGGCACACGTCGTACGTCCCCGCCGGCGGCGTCGTCCCCGCGGCCCAGGCCACGTTCTCCGGCCCCATCCCGCTCGCCACGTCCCCCTCGAACCGCCCCTGGTCCGTGGCAACGCCAGGCCCCGGGTTGCCGTAGGACACAATCTTCCCCGTCGGCGTCCGCACCACCAGGTCCGCGTCTCCGTCCCGACCCCACGTCGCCGTGAACCGCAGCGGCTCCCATCCGCCACCACCACCGCCCACGCACACGCCCGACGCGCACGTCCTCCCCGCCCCACAGACGTTGCCACAGCAGCCGCAGTTGTTCGGGTCCGACGACAGGTCCGCGCACACCGAGCCGCACTGGACCCTCGGCGACATGCAGCTCGCCGGATTGCACTCGAAGCCCCCCGGCGTGTTCACGCACTGCTCACCCGCCGGGCACGTGTCCATCCCCATCGCGCACTCGTCGATGTCCACACACGTGAAGCCATTGCCCGTGTAGCCCGGCCGGCACGTGCACGTGTAGCTGCCCGGCGTGTTCGCGCAGTGCGCGTTCGGCGAGCACCGCGCCGCGCCGTTGGTGCATTCGTTGACGTCATGGCACACGCTCGGCTGGCCCAGGCACGTGTAGCCCGGCTCCATCTGGCACGTGGCGCTACAGCCATCACCCGCCACCCGGCCTCCGTCGTCACACTGCTCGCCCGTCCCCACCATCCCGTCCCCACAGAGCCCTGTCCCCGCGCTCCCCGTGGCCTCCACCGCGTCCACCTGGTACAGCGACAGCACCGCGCCTCGCAGCGTCACGTAGCGGTAGGGCGCCGGCTGGATGTACGACACCAGCGTGGAGTGCGTCCCCAGGCCCAGGTCGAGCAGCTGCGCCTGCCCCGTCGCGATGATGCTCATGTCCGAGCGCCGGAACTCCACCTGCGTCACCACCCCCAGCGACAACCCCTGGTAGTAGATGCGCAGGGGCCCCGTGCCCTCCTCGCCCTGCCCCATGTCCAAGGTCAGCGCGCCGCCCAACAGGCTCAGGAAGCTCGCGGTCTGCCCGTCCGGCGCCCCCACCGCGTTCTGCGGATTGGCCACCAGCGTGACGCCACTCTGGACCACCGCGTTCGCGTAGTTCGGAGCCAGCGCCTGCTCCCGCGTCACCACGTCCTCCGTCGGCAACGTGTCTTCCTCGAGCCCGACTCCGCAACCACCCACGACGAATGCGAACGCCGCGCTCAACCAGCGCGACGCCGTGACACCACGATCGACCTTCATGTCTTGCTCCATTCCGCTTGTCTGGCTGGACGGAAAAAGCCCGCGTGCAAGCAGATGACGTCGGGGATTTCCGTCGCCCCCATGGAACGCATGATGGATTTTTCCTGCCGCGATTTTCCGCGAGCAGCCCCTCACGCCGTGCGCGAGCCGACATGCCAGCCGCGCAGGCCCGCCTGGGCGAGAGACAGTCGACATCCTCATTGAACCTTCGTCATATTCATAGACATGAGCACCAACATGTCTCTCTTTTCGAGAACACGGCAGACACATGTTTCTCGAAACATGACGACATGGTTCATGTCAGACCCACGGGTCCACCCGGAGACCCCTCCCGGATGGACCGCGTGTCTCAATCAAAGACAGACACGATTCGGCTCAGCGCCCGGCGTGACGACTCCGGAGCATCGCGCCCAGGAGGGCCAGCACGCCCCCGAGCAACAGCCCGCCACCGGTGGACGTGGCAGAACAGCCTCCCGACGACGTGTCCCGCGACACACAGGACACGTTCGCCGAGACGACGACGTCGTGCTCCTGGCCGTCCACGGAGACGACGTAGTGCTCCTCCTCGAAGCGCTCCTCGACCTGCCCCTTCCGCAGCGGGTCCTCGCGCTTGTCGTTGGCGAAGTAGAAGGAGACCTCCTCGTTCGGCAGGAGTTCCTCGTCACAGACTGTCGCGCCCTCACAGCCCGCCAGGGGCCAGCCCACCAGCGTCACGGGCTCGTCACAGGCATTGCGGATTCGGCTGGTGCCACACGTGGCGTAGGTGGAGATGATGAGGCACGGCTTCTCCGACACCACGCTCTGTCGCTCGGTGACGCAGTCACACGGCTCGCTCTCGGCCCGGGCCGGCCACGCCGAGCCCACCACCACCGCCGCCAACACCATGGACAGACCCCGGGGAATGAACGTCGTTCGCATCCTCGAAACCTCCGCCTCGAATGTCGGCCCCTGCGCGGGTTCGCATCCTGACCCCTCACGGAGCGCGGAGCCAGACATCGTTGCCCAGGGCAACCTTCTCCACCCAGACAGCCTGTCACCCGACGTCCGGCCCGGGTCCACCCAGCCCACCTGCCTGGCGCGGACCCGGGCCTCGTGTCACGGATAGCTGACGGACGCGATGTGGCCATCCTCGCCCGGGGCGCACTCGAAGGAGCGCGGGGAGACGGTCACCTGCCCGGTGATGACGAGGTCCGCCTGTCCGAGGCGTCGGACCCTGAGGACATAGGGCACCGGCGTCTCGGGGCTCGGGGCGGGAGAGAAGCTGACGGAGTACAGGCAGACGTCATAGGTCCCGCTCGGTGGCGTCCGTCCCGAGGCCCAGAAGACATTCTCGGGGCCCATGCCCCCCATGGCATCCACGTCCAGCTCGCCGAAGTCCGTCCCCTCGTCGGGGCCTCTGTTCGCGAAGAAGATGCGCTTGCCCGTCGGCGTGTCGACGGCGAGGTCCGCGTCCCCCTCCCGTCCCCAGGTCGCGGTGAACTGGAGGGTGCCCGTCCCCACGCACGTGCCCACCGCGCAGTTGCGGCCCGGTCCACAGGCGTTGCCGCAAGCGCCACAGTGGCTGTCATTGCTGCTCGGGTCGACACAGACGCCGTCACAGACGAGCCGCGGAGGCAGACAGGCCGGTGCCTCGCACTCGAAGCCGCCCGGCGTGTTGACGCAGACCTCCTCCGGCGCGCAGGTGTCGGTGCCGTTCGCGCACTCGTCGATGTCCTCGCACACGCTCGGCGCGGAGCCCTCGCACGCGTAGCCCGGCTCCACCTGGCAGACGCTGTCGCACCCATCCCCGGACTGCTGATTCCCGTCGTCACAGACCTCGGCGCCGCCCACGCGTCCGTCACCACAGAAGGCGTACCCCTCGGCCTCCACCGCGTCGACGCCGTACAGGCCGAGCACGGAGCCGCGCAGCCGCACATAGCGGTAGGGCTTGCCTGGCTTGGGGTTCAGCACCACCGCGACGTGCGTGCCCAGGCCCAGCTCCACCAGGTGCAGCAGGCCCGTCCCGATGAGCGCGCCGTGCGCATCGAGGAAGTCCACCTGCGCGACCAGGGCCAGCGACAGGCCCCGGTAATACACCCGCAGGTCGCCCATCTCCGGCTCGCCCATGTCCAGCAGGAGCACCGTGTTCAACACGGACACCAGCGTCGCCACCTGCCCATCCGGAGCGCCCACCGCGCCGTTCGGGTTCAACACCACGGCGCTCGTCCCCGGCGCCACCGCGTTCGCATACGGGTGCGCGGACAGCGCCTGCGCCTGGCCCGACTCCGGGCGCTCGTCAGGCGCGATGACATCACACGCGCCGAGCAGCCCCAGCCCCAACGCGCCCCACAACAAGACCGACGACCTTCCATCCAGACGATTCGCCACTTCGCGCTCCTGGCATCCCCCCGGAATTGGGGACGGCCATGCTGCTCGCCGTCCTCCGCGGGCCCCGTTGGACCCTGGGACAAGGCTGATGGATGTCGAACCCTTGGCCCCGCATCCCACCCCGCTGCCGCGCGACGCGGGCCCGCCCCAGCGCTTCCGCGGCGGGCCCAGGCACCTCACGTCACGGCGAAGGCTGCCAGCTGAAGGTCCCGATGCGGGCCTCGCTGTCCTCGGTGCACTCGAACGAGGCCGGCGGGGCGCTCAGGCGTCCGGTGATGGGGGAACATCCTGCCCGTTGCTGCGTATCCGCAGGGTGCAGTCCACCGGCGCCGTCTCGCCCATCGGCGGGTCGAAGCCCTGGGCGAGCAGGCAGACCACATACGTCCCGCGCGGAGGCGTCTGCCCCCGGGCCCAGAAGACCGCCTCGGGCCCCTGGCACTCGAAGCCACCCGGCCCCAGCCGCATCCTCCGCGCATCATCGTGTCCCTCGGCCCCCCGAGGAAGGCCAGGCCCGGCATGGGCTCACGGCCCCCAGGAGGGATGCGAGGCGATTCGGCCCCCGCGCCCGCGACAATCAAAGACACAGACGCCCCTGGGCCCGAAAGAACCCGGGGTCATCCATGACAGGCATTGGCGAGCGTCAGGTCTTCGTGCCGAAGAGCCGGTCGCCCGCGTCGCCCAGGCCCGGGATGATGTAGCCGTGCTCGTTGAGCTTCTCGTCCACCGCGGCGGTGTAGACGTGCACGTCCGGGTGATGCTCCCGCAGGTTGGCGAGTCCCTCCGGACAGGCCAGCAGACACACGAAGCGCAGCGAGCCGGGCTTGCTGCGCTTGACGCGCTGGAGCGCCGCCACCGCGGAGTTGCCCGTGGCGAGCATCGGGTCACACACCACCACGTCGCGGTCCGCCAGCTGCCCAGGCACGCGGTAGTAGTACTCCACCGGCGTCAGCGTCTCCGGGTCGCGGTACAGGCCGATGTGGCCCACGCGCGCGGAGGGCACCAGCTGGAGCATGCCGTCGAGGATGCCCTGACCCGCGCGCATGATGGCCACGAGCACCAGCTTCTTGCCCTCCAGCACCGGCGCGCGCATGGGCGCCATGGGCGTCTGGATGTCCTCGTCGCGGACCTTCAAGTCCCGCAGCGCCTCGTACGCCAGGAGCAGCGAAATCTCCTGGAGCAGCGAGCGGAAGGTGGCGGTGCTCGTCTCCGTGCGCCGCATCAGCGTCAGCTTGTGCTTCACCAGTGGATGGTCCACCACGGTGCAGTTGGGGAACTCCATTGCGTCCCTCCCTCGTCGGGCCTGCGGGTTTTCAGAACACCGTTCCGTCGCTGTCCACGCGGATGGGCGGCACGCCGCCGGGGCGCGCCTCGGCGGCCACCTTGCGCCCCGCCGTCCACGTGCCTCCCTGCAGCACCTTGCCCAGGGGCAGCTCCTCCGCGCTCATCCCCAGCCGGCCGCGCACCAGCGCCGCCACCCGGTCCAACAGCGCCACCGTCAGCGCGCGCCACTCGACGATGGGCTCCTCGCTCGGGCGCAGGGCCTCGCTCGTGAGCCGCGCGTCCCGGGGCACCAGCACGCCCAGGTCCACGAAGAGGCCGCCGTTGCGGTACTCGGGCAGGCCGGTGAGCCCGTCCAGCTCCACCACGCGCACGCCCGCCTCCTCCAGCGGCTCCACCAGCGAGTACGTCAGCCACTGGGACAACTTGTGGAAGGGCACCAGCGCCTCCACGCCCTCCACCGGGCCCAGCGCCGAGTGCGGCCACACGTCACCCAGGTTGACGGCGTCCACCATCACCCGCCCCGGCCAGATGGGCCCCAGCTGCTCCAGCACGTGCCCCAGCAGCTCCGAGGCGCGCACGCTCTTGCCCTGCGCGACCACCAGGTCGAACAGCGTCCCGGGCCGTGGCAGCACGCGCCCCAGGCCGTGCATCAGGTGCAGCCGGCCCTCGAGCCCATCCAGTGGATTCGACTCGGAGACCTGGAGCCCCCGCGCGAGCGCGTCGAGCGACAGCCGGCTCAGCCCCTCCGCGTCCGCGCACAGCGGCCGGGCCGGGTCCGACGAGAAGACGCCGTCCATGAACATGCGGAAGCTGGCCACCGCCAGCCCTTCCGAGCGCGCCCACGTCTTCCCACCCTGCTCGACGTAGCGCCACTTGGGGCCGCTGCCCGCGTCCAGCAGCACGCTCACCACGGCCAGGTCCAGCTTCGCCCGCGCGCGCTCCTCGGGCGACACGTCCTTCAGCCGCGCCTCCAGCTCCGCCACGCGCGGGACGCCGCCCGCGTCGAAGTGACGCCAGCGGCTGTGCAGCGGGATGTCCAGCGTGGGGTACGCCTCGCGCGTGACGGCCAGCACCGTGTCCACCACGGCCGACAGCCGCGCGGGCTCCACGTGGAAGTGCGTGAGCTTCCCGGCGAGCCCCAGCTCCAGCAGCTGGTGGCAGCGCTCACGGATGGCCGCGGGGGTGCGCAGCCACGCGACGGCCGGGGACACCTGCGTCCTCCCCACGGGCCGCTCAGACATCGAGGCCCCGTCCCTTCACCTGCGCCAGCCCCACCGCGTCCGCCACGGGGCCCTTGGTGAAGTAGCCCGCCGCCTTCTTCGCCTCCATCTCCACCTTCGCGTCGGCGGGGACCAGCTCCTCGGGAATGGGCACGCGCTCGAGGATTTCGATGCCCGAGCGCACAATCGCGTCGTGCTTCATGTCGCTCATCGACACGAAGCGGTGGATGCGGGTGATGCCCAGCCAGTGGAGCACGTCCGGCATCAGCTCCTGGAAGCGCATGTCCTGCACGCCCGCCACGCACTCGGTGCGGTGGAAGTACGTGGCCGCGGAGTCGCCGCCCTCCTGGCGCTTGCGCGCGTTGTAGACCAGGAACTTGGTGACTTCGCCCAGCGCGCGGCCCTCCTTGCGCAGGTAGACGATGATGCCCGCGCCGCCCGCCTGCGACGTGCGCACGCACTCCTCGATGCCGTGCGCCAGGTACGGCCGACAGGTGCAGATGTCGCTGCCGAACACGTCCGAGCCATTGCACTCGTCGTGCACGCGCACCGCCAGCGGGATGTCCTTGTTGGACACCGAGCGGATGTCGCCGAAGGCATACAGCGTGAGCCCGCCGATGGGCGGCAGGAAGACGTGCAGGTCCGGGCGCGTAATCAATTCCGGGAACATGCCGCCCGTCTGCTCGAAGAGGCCGCGGCGCAGCGCGCTCTCCGTCAGGCCGAAGCGCCGCGCGATTCCCGGCAGGTGCCACACCGGGTCCACCGCGGCCTTCACCACCTTGATGTCGCCGTTGGCGGTGAGCAGGTCGCCGTCCGGGACGAGCCGGCCCGCCTCCACCGCGTCGCGCAGCTCCGGCAGGTTGATGTGCGCGCGGGTGACGGCGATGGTGGGACGGAAGTCGACGCCCTGCTCGTAGAAGGGACGGAAGGCCTGCGGCGCCACCGCGCCCCACGGGTCCAGGGAGACGATGCGGTCCGGGTTGCTCCAGGACGGATGCGGGCCAATCTCCGCGGCGGGCGAGGTGTCCTTCAGGTCCGCGCGGTGGTCCTGCGGCAGCATGCCCGCGGCCACGGCGAGCGCGCGGTAGACGGCGTAGGAGCCCGCGTGCGTGCCGATGACGTTGCGGTGGCCGGGCTCGGTGAGCGTGGCCACCACGGGCCCTCGGCGCAGCGGCTCCGCCTCACCCCAGCGGATGGGCACGCTCGGCGTGTCGCCATCCGGATGCGAGGTGAGACGGATGGAATTGAAGGGCTTCTTGTCTGCCATGGGAGCGCCCTCCTTGCGGGCGCGACTGGAGCTCGTGCGAGGAGACGCTCAGCTCATCCACGAGCCGTCGGTGCGAGCCGACCACTTGCGGGTGACCTTCTTGAGCTGCGTCCAGAAGTCGAGGCTGGAGACGCCGGTGATGTCGCCGTGGCCGAAGCGCGACTCACCGGTGCCGCCGAAGGAGAACGGCTCGCGCGGGACGGGCACGCCCACGTTGACGCCCACCATGCCCGCGCGCACGCCCTCCACCGCCGCCTGCGCCACCGCGCCGCTGGTGGTGAAGATGGACGCGGCGTTGCCATGGGTGGACGCGTTCTCCACCGCGAGCGCCGCCGACAGCGTGGGCACGCGGATGATGGACAGCACCGGGCCGAACAGCTCGCGCCTGGCGGCCTCCATGTCCGGGCGCACGTGGTCCAGGATGGACGGGCCCAGCCAGTTGCCGCCGGCCCACGCCTCGCCCACCGGACGCTTGCCGCGCCCGTCCAGCGTGACGCGCGCGCCCTCGGTGGCCGCGCGGGCGATGGCCGCCTCCAGCCGCTCCACCGCGCCCTTGTCGATGATGGCGCCCATGCCGGGGCCCACCTCGAGCCTCGCCGCGCGCCGGGCGATGTCCTCGAGCAAGGGCTCGATGTCGCCCACCGCCAAGAGCACGCTGCCCGCCATGCAGCGCTGGCCCGCGCAGCCGGTGAACGAGTCCACCACGGCCTGCGCGGTGAGCTCCGGGTCCGCGTCCGGCGCGACGATGAGGTGGTTCTTCGCGCCGCCCAGCGCGAGCACGCGCTTGCCGCGCTCACCGCCGCGCGCGTAGAGCTGCCGCGCCACGGCCGACGAGCCCACGAAGGCCAGCGCCTTGACGTCCGGGTGCGCCACCAGCGCGTCCACCGTCTCGCGCGCGCCGTGCACGACGGAGAAGACGCCGGGGGGATAGCCCGCCTCGCGCATGAGTTCGCCCAGCGCGCACGCGGTGAGGGGCACCTTCTCCGACGGCTTGAGGATGAAGGCGTTGCCCAGCGTCACCGCGATGGGGAACAGCCACATGGGCACCATCGCCGGGAAGTTGAACGGGGTGATGCCCGCGACGATGCCCAACGGCTCGCGGCGCAGCTCACACGTGACGCCCCGGCTGACCTCCAGGTGCGCGCCGCTGTCCAGGTTCTGCAGGGACAGCGCGAACTCGCACACCTCCAGACCCTTGAGCACCCCGGCGCGCGCCTCCGCCACCGTCTTGCCCGCCTCGCTCGCGGCCAGGTGGGAGAGTCGATTCAAGTCCCGCTCCAGCAGGCTCCGGAAGCGGAACAGGGGCTGGGTGCGCTCGCGCGGCGACAGGTTGCGCCACAGCGCGGCGGCGGGGCGCGCGGCCTCCACCGCCTGCGCGACACCCTCCGCGGGCGTGAGGGGAACCCGGCCGATGACGGTGCCGGTGTAGGGGCTGCGGACATCGAGCAGCGTCGCGCCCTGCGGCACCAGCCACTCGCCTCCCACCAGGTTTCGACACGGAACGACGCTCTCGGGAAGCTCGACGAACGACAAGCGCACACCCCAGACATGGCAACGAGGACGTGCGCTTCATCGTATCCGCGAACACAGACATCACCGCAACCCACCCCGGCGCCGCCCGCCAGAATGCCGGGCGACTGTCCTGCACCCAGGCACTCCACCTGTCGGGAACAGGACCCGCCTCACGCAAAGACATCCGACACCGACTCCAATGCATGGCGTCATGGGCCGCGCCGCGTCATTCATTGACGGGTGCGGGCGGACTCAGGCGGCGGTGTTGTCTTTCACGCGCTCGCGCCGGGGCCCAACCACCCGCGGAGGCGGGCGAGGACGGCGGAGTCCTCCGCATCGTGGGGGAGGCCCAGGCGGCGCGACTCGGCATACAGCGCGAGCGCGTATTCGAAGCGCTCGGTGGCCATTCGCGAGTCGCCCTGCTCCAGGTGCAGCTCGCCGTCCTCGGCCACCAGTCGCGCGAGCACCTTGACCCGCATCGGGTCGCCCAACAGGCGCGCGGTGGACGCGGCGTCCACCATCAGCAGGGCCGAGTACTCCATCCCCAACGTGTCGAGCGCCGTCGAGCGGATGAGCGCCGCCGCCTCGGCGAAGCGCTTCTCCTGACGGGCCTTGAGCAGCCGCGACAGCGCGGCGGCGAACTGCTCGATGAGACGCTCGACGTAGTCCTTGCGGATGGACATGGCCCGCCCAGGCTCGCGCCTTCCGACGCGCGGACACAAGCGCCCCGGCGCCGTGGGCGTGTGCACCTGGATGAACCTCCGCGACAGGTGTGGCCTTCCCACATCACGGCCTGTGCTCCGACCTCGCCCGCGGGAGGAGAGGTCCTGGCGGACACCTCACATTCGGGAGGTGGGAGCCACGGCACGTCTGTCCTGGAGCAACCAGGCGACTGACGCGAGACGGCGAGAACCTCGGAGTCTGGAGGAGCTTGGGTACACTTGCAGGGAAGGGTGCGCCAGGAATGACCAAGAACGACACAGGCGACAGGGGCGAGGGCTCCGTCGGCACGGGCAGCGACGACGAGGGAACCGCCTCGCTCGTCCCGGCGCCTGCGGACGAGGGGACGATGTCCCTGGGCACGGGCGACAAGCTCGAAGGGCCCCTGTCCCTGGGCACGGGCGGCGAGCACGAGGGGACGATGTCCCTGGGCACGGGCGACAAGCTCGAAGGGACCCTGTCCCTGGGCGCCGGGAGCTCGGGTGCGGGCTCGGGCGCCCGCGGCGCGGGAGACCGGGACGTGGCCTCACGCTCCTACGGAACCGGGGACCGGGAGGTGGGCTGGAGCTCGCACGGTGACGACTCCGCCACGGGGCCCGACGAGGCGCGCCGCCGGGCGCCGCCCTTCTCCCAGGTGGGCCGGTACGTGCTGCTGCGCCGGCTGGGCCAGGGCGGCATGGGCGTGGTGTACGCGGCCTATGACCCGGATCTGGACCGGAAGGTGGCGCTCAAGCTGCTGCACCCGGACGGCCGTCACGACGAGTCCGAGGAGGCGCGGGCGCGGCTCTTGCGCGAGGCGCAGGCCATGGCGCGCGTCTCCCACCCGCACGTCATCCCGGTGTTCGACGTGGGCATGTGGGGCGATCAGGTCTTCGTCGCCATGGAGCTGGTGGATGGCGGCACGCTGGCGTCGTGGCTGAAGGAGTCACCGCGCTCGTGGCGCGAAATCCTCACGCGCTACGTGGACGCGGGCCGGGGCCTGGAGGCCGCGCACGCGGCGGGGCTGGTGCACCGCGACTTCAAGCCGGCCAACGTGCTCATCAGCCGCGCGGGCCGCGTGTACGTGATGGACTTCGGCCTGGCGCGCCCCATCGGCGAGATGCGCGAGGAGGACCCGCTCCCCGAGGAGACCCGCGAGACGCTCGCCTCCAGCCGGCGGATGCTGGACACCACGCTCACCGGACACGGCGCGCTGGTGGGCACGCCCAACTACATGTCCCCGGAGCAGTTCCGGGGCGCGACGTTGGACGGACGCACGGACCAGTTCAGCTTCTGCGCCGCGCTGTACGGCGCGCTCTACGGCGCGCGCCCCTTCGACCCGGGGAGCGTGAAGGCCTACGTCGTCTCGAGCATGGGCGAGACCTCCCAGCGCACCGAGTCGCTCGCCACGCCCGCGGGGGCCCTGGCGACCACCGCCACCCGGCCGCCGCCGCTCGCGGTGCGCGAGCCTCCGCGCGACTCGAAGGTGCCCGGCTGGGTGCGCGACGCGGTGCTGCGCGGCCTGTCGCTGGAGGCCGACGCGCGCTTCCCCTCCATGTCCGCGCTGCTGGAGGCCCTGTCCCAGGAGCACAACAGGCTCCAGCGCCGCCGGTGGGTGACGGCGGCGGGCGCGCTGGGCACCACGCTGGCGCTGACGGCGGGCGCGGCGTGGCACCAGTCGCGGACGTGCGTGGACGCGGGCGCGCAGATGGACGCGGCGTGGTCACCCTCCACGTCGGAGAAGCTGGCCACCGCGTTCGAGGCCACGGGCCGCCCCTTCGCGAAGGCGATGGCCGAGCGCGTGACGCACGCGCTGGGAGACTACGCGCAGGCGTGGAAGCAGCAGCGCGTGCAGGCCTGCGAGGCCACCCAGGTGCAGGGCGTGAAGCCCGAGGAGCAGCTGGACCGGCAGTTCGTGTGCCTGGAGCGCCGGCGCAAGGACTTCACCGCCACGGTGTCGCTCTTGTCGAGCGCGGACGCGGCGATGGTGGAGAAGTCGCTGGACGCGGCGCTCGCCCTGCCCGCGTTGGGGGAGTGCGAGGACGCGGAGGCGCTCGCCTCGGCGCAGCGGCTGCCCACCGACCCTCGGCGCCGCGCGGACATCGAGGCGCTGGAGGAGAAGCTCTCCCACGTGCGCGCGCTCATGGACGCGGGGAAGCACCCCCTGGCCCTGGAGGCGGTCAAGCCGCTGATGGCGCCCATCGAGGCCACGGGCCATCTGCCCTTGCGCGCCGAGGCGCGGTACCTGAACGGCTGGCTGCTGGAGCAGACGGGGGAGTCCACCGAGGCCGCGAAGCTGCTCTCACGCGCCGTGTTCGACGCCGAGGCCGGCCACGCGGACCGGCTGAAGGCGACGGCGCTCAACAAGCTGCTCTTCGTGGAGGACGGGCTGCGGCACTTCGAGCCCGCGGCGCGCTGGGGCGAGCTGGCCGAGGCCACCCTGGAGCGCATGGGCGGAGACCCGGTGCTGCTGGGCGACGTGCGCGTCAATCAAGCCAACCTGGCCATCACGCAGAACCAGTTCGACGTGGCCAAGGCGCGCGTGGAGGAGGCCCGCGCGCTCTACGCGAGGGAGCTGCCGGAGGAGCACCCCAAGCGCGCGCGCACCACGTTCCTGCTCGCGCACGTGGTGAACTCGCTCGGCGACCCGGCGCTCGCGCTGAAGCTGATGGAGGAGGCGCTCCAGAAGACCACCGCCGCCATGGGCCCCCAGCACCCCGACGTGGCCCGGCGCCACGGCCTGTTGTCCATGACGCTGCGAGAGCAGGGGCAGGACGACAAGGCCCTGCCCCACGCGCAGGCGGCGGCGGACATCTTCCAGGCCCTCTACGGCGCGGACAACCTGAAGCTGGCGGAGGCGCTCGACGAGGTGGGCATGTGTCAGCTCGCCCTGCGCCGCTTCGAGGACGCGCTGAAGACGTATGAGCGCGCGCTCGCGATGAAGCAGAAGGTGCTGCCCCCCGGCGACGACAAGCTGCAGTTCTCCCTGGACGGCGTGGGCCAGGCGCTGCTCGGGCTGGGCCGCGCGGGCGAGGCCGTGAAGCCGCTGCGCGAGGCGGTGGGCTTCCCGTCCGTGCCCCCGGACGCGCTGGCGGAGTCCGGGTTCGCGCTGGCGAAGGCGCTGGCCCAGACGGGACAGGTGCCCCAGGCGCGCGAGGAGGCCGCGCGGGCCAAGGGGTGGTTCACGGAGGCGGAGCTGCCCGAGCGCGCGGGGGAGGTGGACGGGTTCCTCGCCTCCCTGCCCGTGGAGAGGAAGGCCGCGCGGCCGGTGCGCGCGCTGGTGCGTCCCCGGAAGAGGTGACACGCGTGGAAGGTGGCACCCCCGCCGGGGCGTGCTACCGTCCGCCCCCGTGTCGCTGCCGCCGGACGAGGAAGAGGCGAACCTGGATGCCACGGCCACGCTGACGCGCGGACGGGCGGGTCAGGTGAAGATGGTGCTCCGCATCCTCTCGGGTCCGGACTCCGGCAAGGTGCATCCGCTCCGACAGGGCACGCACGTGGTGGGCAAGGCGCCCACGTGCGACATCATCCTGGCGGACAAGGCCGTCTCCCGACAGCACCTGCGGCTGGAGGTGCATGACGAGCACGTGGTGGCCACGGACCTGGAATCGCACAACGGCTCGTTCTGCGAGCGGCTGCGCTTCACGTCCCTGGAGCTGCGCCCCGGCTCCGTCATCACCCTGGGCACCACCGAGCTGAAGCTGATGCCCGAGGACACGCGCGAGCGCGCCGTCCTGCTGTCGGACAAGGACCACTTCGGGGCGCTCGTCGGGCAGAGCCGCAAGATGCGCGAGGCCTTCACGCTGCTGGAGCGGCTGGCCCCCGGCGGCGCGGACGTGCTCATCCAGGGCGAGACGGGCACGGGCAAGGACCTGTGCGCGGAGGCCATCCACCAGCAGAGCCCGCGCAAGAAGGGCCCGTTCGTCATCGTGGACCTGGCGGGCGTGCCGGGCACGCTCATCGAGAGCGAGCTGTTCGGCCACGTGAAGGGCGCGTTCACCAGCGCGCAGACGGACCGCGCGGGCGCCTTCGAGCGCGCGCAGGGCGGCACGGTGTTCCTGGACGAGGTGGGTGAGCTGCCGCTGGAGCTGCAGCCGCGCCTGCTGCGCGTGCTCGAGCGCCGGCAGGTCAAGCGCGTGGGCGCCAACGACTACCTGTCCGTGAACATGCGCGTGGTGGCCGCCACGCACGTGAATCTGGAGCAGGCGGTGCAGCAGGGGAAGTTCCGGCGGGACTTGTTCCACCGGCTCGCGGTGCTGCGGGTGAGCCTGCCGCCCCTGCGTGAGCGCCCCGAGGACATCCCGGCCCTCATCGACCACATGCTCAAGCAGACGGGCCGGGCGCCCAGCGCGCTGTCGGTCCAGACGCGCGCGCTGCTGGCGCAGTACCCCTGGCCCGGCAACGTGCGTGAGCTGCGCAACGTGGTGGAGCAGGTGGTCAACCTGGGCGAGGAGGCCCTGCCGGAGCTGGAGTCCTCCGGCGAGGCGGGCGCCAAGGTCGAACTGGACCTCCCCTTCAAGGAAGCCAAGGAGCGCCTCATCGAGGGCTTCGAGCGCGACTACCTGAAGAACCTCCTGGAGCGTTGCGAGGGGAACATCTCCCGGGCCGCCCGAGAAGCGGACATTGACCGTGTCTACTTGAAGAAACTGCTGCGCAAGCACGACCTGGATACGGGGCGGGACCCTTAACGCGGAGGGACTTTCGGGTTAGAGTGGGATGACGACGTACCCCTATTGTCCCTGGAGGCCCCCCCGTGCGAATCCCCCTCTCTCCGACCCTGGTGAGGACCCTCGAGCAGCCACGCGTCGACGTGGCGACGACGCCGGGGGCCGCATCCTCCGGGACGGGCACGGCGACGGCTCCCGAGGTGACGCCGGTGGAGGCGCCCTCGGACGCGTACGGCGCGCAGGAGGCCCAGCTGAACGAGTGGGCGCAGCGCTTCGGGGCGCTGGCCAACGCGGTGGGCACGGCGTCCGCCGCGACGCAGCCCCAGCAGGTGGCCTGCGTCGCGGACCTGAGCTCCATGAAGGTGCCCCAGCTGGGCGGCCCCGCGGAGGGCTCGCCGTCGGTGCTCCAGCAGACCAAGGACTCCAACTGTGGGTCCGCGGTGGCGGTGATGCTGGGCAAGGACAAGGGCACCACGGGCGCGAAGCCGTCGACGGCGACGGAGACGATGGACGCGCTCGAGTCGCGCTTCACCAACGGCGACGGGACGACGCCGCACGAGCTGTCCAACATGATTGCGCACGAGGGCGCGGAGGTGACGCAGGCCTCCGGCTCCTTCGACAAGAAGCTGATGGATGACGCCCTGGCGCGCGACGGCAAGGCCGCGGTGCTGGTGGACTCCAACAAGGTGGACCCGAACGCGAAGGACGCGGGCAAGGGCCGCGCGCACTGGGTCACCGTCGATGGCAAGGACGCGCAGGGCAACTACACGGTGAAGGACCCGGGGACCGGCAAGAGCGTGAAGATGGACGCCGGGGCGCTCGAGGACGCGGTGAGCACCGCCTGGAGCGAGCACAACGGCGGCGGCATGCTCGTCGTCGAGCAGGCCGCGGGCACCACCGAGGCCGAGCGCGCGCAGCGGGGCGGCGAGATTGCCACCGCGCTGGGCAACTCCGATGGCGGCGGCTCCCGCAAGGCGGCCTTCGCCCGCGAGTCCTCCTGAGCCGGGGGCCTCACCCGGGCCGCGCGTCACGCTCGCCGCGAGCGCTGGCGGACTGACGCGCGGAGCAGGACCCGCATGGAGCAACCTCGTCCACGGGCGTCTCTCTTCAGACGAAGAGCAGCTCGACGGCCTGGAGCCGGAGCAGCTGCTTCGCCAGCTCCTGAACGCGCTCCACCTCCGCGTCACCCAGTGGCTTTCGCAACGCGAGCTTCAAATCCGTGGAGGCGCGGAACAACAGCGTGCGCACCTGCGCGTTGCTGAGCATCGGGTTGAGCGTGCGCAGGTGGCCCACGAGTGAGCCCAGCTGCTGCAGCGTCAGGCCGGCCACCATCACCTGCGTGGCGCTGCCCTCGTCGGCGAAGCGCGCGACGGCGAGCTGGCCCGGGGACAGCAGCAGCGAGCGGGTGAAGTCCGGCTCGCACGTCAGCTGGAGCCGGGCACACTCGGCCACCATCGGGCCGGTGTCGTGGCCCTCGATGACGGTCTGGATGCGGGCCGCGTCGTAGCGGGTGAGCACCGCCTCGTACGCCGCGCGGACCTGCTTGCCCGGCTCCGAGCGCTGGAACACGTCGAAGGCCAGGTGGATCTCCTCGCGCAGCAGCTCGAGCAGGTACGCGTCATCCACGTTGGCCGGCACCCCGAGCACCTCGGTCAGGAAGGCCCGGTCCTCGGGCGTCCCGGCGGCCACCGCCCAGAACTCGAGCGTGATGGAGCTCTCGCTCATCATGATGGGCACGGTGACCACGCCCTGATGGCGCCCCGGGGCCTGGACGAACTGGGAGAGCTTGGCCTCCAGGTCGGCGTAGCCTCGCATCAGCCGGTCCATCACGGCGGCCCGCACCCTCGCGCGGCCTTCTCGCGAGGCCGGCGTCTCCTCGCGAGGCGCGCGCTCCGCGATGTCCTGCTCACGCGGAGCCTGTGCGGAGGAGGACTCTCGCGCGGACTGCGGCGTCGGCGCGGGCGCCTGCGGCTCGGCGCGCGGGGACTGCTGCGCACCGGCGGGCGTGGACATCGCCGCCTGTGCGGGCTTCGCCGCCATCCCCGTGGAGGTGCCCGTCGGGGGCGCCGTGCCGAGCGCCTCGGCGCCGCCCTGGGTGAAGCCCTCGAGCCCGCCGGAGCCGCCGCGCTGGGCGCCGGCGTCCATCCCGTCGCGGTGGACACCCCCCTGCGCGCCCTGCTGCGCCTGTTCACCCTCGGCGGGGCGGGCGCCGGTCTTCCCACCCGTCGCGGGCTTGCCGCCGGTGCCCTTCGCCTGGGTGGACTTGTCCGACTTCTTCGCCTCCGCGGGCTTCGCCTGCTCGCGCGCCGCCTCCTCCCTCGCGGACCGCGTGGGGACTCCGGGACGGGGGGCATTCTGCGGGAGGCGGACGCTCATGGAGGGACACGGCCGGCGCGCGCGGCGCCGGTGGAACTCAGGTGAGGTTCTTCATGCGGACGACCAGGTTGCTGTCACCGCTGCCCAGCGTGCTCGCGTCGTCGGTGGGGATGACATAACCCTGGTCCGCGCCGACGTGCTTGCGGAAGAAGTCTACCACCGCCGGGTCCTTCACCTCCGAGGTGGTGGTCTTCTTGATTCCATACACCGACCCGTCCTCACCTCGGGCCTTCACCGCGTCCGGCGCGGAGGCGAGCAGGTTCTCCAGCGTCCCGGACGTCCGGCCACCGCTGACGGGCTGCATCGTCATCGCGGTGTTGTGCCCCTCGATGTAGCTGACGTCGTAGTAGGTCTTGCCGAAGCCCCCGTCGAACTTCACCTCGCCGAGCGTGGCGTTCTTCCCGTCGCCCGACGTGCTGCGGAAGTTGCCCGACCACCCCTCGGGGAACTTCACCGTGCGGTTCTCGCCCGGCTGGAGGGTGACCGTGTCCACCGCCTTCTCACCCGCGTTCGGGGTGAACTGGATGGTCATCGGCTTGTCGCCGTCGTTGTAGAGCGAGAGCGTGTTGCCGTCCCTCTTCGCGCCCTGCGAGTCGGAGACCTTCTCCTTCGCGCCGACCGCCTCCGCGCCGGCGGCGGGCTGGCCGATGGAGGGGGCCGCGGCCTTGCTCACGGCGGACGGGGCCTGGGCACCGAGGCTCGGGACCTGCTGCGGGCCCGCGGAGGGGGCCTCGGCGCAACCCGCGAGCGCTCCCGGACCCGCGAGGCCGTCCAGCGGAGGCACGCCCGTGCCGCCCTGCGCGCCCCCCAGCGGGGGCACGCCCGTGCCGCCCTGACCCTGGGCGCCACCGAGCACCTGCGCCAGCTCATTGAGGGCCTCCAGCTGCGAGGCGAGCACCTTCACCAGCTTCTGGAGTCCCTCCGCGCTCTTGAGGCCGCCCGTCTCGAAGCGGTCCTTCTGGAAGAGGGACTGGGCCGAGGGCGCGTTCATCGGCGTCGGCCGCGCCGCCTGCGACACCGACTCGGCGCGGGACGACAGCGAGGGCGCGACGGGGGAGACAGCGGAGCGGGAGATGGGGGAGAGCGCCATGACGAAGTCCTCGGGAGCAGGGCTGCGAGGGCTGAACCAGGTCAGCCGATGCACCTGCCTTGAGCACGGCGTGTGCCAGGGTCCCCGGCTTCCCTACCTCGCGCCAAGCCCCTGGAATCACGGCGGAAGCCAGCGATTCCAGGGCCAGGAAAGGCGCGCTCCTGATGACCGCCGTCGAGGGCCTGATGACCGGTGTCATCAGGGCGGCGGCCACCGGATGACGGCTACTTCAGGCGCAGCACATAGGCCTCGAGGAACACCGTGGGCAGGTTCATGTCGCCCTCGGGCGCGCGCACGTAGCCGCGGGACATGTACATGCGCGCGACGCCGACGGCGCCGCGACGGACGTGCAGACACACCGCGTCCACGCCCCAGCGCCGGGCCAGGTCCTCCGCGGCGTCGAGCAGCGGTCGCGCCAGGCCCTGGCCATGCACCTTCACCGCGGTGGCCAGCCCCCGCAGGTCCGCCGCGCGAGGCAGCCACGCCTCCGAGCTCGGCGCGCCGGGAGGAAAGAGGGCCACGGTGCCGATGACCTCGCCCTCGAGCTCGGCCACCAGGAGCGAGGCAATCTTCCGTCGAGAGGCCACGTCGCGCAGCTCGCGCTTGCGCTCCTCCGTGTAGACCACCTCCGGCAGCTTCTTCGCGTACTGGGTGATGAAGGCCTCGACCAGCAGCTCTCCCACCACACCATCGTCCTCGGGCCGAATCTCTCGGATGACGGCCCGCCCCACCACGTCCTGGGTGCTCATGCCCCGAGCCCTTACCACGCGTGGCGCGTCACTGTCCGGGGCGCGTCCGACGACGCACCGCGAGTCCTCGGCCCGCTCACCGCGCCGCCCTCGTCAAGCTCGCGCCCGGCGCCGGTGAGCATCGCCACCCGGAGGACGCGGTGCTTCGCGAAGCGCGCTTCGCGCTTGTGCATCGCGTTGCGCATTCCGCGCGTCCCAGGGGTTGTCATCTCGCCGGGTTGCCGCCGGCACATCCCTTGCCATTGGGGCCACGCAACCATGAACCTCCACTCGTTGCGTCACGGCGTCCTGAGCGCACTCGTCGCACTCCCCCTCCTCGCCCACGCCCAGGAGGACGCGCCGCCCTCGCCCTTCCTCGACGCCGCCACCGAGGTCGAGGTCGACCGCTGGACACGGTCCTTGAACCTGGCGATGCGCGGACAGTCGTTCTCGTTCGACGAGTCGCCCGCCGGGTTCCCCCTCCTCACGGTGAGCATGGAGCAACAGCTCTTGCGCTACCTGTCCCTGTACGGGGGCCTGCACTTCACGGTGCGCCTCGACACCTTCGGAGGGCAGGTGGGCACCCGGGTCTTCTTCAGCCAGACCTTCAACGAAGGCGTCTTCGTGTCGGCGCAGGCCAGCCACTCACTCATCGAGGTGGACTCCCGCACGGACGGCACCCGCACCTCATTCGGCGGGCTCGTGGGCTATTCGCATGCGCTGGGCCGACGGTGGCTCATCTCGGCGGGGGCCGGCGCACAGACCACCCGCACCCGGACAAAGACCGAGCCGCCTCCGAGCTCCTTGGGGCCACCCTGCATCCTCTATTGCAAGCAGGCGGCGCCCGCGCAGGAAGAAGAAGGTGTCTCGAAGACGGAGTCCGTGGAGCCCGTGCTGCAACTGGCGCTCACGCTCCGGTTCTGACGCCCAACCCCCTCCCAGGCCCACGCCATCATGAGCCCCGACCTGATTCGACGCAGCCTCCTGAGCGGGCTCGTCGCCCTGCCCCTCCTCGCCCAGGCACAGGGAGACACGGCCCCCTCACCACGCCCCTCCGAGCACGCACCCGCGGACCTCGAGTCCCGGACCTGGGCGGTGAACGTGGGAGCGCGGAGCCACGCCTGGGAGTTCGACCGGAGACGCGCCAATGCGCCCATCCTCATGGTGAGCATGGAGCATCAACCCTTCCGGCACCTGTCCATCTTCGGCGGCACCCACTTCGGCCCGGACATCCACATCGTGGGCGCGCAGGTGGGCAGCCGCCTCTTCTTCGGCGAGACGTTCCACGAAGGGGTCTTCGTCTCGGCGCAGGCGAGCTACACCCTGTTCACCGTGGACGACGACACGTTCGGCCGACGCTCCTCCGTCGGCGGGCTCGTGGGCTATTCGCATCCCCTGAACACCCGGTGGCATCTGTCGCTCGGCGTGGGAGTCCAATCCACGCAGACCCGGACGACGACCTATCCTCCCCGGCCCCTGCTCTGCCCCTTCGGCATGTGCGGCCCCACCTCCGCGCCACGCACCGAGCGATGGGAGGGCGAGGAGCCGCTCGTGCAGTTGGGCACCACGTTCCAGTTCTGAGACACGGCGCCGCGCTCACAGGTAGTCGCTGATGAACCAGGGCAGCTTCTCGCCCAGCCGCTGCAGCAGTCCGCGGCGGCGCCAGCCGTCCCAGTGGATTTCGCGTGAGTGGAGCATGTCCTTCTCGAACGCGGCGGCGAGCGACGCGGCCAGGGCCGGGTCCTCCACCACGAGCGAGCACTCGTCCGAGGTGCTCAGCGCCAGCGGGTCCATGTTCGTCGAGCCCACCACGGACAGGTCCTCGTCCACGAGCATGGTCTTGGAGTGCATCATCGACAGCTCGTACTCCCAGATGCGCACCCCACCCTCGAGCAGCCTCGCGTAGGACGCGCGCTGCGCGGCGTGCACCGGCGCGATGTCGTGATGTCGCCCGGGCACGAGCACGCGCACGTCCACGCCCTGCTTCACCTTCTCCAGCAGCATGTCGCCGATGGCGTCGGAGGGGATGAAGTACGAGTTGGAAATCCAGAGGCGTCGCTTCGCGGCGGCGATGGTGAGCAGCGTCATGCGGCGCGCGTCGGAGAGGAAGCGGTTCTGCGTGCTCGCGACGAAGCCCGCGCGGGCCTCTCCTCGGGGGGCGAGCTCCGGGAAGGCCTCGGATGGAAGGAAGTCTCCGCCCGCCTCCTGCCAGTTCTGCGCGAAGGCCACCTGCATCTCGCGCACGGCGGGCCCCTCCGCGCGCACGCTCATGTCGCGCCAGGACTCGGGCCCCTCCGCGTCGCCGAGCCAGCTTCGCCAGATGCCGAAGCCCCCGGTGACGCCGACCTCGCCATCGCGCACCACGAGCTTGCGATGCAGGCGCGTCTTGATGCGCGCGGCGTCGAGCGAGGGCAGGGCGCCCTGGATGGGGCGGAAGATGCGCACCTCGCAGCCCGCGTTCGAGAGCGCGATGCCCACGGAGTCGAAGTTGACGCTGCCCAGCGGGTCCACGAGCACGCGGCACGCGACGCCGGGCTGTCGCTCGCGCAGCGCGCGCACCAGTCGCTCCGAGGGCTCCCCCGGGCGCCAGATGTAGCTGGCGATGTGGATGCTGGAGCGCGCGGCGCGAATCTCCTCGTCCAGGACATCGAAGACGCGGCCGTTCTCCACCAGCTCCACGTGGTGGCCGGGCGTGAGCGCGACACCCAGGGACTGGAAGAAGGCCAGCGAGCGCGTCTCGTCGGCCGCGGTGGGCAGCGCACGCAGCCGGAGGTCGTGCCGATGATTCGGAGCATGGCACCCGGCGACGAGCAACGCGACGAGCACGGAGCAGGCCAGCTTCACCTTCGGAAGCTAATGGCGCTCCGCCATCGCGGCACCTGCCATGTGACACCGCGAGCGCAAACACGGCGTCCACCGGACAACATCTCGGCGCGAGCACAGTGTGTGACGCACGTCACTCGGACGGCGCACGGTGGAGCGGCGCCGCGCGCGTGCGCACCCTCCCCGTTCCTCCTCCGGCCCGAGCGCGCATGTCACGACACCTGGTCCTCTCGAGCATCTGGCTCCTCGTGGGCGCGGGCCTCATGCCCCAGGCGTCACGCGCCGATGTTCCGCTGCGAGCCTCTCGGCTGGAGCCCACCACCCCGCCCCCACTCGGCGCGAGCAGCACGTACCAGCCCACCCGCCCCGAGGACGCGCCCCTGTCCACCGGCGCCTGGGTCGCGCACGGCGGCATCGCGCTGCTACCGCTCGGCGGCATCTGGGGCGCCACGCGCGTCGGCGGTGACACCCGCCTGGGCGCCACGAGCGCGCAGACGGCCGCGGGGATGCTCGGGGGCTACCTGCCCTCGCGCCTGCTCTTCTTCCGCCCCGCCACGCCGGGCAGCGGACGCTGGATGGACCTGGAGGTCGCGGCCGTCGGCGGAGGCCTCCTGCTCACCCCGCCCCTCGCCGCGCTCGGAACCTGGGGCCTCGGAGAGCTCGCGTTCGGCCGCGGCGAGGACAGGGCGGACGCCTACCTCGGAGCCCTCGCCGGCGCCGCCGCGGGCACCCTCCTGGCCGCCGCCGTCGATGGCCTGCTGACGAAGCTCTCCGAACCCAGCACCCGCCTCCAGGCCGTGCGCCAGCTCATCGCCCTGGCCTTCGTCGGCTCCGGCGCGACGCTCGGCTACCAGTGGGCCGGCGGCGGTCCTCGCTCGCACCAACCCACGCGATAGTTACAAGCGCGCCGCAATCCCTCTCCAATTCCGGATGTCTCACCGGGGCGCTCCGTGCGTGCCTCACCGGCAAAGCCACACGCGCAGCACTACTCCTGAATTCTCGGTTGTCATCAATGACATCCAACGCCATTGTTGCCGGGCCGTACGGACACGCTGTCTGGAGACACACCCCAATGAAGGCTCTCAAGCACCTCCGCGTTGCCGTCGTCTTCACCGCCGTCGCCGCTGTCTTTGGAGTGACCACGGGCTTCACCACCCAGTCGGCTCCGAAGTCCGAGTGTGTGCCTGTTTGTTACAAGCACCCCATCACCGGCGAGCTCATCTGCACCCCGCCCTGCCCGTAGTCCCCACGCCCTCGCGCGTGGAATAGGAAGGGGCCCGGTCCGCGGAACACTCGCGGGCGGGCCCCTTTCACCAGACACGGTGCGACGCCAGGTGGCGCATTTATTCGGTGCGCATCGCCTCCACCGGGTCCAGCTTCGCGGCGCGAGCGGCCGGATAGATTCCGAAGCCCAGGCCCACGCCGCTGCTCATCGCCAGGGACAGGCCCACCGCCCAGCCCGGCACCTCGGTGGGCAGGCCCAGCACCCAGCGCGCCAGGTGCGCCAATCCCACCCCCAGCGCCACGCCGAGCAACCCGCCCGCCAGGGACAGCACCACCGCCTCCGTGGCGAACTGCGCCAGGATGCGCCGCTTCTTGGCGCCCAGCGCCTTGCGGATGCCAATCTCCCGCGTCCGCTCCGTCACGGCCACCAGCATGATGTTCAGGATGCCGATGCCGCCCACCAGCAGCGACAGCAGGCACACGCCGAAGCTGGCCACCGAAATCACCTGCGAGATGTTGTTGAACATCTCCGTGGAGCTCTCGTTGGAGAACACGAAGAAGTCATCCGGCTCCAGCGGCTTGAGGTTGTGACGCCGGCGCATCAGCACCGTCACCTCGTCCTGCGCGCGCTTGATGACCTCCGCGGACGTCGCCTGGATGCTCACCCGGAAGTCGCGCACGCCGAACAGCGGACGGAAGGCCGTCAGCGGCGTCATCACCTGGTTGTCCTGGCCGCTGCCGCCCAGGAAGCCGCCCTTGCGCTTGAGCACGCCCACCACGATGAAGTTGCGCCCCTTCAGGCGGAACGACTGGCCCAGCGGGTCCAGCGAGGGCCACAGCGTCTCCGCCAGGTCCGGGCCGATGACCGCCACCCGGCGGCCATCCAGGTACTCCGTCTGGGTGAAGGCGCGCCCGTGCGCCACCACCACCGAGTTCGTCTGGAAGTACTCCGGCGTCCCCGACCACACGCCCACGTTCGCCCGCGACTCGCGCAGCGGCGTGGACGCCTTCTGTCCCCCCTGCGAGTCCTCGCCCGCGGCGGTCAGCACCGAGGGCAGCTCGCGGATGGCCTCCAAATCCTCATGGGTGAAGCGCGGCCGGCGCGACAGCTCCGCCAGCGACAGGTTGCCCGCGCCGAAGGGCAGCCGCTGCACCTGGAAGCAGTTGGCGCCCAGCTCCGACAGGTTCTCGTTCACCTGGTTGCGCAGGCCCTCGATGAGGCCCATCATCGACACCACCGTGGTGGCGCCGATGACGATGCCCAGCAGCGTCAGGAAGGAGCGCAGCGGGTTGGAGACGAACGTCCCGAACGCCAGCCGCAAGGTGTCCAGCAAGGCCATCATGGGCAGTCGTCCTCAGTCGTGGCGGAGTGCTTCCACCGGGTCCAGGTTCGCCGCGCGCGCCGCGGGCCAGATGCCGAACAGCAGGCCCACCATCGCCGCGAACCCCACGCCCGCCACCACCGTCAACGGCTCCACCGTCGCGGCCAGCGGCGTGATGAACGACACCGTCTTCGCCAGGCCCAACCCCACCACCGTCCCCAGCGTCCCGCCCACCGCGGACACGCTGGCCGCCTCCATCAGGAACTGGAGGATGATGGTGCGCTTCTTCGCCCCCAGCGCGCGGCGCACGCCAATCTCCCGCGTCCGCTCGCGCACCGACACCAGCATGATGTTCATGATGCCGATGCCGCCCACCAGGAGGGTGATCAACCCCACGCCCGTGGCCGCGCCGTAGAGCGCGCCGGTGAGCTGCGAGTAGATGTTGGCCAGCTGCTCGGGCCGGTTGATGGCGAAGTCGTCCTTCGCCTCCGGCGGCGTCCTGCGCTCGCGCCGCAGCGCCACGGTGAGCTGGTCCTGCACCTTGAGCACGTTGTCCGGCGAGTCCACCGACACCGCGATGTTGGGCGAGTTGCGCTTGCCGAAGTCCGCCTGGAAGGTGCGGAAGGGCACCACCACCACCGTGTCCTGGTTCTCCCCCAGGATGGTGCCCTTGGCCTCCAGCGAGCCCACCACGCGGTAGGACTTGGCGCCCAGGGTGATGCGGTGGCCCACCGGGTCCAGCCCCGGGAACAGCGTGCGCGCCAGCTCCGCGCCGATGACCGCCACCTGCGCCCGGTTGTCCACGTCCGCGTCCGTCAGGAAGCGGCCCTTGTCCACCGTGAACGAGGAGATGAGCGCGTAGTCCGCCGTGGTGCCGATGGCCGTCACCGACGCCATGCGCCGCTCCAGGAAGCGCGCCTCCACCCGGTCGAAGTAGAGCGGCGCCGCGGCCACCACGTGCTCGGAGGCCTGGAGGATGGGCTCCACCAGGTCCGCGGACAGGTTCTTCCGGTTGCGGTACTCCCACCAGTCTCCACGCATGGTCCAGGGGAACTTGGACACCTGGAGCGTGTTCGCGCCGATTTGCGCGAGCTGGTCCGCGAAGGACTGGTTGATGCCCTGGATGATTCCGACGATGGCCAGCAGCGTGCACACGCCCACGCCGATGCCCACCGTCGTCAGCACCGTGCGCAGCCGGTTGGCCCGCAGGGAGAACAGCGCGATGCGCCCTCCCTCCCACACGTCGACCCTGAAACTCACGTGAAACCCTCTCGCGTCGGCGGGTGGCGCCGGACCGTTGGCCTGCCCCGGTAGAACGCCGTACGCCGGACGAGGTCGGGTGATTGCACGGAAGTTTTCAGCCCGCCACCTGCTTCCACCCGCGCGCGAGCACAACCACCGCCCGGGCGACTTCTTCCTGAGAGGTGTCCGGCCCCAGGGACAGGCGCACCGCCCCCAGGGCGTCCGCTTCCGGGATTCCCATGGCCCGGAGCACCGGCGACGCCGTCTCGCCCCCGTCATGGCACGCTGAGCCCGTGGACGCGGCCACCTCCGGCGTCGCCGCCAGCACCGCCCCACCCCGGACGCCGGGGAAGCGGACGTTGAGCGTGTTGGGCAGCCGCTCGGCGTCCTGCCCGCTCAGGGCGAGCCCCGGCACCGCCTCGCGCAGCCCGGTCCACAGCTGCTCGCGCAGCGCGAGCATCGCCTGGGCTCCCTGGGAGAGCCGCCGGCCCGCCAGCTCACACGCGACGCCCAGCCCCACCGCGTACGGGATGTTCTCGGTGCCAGGCCGGAGGCTCCGCTCCTGCCCGCCGCCCAGCGTGACGGCCCTGAGCGGTGTGCCCTGTCGCACGTACAGCGCGCCCACGCCCTTGGGGGCGCGCAGCTTGTGGCCCACCAGCGTGAGCAGGTCCACGCCGAGCGCCTTCACGTCCACGGGCACCTTGCCCACCGACTGCGCCGCGTCCGTGTGCACGCTGGCGCCGTGGCGGCGCGCGAGCGCGGCGATGTCCGCCACCGGCTGCAGCACGCCCGTTTCGTTATTGGAGTGCATCAGTGACACGAGGGCGGTTTCGCCGCCCGCCGCGTCCAGCGCCTCGCGGGCGTCCTCCACGCGCACGCGGCCCTGTTCATCCACGGGCAGCCACGTCACCCGCCAGCCGCGCCACTCGAGCGCGTCGCAGGGCAGCTTCGTGGCGGGGTGCTCGATGACGGAGGTGAGGACGTGGCGTCGGTCCGCGCGGGCCTCGGCGGTGCCGCGGATGGCCAGGTTGTTGGCCTCCGTGCCGCCGGAGGTGAAGAGCACCTCGAACGGCTTCGCGCCGATGAGCGCGGCGACCTTGCCGCGGGCGTCCTCCAGCGCCGCGTGGGCACGGCGGCCGTACGCATGGCCGCTGGAGGGGTTGCCGAAGTGCTCGCGCAGGTACGGCAACATGGCGTCCACCACCTCCGGGTCCACGGGGGTGGTGGCGTTGTGGTCCAGGTACAGCGGGCGCTCGGGGCTCATGGCCCCGCAGCATTACGGCAGCACCGTCACCGTGTCTCCCTGCAGGCGCACCGGGAAGGACACGGTGTTGGGGTGCACCGTCCCCTCGTCAACGATGTCGCGCGTGTCCACGCTGACCTGGAAGGTGTAGGTGCCGTCCGGCACGTCCGTGACGTCCACCCACTGGCACGGCACGTCGAGCGTGTAGATGTCCGACCAGCCCGCGGAGATGCCCATCGGCTCGTAGTAGTTCCACGGCTCGGCGTCCGAGCAGTAGCTCTGCACGTCCACCAGCGCGTAGCCCTGCTTGCGGCCGGACATCACCTCGCGCCCCTGGGCGTCGCGCAGCTCGTACGCGGCGAAGTTCGCCAGGTGGTAGTGCCCGTGGCACTCGTCGAAGACATACATGTCCGGGTGCTCCTCCACGGGCGGGAAGATGGCGGCCTTGCTGCCCAGGTTCATGATGGAGGTGCTGAAGCGAAGCAGCTTGCGGCGCCCCGGGGCGAGCACGCACTGCTCCTGCACCTCGCAGGAGTCGGCGGCGAAGTCCTTCCACGTCACGTGCGCGGTGCGCTCGAGCACGTCCTGGTCCACGGTGAGGTCCGGCTTGCCGTTCACCGGGTCCAGGTTCAGGCCGCAGGACACCGGGGCCTGCATGCGCGGAGGCTCCGCGGGCGTCTTCGGGACGCGGCCTCCGGCGAGGATGACCACCTCACCCGCGGTCAGCTCCATCAGGTCTCCGAACGGAGAGATGGCGACAATCAGGTCCTCGTTGCCATCGCCGTTGAGGTCCCCGGGCACTTCGACGCTGTAGCGATGATAGGTGTCATAGCCGTTGGGGATGGTGTCCGCGCGGGGCCAGGCCCAGACGGGGTGGAGCGACTCGGAGAGGTTGTCCTTCGGCGAGAAGAAGTAGAGCCGCCCCGCGGCGCCTATCACGAAGTCCTGGCGATGACCGTCGCCGTCCAGGTCCCCCACGGCGCGCACGGGGCCACCCAGCCCGGGGAACGCGGGGTCCCCCTGCGTGGACCAGAGCGCAGCCGTCGCGTACGTCCCATCGGCGTTGGACAGGTGCACGGAGAGCGGCCCGTTGTCCGCGGAGGCCAGCGCCTCCGGATGGCCGTCCGCGTTCAGGTCCGGCAGCAGCGAGGCCATCCCCGGGAGGAGCTCCTCGCGCAGCGGCTCGGTGGACACCGCCCCCGCGCACGCGAAGGTGCTGCCGGGTTTGCAGCCGAGATGGTACGCCCTGCCACTCGTGTCCGTGCTCAACAGCACGTCCTCGGCGCCGTCCGCGTTCAGGTCTCCCACGCCCTGGGCGGAGTGGAAGCCCAGGCGGGTCTGGACGAGCGTGAAGGGGCCCTCGGCCGCGCCGGGCGTGGCCCGATAGAAGCGCTGCTCCGTGGTGAGCGCCACGATGAGGTCATCGCGTCCGTCCCCATCCATGTCCACCAGGCCGCTCCCGAAGAAGGTGACGGAGCGGCTGGGGGGCGGCACGCGGAAGGTCGGCGCCGCCAACATCGCCGACAGGTCCGCCTGCCCCAGGAAGACCTGGGTGCCGAAGCGGCCATGGACGAGCAGGTCCGCGAAGCCGTCCCCGTTCACCTCGCCGGCCACGACGCGGAGCCCCACGCCGGAGACCTGGGGATGGGGGTGCTCCCAGCGCATCCGAGCGAACACCGGCTCCTTGGAGAAGTACGGCGCCTGTCCCTTGTAGATGTACACCCCGCCCGGGTGCCGCGTGCTGGTGAGCAGCCGCTGACAAGGCAGCGAGCCCACCACCAGGTCCTTCTGGCCGTCGCCGTCGAAGTCCGCGAGCGCCACCGAGCCGCCGAAGCACTCTCCGGGCTCGGCGACGTCTCCCTTCACCTGCCACAGAGGAGTCTCGGACAGCTCGGGGCCCGGCTCGGGCTGGGGCTCCGGAGGGTCCGGGTCATCACACCCCCCCAGGACAACCCACAACGTGGCTACCGACACGACGAATGACAGACGCATCACGGCCACCCTTCTCGAGCGCTCCGGCGCAAGCACCCCGCCAGGAGTCGTGAGGCGTGACAGGCTATGTCCGTCGTCGAGGCCCTGTTTCCGATGCTTGCCGGATGAAGGGCATCTGCGCCCTACGTCGACTCGCGCGGGCACAGTGTCAACGCGTGGACCTCCGAGCCCACGAGCACACGCGAGTCATCCCAGCTCCACACCCCGTCGGTGCGGGCGGGCGCCGCGCCACCGAAGGTGGGCAGCACCGTCCAGGGCAGGTCCACCAGGTGGCGGCCCCAGCGGCGCAGCACGTCCGCCAGCGCGTCGAGCGAATCGAGCGTGCCGGACTCCCCGTGCCCGTGCGGGCAATCGAAGTGGTAGTGCCAGGGCATCGCCTCGGTCGCGGGGTAGATGTGCAGGGTGGCGGACAAGCGTTCCTCCAGGGCCTCGTGGCGCGGGTCTTCGGTTCGCATCAGCGCTCCACCGTCAGCGCGAGCCCCTGCCCCACGCCGACACACAACGAGGCCAGTCCCCGCCGCGCCCCCTGACGCTTCAGCTCGTGCACCAGCGTGGTGACGATGCGCGCCCCACTGGAGCCCAGCGGATGTCCGAGCGCGATGGCGCCGCCGTTGACGTTGACCTTCTCCGACGGGAGCTTCAGCTCGCGCATGCACGCCAGGGCCTGCGCGGCGAAGGCCTCGTTGAGCTCCACCAGGTCCACGGAGTCAAGGCTCCACCCCGCGCGCTCCAGGGCCGCGCGTGACGCGCCCACAGGCCCCATGCCCATGACGCGAGGGTCCACGCCCACGCTCGCGCTGCTCACGAAGCGCGCCAGCGGCGTCGCGCCCGAGGCCTTCAGCGCCGCCTCGCTCATCAGCAGCACCGCCGACGCGCCATCGTTCAGCGTGGACGAGTTGCCCGCCGTCACGCTGCCACCCTGCCGGAACGCGGCCTTCAAGCCGGACAGCCGCTCCAGCGACGTGTCCGCGCGAGGCCCCTCGTCCACCTCGACGCGCACGGGAGCGCCCTTCGCCTGGGGCACCTCCACCGCGACGAGCTCGCGGGCGAAGCGCCCCTCCGCCTGCGCGGCCACGGCCTTGCGATGTGAGGCGAGCGCGAAGCCATCCTGCGCCTCGCGGGCGATGCCCCACTGCTCGGCCACGTTCTCCGCCGTCTCGCCCATCTGCTCCAGCGGGAACAGGGCGGCGAGCCTCGGGTTCGGATAGCGCCAGCCCAGGGCGGTGTCCCAGGCCTCCCACTTGCCGGAGGGGAAGCCGTCCTCGGGCTTGGGCATGGACCACGGCGCGCGCGTCATCGACTCCACGCCACCCGCGAGCACGATGTCCGCCTCGCCCAGGCGAATCATCCGGCAGCCCTGGATGATGGCCTCCAGGCCGCTGGCACACAGGCGGTTGACAGTGACGCCGGGCACCGAGTGCGGCAGGCCCGCGAGCAGCAGTGCCATGCGCGCCACGTTGCGGTTGTCCTCGCCCGCTTGATTCGCGCAGCCGAGGAACACCTCGTTGACCCGCGCGCCATCCAGCGCGTTGCGCTCGAGCACCGCGCGCAGCACGTGCGCGGCGAGGTCATCCGGTCGCACGCCCTTGAGCGCGCCTCGGAACCGGCCGATGGGGGTACGGACCGCGTCGACGATGAAGGCCTCTGTCATGACAAGGGGCTCCAGGAGGGTGCGTTCAGAGATAGAGGCGCTGCGGGTCCAGTCGCTCGCGCAGGAGCGACAGCACGGACGTGTCGGGCTCGCCCGTGGTGCGCACGGAGTCGGCGACGCGCAGCGGCCAGCCACAGGCGGCGCGCACCTGGTCGGACGTCACGCCGGGGTAGACCTCGGACAGCACGGCCTCGCCGGTGGCGTCGAAGTCGAGCACGCCCAGGTCGGTGATGATGCGCGTGGGTCCACCGCCGGGCAGGCCCAGCTCCGCGCGCGTCTTGCCGTTCATCCGGTGGCCCGGGCTCGTGATGAAGTCGCACTTCTCCACGAAGGTCCGCTTGCCCATGCGCATGACGATGAGCAGCCGCCGCGCGTGCACCGCGATTTCACACGCGCCGCCGCTGCCGGGCAGGCGCACCTTGGGGTTCGCGTAGTCACCGATGACGGTGGTGTTGATGTTCCCCCACCGGTCCACCTGCGCGCCGCCCAGGAAGCCCACCTCGATGAGCCCGCGCTGCAGCAGGCACTGGAAGATGTCCGCCTGTCCCACCACCGCCAGCGAGTCCGTGACGAGCGACGGGTCGCCGATGGACACGGGCAGCCGCTCGGGAATCGCGCCCACGGCGCCGGACTCGTAGATCATGAACAGGCCCGGCGCGTGCGTGGCCCGCGCCAGGTTGCACGCGAGGTTGGGCAGGCCGATGCCCACGAAGACGACGTCGCCGTCGTGGAGCTCCTGGGCCGCGCGCCACGCCATCCGCTCGGAGGCGGTGGAAACACTCTCAGTACCCATAGTCCACCCCCTCGCAGACGCGAGCCTTCGCGCGCAGCGTGTCGAGCAACCCCGTCTCCAGCTTCGCCAGGTAGCCCTGACGGTCCTTCACGCCGTAGACGAACTCCTCCAGCCAGGCGCGATACGTCTCCGGCTTGCGGGAGATGTCCTCCCACTTCACGTAGAAGTCGTTGTCCCGGTCATGGAAGCCCTGCACGAAGCTGGGGTGGCACCCCCAGGGCTCGTGCACCACGTGGCTCACGATGATGCCGGGCACCAGCGTGCGGTTGGGGTCCTTGCGGATGACCTCGGTGGGGACGATCTGCTCGGCCACGACGATGACCTTGCGCGCGGCGAAGGCCACCTCCTTCTGCGAGCCGAGCAGGCCCCACACCTGCGCGTTGCCCTCCATGTCCGCGCGCTGGCAGTGGATGATGGCCACGTCCGGATGGAGCGCGGGCACGGTGGCCAGCTCACGGTCCGTGTACGGACAGCGCACCGTCTTGATGGCGGGGTTCACCCGTGCGATGTCCGCGCCCTGGTAGTTGTCGAGCGGCCAGAACGGCAGGCCCGCGCTCGCGGCGAGGAAGCGCGAGAGCAGCCCGAAGTGCGAGTACTCCTCCAGCTCCAGCCGCTCCGTGGAGGACGCCTCGCTGCGACGGCGGAGCGCGTGCAGGCTGCCCACGCCGGGGTTGCCCGCCCAGCTGAAGACGAGCTTCTTCACCGCGCCCGCCTCGATGAGCTGGTCGTAGACCAGGTCCGGGGTGAGCCGGATGGCGGTGAGGTCCTTCACGCCCTGGCGGATGATTTCGTGGCCCGCGGCGAAGCAGATGAGGTGCGTGAAGCCGTCGATGACGATGGAGCTGCCGTCCTTCACGCTGGCCGAGATGGCCTCGCGCATGGAGCAGCGCTTGTCCACGGCCCCAGGCTTCACAGCTTCACCCCCGCCGCGACCCGGGCGGGCGCGACCTTGGACACGTCGAGCGACAGCTCCCGCAGGCACTCCTCGAGGATGCGAAGCATGACGGCCACCTCGTGCTCACCGATGATGAGCGGCGGCGCGAAGCGGATGGTGGACTTGCCACACGACAGCAGCAGCAGGCCCTTGCGGAACGCGAGCTGCTCCAGCTCGCCCACGTAGGCGCTCGCGGGCTCCCGAGTCGCGGGGTCCACGAACTCCGCGCCCACCATCAGGCCCACGCCGCGCACGTCGCCGATGACGGGGTGCCGCGTCTGCAGCTCGCGCAGTCCCCGCTGGAGCAGCGCCCCGGTGGCGCGCACGGAGTCGAGCAGCCCCTCCACCACGTCCAGCGTGGCGAGCGCCGCCGCGCAGCACACGGGGTTGCCGCCATAGGTGCTGCCGTGCGAGCCGCGCGGCCACGTCATCACCGACTCCTTGGCGATGATGGCGCCCAGCGGCATGCCGGAGGCGATGCCCTTGGCGGACAGCAGGATGTCCGGCATCACGCCGAAGTGCTCCGCCGCGAACATGTGTCCGGTGCGGCCGATGCCCGACTGCACCTCGTCGAACACGAGCAGGATGCCGTGCGCGTCGCAGATGCGGCGCAGCTCTGTCAGGAAGCTCTTCGGGGGCACCACGTAGCCGCCCTCACCCAGGATGGGCTCCACGAAGATGGCGGCGACCTCGCGCGGGTCCACGTGGTTGACGAACCACTCGCGCTCCAGCGCCAGGGCCGGGTTGCACGCGTCGCCGCACGTCTGGGGCGCGCAGCCGTTGGGACAGCGGTACGGGTTGGCGTAGGGGACGTGGATGACGCCTGGCAGCAGCGGCCCGAAGAAGGCGCGCTGGGCCACCTTCGACGAGTTGAGCGAGATGGCGCCGTACGTGCGCCCGTGGAAGCCGCCCTTGAAGGCGACGATGTACTGGCGGCGCGTGTGGTGCCGCGCCAGCTTGATGGCGCCCTCCACCGCCTCCGTGCCGGAGTTGGTGAGGAAGACCTTCTTGGGTCCCATCTCGGGCAGGTAGCTGGCGAGCCGCGCGCAGAGCTTCGAGAAGGCGTCGTAGTAGAAGTCCGTGCCGCAGATGTGCAGGAAGCGGCCCGCGGCCTCCTGGACGGCCTTCACCACGTGCGGATGCGCGTGGCCCGTGGAGGCCACGGCGATGCCCGCCATGAAGTCGAGGAAGCGGTTGCCGTCGACGTCGTGGACCCAGGGGCCCTCGCCGCGCTCGACGACCAGCGGATACTCCTTGATGTACGAGGGGGAGCTGAAGCGCTGGTCCAGCTCGATGATGGCGCGCGCCTTCGGCCCCGGCAGGGCGGTCTTCACTTCGGGATGGAGCATGGTCATGGAGGTCTCCTGTCGAGGGCGTCAGCCCATCCGTGTCTGCGCCTGCTCGCGCATGAATTGAGCGACGTAGTAGGGGCCGCAGCCGCCCTTGCCGGACCCGCCGCTGCCCTTCCAACCGCAGAAGGACTGCACGCCGGGCCACGCGCCCGTCGTCGCGCCCGTGCGGCGGTTGGCGTAGAGGACGCCCGCCTCGGCCTGGGCCATGAAGCGCTCCACGTCCTCGTCGCCGCGGCTGAAGATGCCGGCGGTGAGGCCGTAGTCGCAGTCGTTGGCCAGCCGGAGCGCCTCGTCCAACGTGGAGAAGCGCGTCACGCCGACGAAGGGCAGGAACAGCTCTTCGCGCATGAGGCGATGTCCGTGCGACAGCGCCACCACCGTGGGCTCCACGAAGTACCCCTTCGCGAGCGCCGCATCCAGGCGAGGACGTCCACCGCCGGCCATCACCGCGCCGTCCTGACGGGCCTCGTCCACGGCGCGCTCGAAGCGCTTCACCGCCGCCGCGTTGATGACGGGGCCGGTGAAGACGGACGCGAGCGACGGGTCCCCCACCTGCGCGGCGCGCGCCTTCGCGGCGAGGCCATCGGTGAACGCGTTGTACAGCGACTCGTGCACGTAGATGCGCGACAGCGCGCTGCACTTCTGGCCGGACATGCCGAAGGCGGAGCGGAAACAACCCTCGATGGCGGCCTCCAGGTCCGCGTCGCGACAGACGATGGCCGGGTTCTTCCCGCCCAGCTCCAGGAGGCACGGCCGCACCCGGCCCGTGGACATCTGCCGGTGGAGCTCCATGCCCACCGCCTTGCTCCCGGTGAAGGACACCCCGTCGATGCCGGGGTGGCGCACCAGCGCCGCGCCCACCGTCTCGCCCTCGCCGTGCGCGACCTGGAAGACGCCGGGAGGCAGGCCCGCGTCGGCGAGCGCCTGGTACAGGCCCTCCGCGCACCAGGGCGTCTCCTCGCTGGGCTTGAGGATGACGCTGTTGCCGCCGAGCAGCGCGCCGCCGCTCATCCCCGCCGCGAGCGCGAGCGGGAAGTTGAACGGCGAGATGATGACGAAGACGCCGTAGGGCCGCAGCACGCTGCGCGTGTCCTCGTTGGGGGACAGCCGCGCCATGGGCCGCGAGTAGCCCTCCGCCTGCTCGAGCTGACCGGCGTAGTAGCGCAGCAGGTCCGCGGACTCCTCCACGTCACCGAGCGACTCGAGGCGGCTCTTGCCCACCTCCAGCGTCATGCGCGCGGACAGCGCCATGCGCCGCTCGGAGATGAGGTCCGCGGCGCGGCGGAGGATGCGCACGCGCTCCTGCCACGGCGTCGCGCCCCAGCCGCGCTGGGCCTCGCGCGCCACGCGCACCACCCGGTCCACCTCGGCCACGGGCGTGCGGTGCACGGACACGAGCACCTCGTCCGGCCGCGCCGGGTTGCGGCTCTGAAGCAGGTCTCCGCTCCGGAACGCCTCGCCCCCGAGCCACGACGGCAGCTCTCCGCCCAGCTTCGAGCGCACGGCGGTGAGCGCCTCGTCGAACTGCGCGTGCAGCGCGGACAGGTCCGCCTCCAGCACCGAGTAGGTGATGCGGAAACTCATGACGCCTCCTGGAAGAAGTGGTGGATGCCGCGGGCGAGCGTGTCGACCAGCTCGTCGACCTCCGCCTCGGTGATGACCAGCGGGGGGCCGACCATGAGCAGGTCCCCGTTCGTCCCGTCCGCGTGGCCCGTGTTGGACCAGAGGACGAGCCCTCGCTCGAACAGCGCCGCGAGCAGTCGCTCGATGACCTTGCGCGCGCGCGGGAAGGGGCGCTTGCTCGCGATGTCCTCGACCAGCTCGATGCCGGCCATCAGCCCCACGCCCTGCACGGAGCCGACGTGCGGCAGCGTGCCCAGCGCCTCGCGCAGCCGTCGCTGGAGGTGCGCGCCCACGCGCTCGGCGTGGGCCACCAGGTCGTGCCGCTCGTAGTAGTCGAGCACCGCCAGCCCCGCCGCCGTCATCGCGGGCGCCTGGAGGTACGTCTGCGCGTGCATGAAGCCGCCCGAGCCCCGGCGCAGCTCCTCCAGGTGCTCTTCGCGGATGAGCAGCGCGCTCAAGGGCGCGTAGCCCCCGCTGATGCCCTTGCCGAGCACCAGCACGTCCGGCGTGAAGCCGTAGAGGTCGCTGGCGAAGAAGCGGCCGGTGCGACCACAGCCGCACATCACCTCGTCGGCGATGGTGAGGATGCCGTACTCGCGACACACGGCGCTCACGCGCTCGAAGTAGCCGGGCGGCGGAGGCGACGCGCCCGCGGACGAGCCGATGACGGGCTCCGCGATGAAGGCGGCGATGGTGTCCGGGCCCTCGCGGCGAATCGTCTCCTCGAGCAGCCGCGCGTAGTGCTCGGCGCCGTCGCGCGCGTAGTCCTCCAGGCCGGAGCGGTACGGGTACGGCGCGGCCGTGGTGACGACCTCCGCCAGCATGGGGCCGAAGAAGGTCTTGTAGTGGGGCCGGCCCGACAGCGAGAGCGCGTACAGCGTGTTGCCGTGGTAGCCGGGCACGCGCGCGATGACCTTGCCGCGCTGGGGCTCGTCTCGCTCCACCCAGAGCTGGCGGACGAACTTCACCGCGGCCTCCACCGCCTCGGAGCCCGAGCCGAGGAACGCGGCGCGCGTGAGCCCCTGGGGCGCGTGGGCGCACAGGCGCGAGGCGAGCTCCTCGGTGACGTCGGTGGTGAAGTGGGTGCCGTTGACGTAGGCGACGCGCAGGAGCTGCTCGTGGATGCGGTCCGCCACCTCGCGGTTGCCGTGGCCCACGCTGGCCACGAGCGCGCCGGCGGAGGCGTCCAGGTAGCGCTTGCCGCTCGCGTCGAAGAGGTGGACGCCCTGACCGTGCGTCACCACGGGGAAGTCGCGCGCGAGATTGCGCAGCAGCACGTTCCCCTGGGGGTAGCGCACCGTGTGCCTGGCTTCTTCCCGCATCGTCCGTCCTCCACGCAGCGCGGACGACCGGAGGTCGCCCGACAGGGCTCCCGCGTGGAAGAAGGGCAGTCGCGATGCACGCGTGAGCGCACACCAGGCTCCGACTGGAGCCCACGGACCGACCTTCGCCCCCACGGGCGACTGGAGACACGGGGGATGGAGGTCGGAGAAGTCGAGCGTGCGTGAGGGCCCGTCGAGGCACGAGCGCCGCTCGAACCTTCCGGCCGTCCCACGCGGCTCCAGGTCGAAACCGTCCGTGGATTTCTCCCACGGCCGGATGCGGGCAGGTCTTCGGGCTCGTGAGCGCTTCGGCTTTTGAGGGCCGGCTTCCTACGACTCGTCGCTTCCCAGCTCCCCGAGGGAACCAGTGCGGATGACGAGGCTCGTTCTCACTTACCGCTGCGGGGCAGCCCCGGAATCGAACCGGGTTCCCTTTTAAGCTCGGACCGAGGTCCGGGCACCAACATGGGGCGGTATGTACTGTTCGCCTCTTCGGACTGTCAAGCGAAGCGCCGGTGCGCGCTCGACGCGCATGGACGCGACGTCCGCTGTGCGCTCACGGATGTTCGACGAGCAACCTGCCGTGCATGAGCGCTGGCGCATCCCGTGCGCAGGCGTCACCTTCATCGGTGGCCCTCCGCGTCGGAGGACGCCCCGAGACTATGGCTCCGTCCGCCGCGACCACCGCTGCCGCGCCCTTCACGTTCACCCGCGCACAGAAGGTGTTCACGATGTCGGGTGCGCTGCTCGGGCTGCTGCTCGCGGCGCTGGACCAGACGATTGTGGCCACGGCGGGCCCCTCCATCCAGGCGGACCTGGGCATCTCTCCGGCGCTCTATCCGTGGCTGACGACGTCGTACCTGGTCGCGTCGACGATGATGGTGCCCGTGTGGGGGAAGCTGTCGGACCTCTTGGGCCGGCGCGCGGTGCTGGCGGCGGGAATCATCGTGTTCCTGCTGGGCAGCTTCCTGTGCGGCGTGTCGCGCTCGACGCTGACGCTCATCCTGTATCGCGCGGTGCAGGGAGTGGGCAGCGCGGCGCTCTTCACCGCGTCGCTGTCGGTGGTGGCGGACCTCTATCCGCCGCGCGAGCGAGGCAAGTACCAGGGCCTGTTCGGCGCGATGTTCGGTCTGTCGAGCGTGGTGGGGCCGCTGGCCGGGGGCTTCATCACGGACCGGCTGGGATGGCACTGGGTGTTCTTCATCAACCTGCCGGTGGGCGCGGTGGCGCTCGCGCTCGTGCTCTTGCGCATGCCGGCGCTCAAGCCTCCGGGGGCCTCGCGCGGGAAGCTGGATGTGACGGGCGCGGTGCTGCTGGCGCTGGCGGTGGTGCCGCTGTTGCTCGCGCTCAGCCTGGGACGTGGCGCGGAGCAGGTGGCGCACGGTGGAGGATGGGCATGGGGTTCGTGGCAGGTGCTGGGGTTGTTCGCGCTCGCGGCGATGGGGACGGTGTTGTTCCTGCGCGAGGAGACGCGGGCGCAGGAGCCGCTGTTGGACTTGAAGCTGTTCCAGGACCGGACGTTCGCGTTGGGGAACGTGGCGGTGTTCATCATCGGCGCGGTGTTCCTGTCGGGCGTGGTGTTCCTGCCGTTGTTCATGGTGAACGTGGTGGGGCTGTCGGCCACGCACTCGGGGCTGACGCTGACACCGCTGACGTTGGGCGTGGTGGCGGGCAACGTGCTCAGCGGGCAACTGGTGTCGCGCATCGGCCGGTACAAGGGGCTGATGCTGGGCTCGCTGGGGGTGTTGATGGTGGGCTTCACGGTGATGGGGTTCACGCTGACGCCCACGTCGACGCAGACGGAGGTCACCGTGAAGATGGTCCTGGTCGGCGTGGGCCTGGGACCGTCGATTCCGCTCTACACGCTGGCCATCCAGAACGCGGTGTCACCGCAGCGCATCGGCGTGGCCACGGCGATGGCCACGTTCTTCCGTCAGCTGGGGATGACGTTGGGTGTGGCGTTGTTGGGCGCGGTGTTCGCGACGACGCTGTCGCATCAACTGGGCACCCGTGTGGCGAGCGCCACGGAGGGGCTGCCGCCGAAGCTGCGCGCGGAGCTGGCCTCCGCGGTGCCGGGTGTTGGGGGAAGCGAGGCGGGCCCGGCACAGTCGGCCTTCCAGGCGGAGAAGGTGAAGGAGCGCGTGCGCGCGGAGTTGGAGGCCGAGCGGAAGACTCTTCAGAGCCCGGGGGCGCGGGAGAGCGATGCGGCCCCACGCGAGCAGCATGTCTCCGACGTGGACGCAAAGGAACAGCGAGCGCTGGAGGCGGTCGACCGGACAGCGCTGGCGCTGAAGGAGTCCTTCACGCGGGCGGTGGAGGCGGTGTACCGCTGCGCCATCTTCGTCGCGCTGCTCGCGTTCCTGGTGACGCTGAAGCTGCCCGAGCAGCCCCTGCAACGCGGGCGCGCGCGGGTACCGGCGCCATCGGAGTGAATCGGCTCACGCGGCGGTGAGCGCGGAGGACTCCGAGTCCAGCGTGTAGATGCGCACGGGATGAGGTACGCCCTTGACGGGGTGGTGACCCAGGTCCTTCACATCGCCACGGTAGTGGGAGACGAAGGACTCGGAGAGGAGCACGGGCTCGTTGAGCCCCGCGCACAGGCCCGCGATGCGGCTGGCCAGGTTCACAGCGGGGCCGATGACGGTGAAGTCGAGCCGGTCCGACGCGCCGATGTTCCCGTACATCACGTCGCCGACATGGAGGGACGTTCCGAACTCGTAGGTGGGCAGACCCTTGCGGCGGCGTGAGGCATTGTCCTGCTCGCTGGCACGCACCGCATCATGGACGGTGCGCGCGGCGGCGGCGCAGCGGTCCTCCACGAGCGCATGCTCGTCGATGCGGAAGATGGCCAGCACGGCGTCGCCCATGAACTTGAGCACCTCCGCGCCGTGCGAGTGGAAGGCGCCGACCATCGTCTCGAAGTAGGCGTTGAGCAGCTCCAGCAGCGCGTCGCGAGGCAGCGCGTCCGACAGCACGGTGAAGCTGCGCAGGTCACTCAGGCAGATGACGGCGGAGGTCGTCTCGCCGTCGCCGCGTCGAATCTGTCCCTGGAGGACACGGCGTCCCGCGTCTCGACCCAGGTAGGTGTCGAGCAGCACGCCCGTCATGTCCTTGCGCGCGAAGACCTCCATCACCAGCTCCAGCATGGGATGCAGTTCGTGAAGCAGCGCACGGTGCGCATCGGTGAAGCCCCCAGGCGCGGAGGTGGCCCAGGAGACACCGTGACGCGAGTCGTCGCTGAAGCACACCGGCAGCGCGAGGTACTCGGTGAGCCCCTCGGCGCGCAGCTCGGCGAACATGGGGAAGTCGCCGTCCGGGAGTGGCTGCTCCAGGCGGCGATGGATGACGGGCAGTCCCTCACGCAGGGCCTTGAAGGGGCTCTTCGAGAACGCGGGGAGGTGCTGGAGGCCGTGGGGATGGACCTCCGAGGTGGCGTCATGTCCAGGGCGCCAGCGGAAGCTCTTCGCGTGCAGCAGCGGGTGCAGCGTGAAGAGGACGATGGAGGCGCGCGACACGGGCACGCCGCACGCGGTCAGCCGTTCGCACAGGCCCGAGAGCAGCGGCACGGGATTGGGCAGACGCCTCGCTTCCACGGCGAGCCAGCCCACCACGGAGGAGAAGGCATGGTCGCGAAGGCTTCGCGAGTCTCCGGCATTCACTTTCACGAGGCGCTCACCACTCCCCAGCGGGCCGAGCCGGGCCGGGCGCCAAGCAACCATGACGAACCCGGAGCGTCAACGAAGACCGTGGGGAGCGAGCGGGAGGGTGCCTGTCCCCGCCGCCCCTCCCCCGAGTGTGCGTGGACCTCACAGCTCTTCGAACAGATCGACGACGGCCTGCGCCAACAACTCCTGCTCGTCGGTGGAATGCTGCGAAGCGTACGTGAGGACATCCTGAACGCCCGGCGCGTCCCTGCTCCAGAAGAGGTCCTTCAGTCGCGCTCGCAAGAGCCGGCCTTCTTCCCCTGCAGATTCGAGCGCCGCACGCACAGACTCGGCTCCCACCAGCTTCACGTAGACGAACATGTCGAAGCTGTCTTTGAACTTTTCCGGGCGTTGCTCGCGCTTGGCTCGCTCCTTCATCGTGAGGAAGCCCACGGCGTCGGGCAGCAGAATCACCAGGGACTTGCCACCCACGGGGAGCGATACGCTCTGGCTCCGACGCAGGGCGACACGCGAGTCCGGCAGGCGCGTCATCTGCGTGGGAAGGTCGTCGACCTCCACGTCATCCGGCGCGAAGAGGTCCAAGTCCATACTCGTGCCGCTGAGCAGCGTCTTCGACCACCGGTACGATTTCGTTCGCGCGAAGTTTCGAGACTTGAGCACCTCAGGAAGCCGCTCCGCCATGAACCCTGAGCCATCCATGTCGAACAGCAGGTCGGGCTCGAACGAGAAGCCTCGCTCCACAGCCACGCCCGTGTCCGTCTCGACGGAAATGACTCCCGTGCCCCCGCGGCGCTTCGACTCCACTGCAAGCACCTGTCCGCCGATGAGCATCACAGGCGTCGAGAGCGCGCCCAGGTCGAGTAACAGCTCCCGGAGTTCACCCAGGATTTCGTCGAACCGCTCCTCGTCGGTCATTCCAATTCCTCGACGAGCGGCAACGACTTCGCGAAGCGACGCAGCAGCTCGTCCGCCTGTTCCTCGCCGCGCCCGCCACTGTGCTGGAAGTCCACGGCCAACTGCGGGAGCGATACGCCCGGGCCGTGCGCGAGGGACCTCTCGCCAAAGTAGACACCACCCACCTCCGTCTCCGCCGCAGGATCCGCGCGGAGAATCCAGAAGTTGTATGGCGTCATCCGGCGCAACCCGAAGGCATCGATGGCCCTCTCCAGCGAACCCGAGAGATAGAGCCCGTGAGGTAGCCCCGAGACGAATCGCTCATCGGGCTCAAGCCCACTCGCCAGGGAGAAGATGGAGCGAATCCCCTGTGACTCCAGCCTTCGATATCCGCGGTCGAGCACATCCGGCGTCGTGGAGGGCGCGTTGAAGCCCTCCTTCGAGATGGCCGTGGGACGCCCGTGCTTCATCCAGGTCTTCAACAGGCCCACAGGCTCGCGAAGTCGCACGCCGCCACTGACATCTACCAGTCCCTCCTGGGTGAGCCGCTTGATGACCCCGTGGGCATACGTGTAGCTCGTCTGGGTCTGGTCCGAGAGAGCGCGCACCGTCCAGCGGCGGCCGGGGAACTTGAGCAGCACGCGCACGATGCGACTGCCCTTGCCGTGGAACACGGGCTCACGCGGGACACGACTCGATGAACCGCTCCCCTGAATCCTGATGAAGGTGCTCCCCGCGCGCAGGAAGAACGTTCCGCGTTGATCCACCAGCGCGAGTTCGTTGTTCGCGCACGCCTCGACCACACGGGGCGACGCGGAGTCGGTGACGAGCATCGGAACTCGGAAGGTCGGCAGCTTGCCGACGTCCGACTCCCTGAGGCGAAGCTGCTCACGGAGCGACTGCAACTTGTCCTTCTGGGCCACCACCTGCGCGGGGAACAAGGGCGCACGGTAGCTCAACAACACTGGGACCTTTGCCTCGGAAAGCCGGACCTCCGCGAGGTCATAGGCCGACTCCCCTCCCGGACCTGTTCGAGGGACGACGAGCCCCTCCTGGCGCACCAGTTCCACGCCCGGCGGAAGCGCCGGTGGGTTCTCCCAGAACTCTTCTCTGAAGTGGGGTCTCTCAGGCTTCATTCAATTTTGTCGATACTGGCGCATTCAGCGCCAAACTGGCGCAAGATTAGCGCCATTCTTGGCGCTATCGACAAAATTAAGTCACCAGCATCAAAGCCCGCGCAGGTGCCACAGAGGGCCCGCAAGGCCGAGCCCCCGCCCTGCGCTCAGTGCCCCGACGCGGCCTTCGGAGGAGTCGCCACGGGCGCACCGCCACCCGGGGGCGCGGTGGGCGCCTCCGGCCGCGCGAGCGTCTCCGGGGACTCCGCCATCGCGTACGTCACCCACGCCGTGGCGGCCGTGCTGCGCGCCAGGTCCTGTGGCTCCACCTTGTCCAACGTGTCCGCGTGCGTGTGGTGCACATCGAAGTAGCGGCTCGCATCCACCTCCACGCCGAAGAACGGCACGCGCGCGGGAACGAGCGGGCTGATGTCCGCGCCCCCGGCCTCACGCGTGGAGAACTGCGCCGCGCCGAGCGCCACCAGCGGCGACAGCCACGGCTCCAGCAGCTCCTTGCCACCCGGCCCCGAGCGCAGGCTCACCGCCACCGGCCGCCCGCCACCCGAGTCCATCTCCATGGCGGCCACGTGCTTGGACAGCTCCGCCGCGTGCGCCTCCGCGTATGCACGTCCACCGCGCAGGCCGTTCTCCTCGTTCATGTACAGCACCACCCGCACCGTGCGCCGGGGCGCCTGGGGCAGCTTCGCGATGAGCCGCGCGGCCTCCATCACCATCACCACGCCCGCGCCGTCGTCATGCGCGCCCGTACCCACATCCCACGAGTCCAGGTGCGCGCTGATGAGGACGATCTCCTGCGGCTTCTCACGGCCACGCACCTCGGCGACCACGTTGTGCGAATCCGCGTCCGGAAGCTCCGAGCACCCGAGCACCATCTTCACGCGCACCGGCCCCTTCGCAATCAGACGGTGGAGCTGGTCCGCCTCCTCCGTCGTCACCGACGCGGCGGGGATGCGAGGCCCCTCGTCATCGAAGCGCGTGGAGCCCGTGTGCGGCGTGCGCAGCGACGCCGTGGCCAGCGAGCGCACCAGCGAGCCCACCGCGCCCGCCTTCGCCGCGAGCGCCGGGCCTCGACCGCGCAGCCCCGCGAAGCGTCCGTAGTCCGCGGGCGACGACATGGTGTGGTTGAAGAAGACAATCTTCCCCTTCACCGAGTCACCCAGCGTCGCGAGCGCCTCCAGCGACGTCACCTCCACCACCTCGGCGGTGAGGCCCTCGGGCGCCGTCGGCGGGCTGCCACCCAGCGCGAGGATGAACAGCGGATGGCCGCGCGTGAGCTCGGACGGGAGAATCTCCGCGCGCTCCTCGCCGCGCACCCAGCGAGGCACCTTCACGGGCTCGGTCCACGCCTTCACGCCATCCGCCTTGAAGCTCTTGAGCGCCCACTGCACCGCGGCGGCGGCGCCCTCGGAGCCCGACAGGCGCGGGCCAATCCCATCCGTCAGCTCCGCGAGCCGCGCGTAGGAATGTCCTTCCGTCAGCGCGGGGCCCACCAGCTTCTCCGCCACGGCCAGCGGCGGCGCATACGCCTTCTTCGCGGGCGCGGCGGACTTCACGGGGGCCGAGGACTTCGCGGGAGCAGCGGGGGCGGCACCCGACACGAGCTGCAGCGCCAGGGATGACGACAGGATGAGCGTGGAGACGGGCAAGAGGACCTCCGGAAGAGGCGCCCACTCTCCGCCCGGCCCTCAGGCCTCGCAAGCCCGATGCGCTCGACGCACCGTGCGAGTCCAAGACGCTTGCTGCGTGAACCTGGAGAGGATTTCGGAGAATCCCAGGGGCCACCGCGCGCCGAGAGGGGGAACGCGGCGCGCGGGGCTCAACTGGGACTTCATACGGCGGTATCGCTTTTGGGGGAGGCAATAGCCGCCGCTGCGTCTCACTCTTTGGGAGGAAACGTGGCGGGCATGTTGAAGATCATTCGCAACGCCGTCAAGCCCGGTACCTCACTCAGCGTACAAGCGGACAATCTTTTCCCAGGAAGTGGTTCATTTTTACAGCCACATCATCATCAAGAGGTGATGAAATGTGGTATTCAGCGGATAATCGGTCCATGACGACAGACGAGGCATTCTTCACCCTCTACGGCGACCTGCCACGGCTGGGTCCTGGCAGTGACGCCTGCACACGTGAGGCATTGGGGCGCCTGCCATCCCTGCCACCCGCCCCCCGCGTCGTGGACCTGGGCTGCGGCAACGGAAGACAGACGTTGGTGCTCGCCGAAGCCTTGCGGACCCCCATCCTCGCGGTGGATCTCCACCCACCCTTCCTCCACCAACTCGAACAGGACGCCCGCGCGCGAGGACTGCAAACCTTCATCCAGACACGCTGTCAGGACATGGGTGCGCTCGACCTCCCCCACGAATCCGTGGACCTGCTCTGGTCCGAGGGTGCCATCTACCATCTGGGCTTCGGCCCCGGCCTCACGCGCTGGCGGCCCCTGCTCGCCCCCGGAGGCGTCACCGCCATCACCGAGTGCACCTGGCTCACCGACGCCCGCCCCACCGAGGCCGTGGACTTCTGGGCCCAGGGCTCCCCCTCCATGGGCACCGTCGAGGAGAACCGCGCCGCCGCCCACGCCGCGGGCCTCGAGGTGCTGGACACCTTCACCCTCCCGCCCTCCGCGTGGTGGGACAGCTATTACACCCCGCTGCTCGAGCGCGCCCGGCGCCTCGCCCCCACCGCCGACGAGCCCCTCCGCCAGGTCATCGCCGACGCCCACCGCGAGACGGACCTCTACCGTCACCACGGCCACGCCTACGGCTACGTCTTCTATCTGTTGCGCCGCCCCACCTGAGCGATTGCGCTGTCCTGGGAATGCGACAGGAATTGAGCCCCACCGTCAGGGCTCGGCCTTGTGGTTGCCCTGCACCCGGGCACCCACTCACACCCCTGGGTCAAAGAAATACGGACATGCATTTTTTCCAGAAATGGTGTCTATGTCGCTGAAGGCAAGTTAGTCCCCGTCACGCACCCAGCGACGCCATGTCCCCTCCCCCCAAGGGCCGTGGTGTGTCGAGCCTCAGGACGTCGAAGGAACGCAATGTTGATGGAGCAGTGGGCTCACCGATTCTTCGAGCTCTCGACCGAGCTGTTCGCGGTGCTGGGCTCGCAGGGACGGATTCTGGAAGCCAACCCGGCCTGGAACGTGACGGTGGGTTGGTCCCCCACGGAGCTGCGGCTGGAGGGCTATCGGGGCTTCATCCATCCCGAGGACCTCGCCTCGGTGGACTCCCGGTTGGAGTCGCTGACGCGGATGATGGGCACCACCCGCTTCTCCTGCCGCTGGCGCTGTCGGGACGGCACGTGGGCCTGGCTGGTGTGGAGCGTGGCCTGCTCCGCGGTGGGCGGCCCGCTGTACTGCACGGTGCGCAGGCTGGAGTCGCCTCCCGCGCTCGAGCCGGGGCGCGCCTCGTCCGAGGCCAGCGGCCCGCTGCCGCCGTGGGCGATGAGCGACAGCCTGCCCCTGGGGCTCTACGTGGTGGAGGTGCGCACGGGCACCGTCCTCTACGCCAACCACCGCTTCTGCCAGCTGTGGGGCATCGAGTCGCTGGAGGCCGCCCTTCGAAAGGGCCAGGTGTCCCACGAGGACGTGCTCGGCCACTGCCTGCGCGCGGGTGACGCGGCGAGCGTGCTGCGCCTGGTCTCCGCCGAGACGCAGCTGGACGTGCCGCCGCTGCACGCGGATGAAGCGCGGCTCACCAACGGCCGCACGCTGCGCAGGCTGTCCACGCCCATGGGCGCCAGCGGCGACGAGTCCCGCTACCGGCTGTTCGCGTTCGAGGACGTCACCGAGCGCAAGCGCACCGAGGAGGCCCTGCACCGCTCCGAGGAGAGCTTCCGCAAGCTCATCGAGACGGCGCCCGAGGTCATCTTCGTCCACCGCGACCAGCGCTTCGTCTACGTGAACCCCACGCTGCTGCGCGCGCTGAAGTACGACCACGCCAGCGAGCTCATCGGCCGGTCCATCTGGACCATCGTCCACCCGGACGACCTGGACCTGGTGCGCCAGCGCGTGCACGCGGTGGTGGCTCGGGGCGAGCTGGCTCCGCTGCGCGAGATTCGCTACCTGCGCCGCGACGGCACCTGGTTCGACGCGGAGAGCGCGGGGCTGCCCGTGGACTTCGACGGCGTGGGCGCCGTGGTGGTGATGGCGCGCGACATCACCGAGCGCAAGCGCATGCAGGCCCAGCTGCTCCAGTCGGACCGGATGGTGCTCGCCGGCACGCTCGCCGCGGGCGTGGGCCACGAAATCAACAACCCGCTCACCTACGTCATGGCCAACCTGGAGTCGGCCCTGGACGCGATGCACCGGCTGGGCGGAGAGCTGGGGAGGACGTTGCCCGACGGCGCGCTCGCGCCGAGCTGGTCCATGACCTTGAAGGACACGGTGGAGCTGCTCAAGGAGGCGCACGAGGGCGCCACCCGCGTGCGCAACATCGTCCGGGACTTGAAGTACATCTCCCGCCAGGAGGAGGAGCGGCGCGAGCTGCTCGACGTGCGCGAGTCACTCGAGTTCTCGCTCAAGCTGGCCTCCAGCGAGCTGCGCCCGCGCGCCCAGGTCATCAAGAGGTACGAGGACGTGCCGCGGGTCCACGCGGACGCGTCGCGGCTGGGGCAGGTGTTCCTGAACCTCGTCGTCAACGCGGCGCAGGCCATCCCCGAGGGGGACCCGACGAACCAGCGCGTGACGCTCTGGGTGCGCCCGGGGCCTCACGGCGGCGTGGCGGTGGACGTGAGCGACACGGGCAGCGGCATGCCCCCCAGCGTGCTCGCGCGCATCTTCGACCCGTTCTTCACCACCAAGGCGGTGGGCTCGGGCACGGGCCTGGGTCTGTCCATCTGCCATGGCATCATGCGCAGCCTGGGCGGTGACATCACCGTGCGCAGCGAGCCGGGACGCGGGACGACCTTCACGGTGCTCCTGCCCCCCGCGCCCGCGGACGCGGCGCCTCGCGAGGTGCCCGTGCTGCCCCCGCCCTCATCCGAGCGCGCCGGTCGGATGCTCGTCATCGACGACGAGCCCGCGGTGGGGCGCTCGCTGGCGCGCATCATCGGCAAGCGCCACCAGGTGACGGTGGTGAGCAGCGGCGAGGAGGCGTTGGCGAAGCTGGACTCGGGTGCTCCGTTCGACGCCATCTTCTGTGACCTGATGATGCCGGGCATCACCGGCATGGACGTCTACGAGCGGGTGCGTGAGCGGGAGCCCGGGTTGAGCCTGCGCTTCATCTTCATCACGGGCGGCTCGTACACGGCGCGGGCGCGACAGTTCCTGGAGCGCATCCCCAACCCGCGCATCGAGAAGCCGTTCGACGCGCAGATGATTCAGCAGCTGGTCGGAGAGGTATTGGCCGTCGGGGTCGACGGCGATGTCTCCGGCTTGAAGTGAACCCACCGCGCCGGACGTCCCGGCGCGCCCCTGAAGGGAGTTCCCTGGTGATTGGCGGCGGTTTCGTCATCGATGCGGTTACGCACGCGTACAACCTGCACCCGTCCAACTGGCGCGCCGGCAAGTACGCCGAGTCCCTGGCCCAGCTCATCTTCGGCCTGCACTCGGGGCTGTCCGGCGACACGCACCGTGTCGTGAAGCCGGAGCAGTTCATGAAGGACTGGTCCGTGGACGAGCTGGCCCACATCCTCTTCGTGGAGAGCGACATCGACCTCGCGGTGCACCACGTGCTGCCGCTGCAGACGCTCTACACGGACGGGCTGTGCTCGTACGAGAAGACGCTCGACATCAAGCGGCGCTTCCCGGACCGCTTCCTGGTGTACGCGGGCGTGGACCCGCTGCGCGGCACGGCGGCGCTGGAGGATTTGGAGAAGCAGGCGGAGGAGCTCAAGCCCACGGGGCTGAAGCTGTATCCGGCGGCGTGGCTGGGGGACTCGTTCAAGCACACGGGCTGGCGGATGGATGACCCGCGCATCGCGTTCCCGCTGTTCGAGCGAGCGCAGAAGCTGGGCATCAAGAACATCGCGGTGCACAAGGGCCTGCCGATGGGGGCGGTGCCCATCGAGGCGTACAAGGTCGACGACATCGGCGGCGCGGCGGATGCGTTCCCGGACCTGAACTTCGAAATCGTCCACGGCGGCATGGCGTTCCTGGACGAGACGGGCATGCAGCTGTCGCTGTTCCCCAACGTGTACGTGAACCTGGAGGTGACGGGGGCGCTGTTGGTGAAGCGCGAGCGCTGGTTCGCGGAGTCGCTGGCGCAGCTGCTCAAGTGGGCGGGCCCGGGGAAAATCATGTGGGGCTCCGGCACGGTGTTCAGCCACCCGCAGCCGGCGCTGCAGAAGTTCTGGAACGACTTCCAGCTGCCCGAGGAGCTCACCCAGGTGTGCGGCATGCAGGTGACGCCCGAGGTGAAGCGGATGATTCTCTGCGACAACTACGCGCGCTACGCGGGCGTGGACGTGGACGCGGTGAAGAAGCGCATCGCGAACGACGAGTTCGCGCGCAAGAAGGCGCAGGGGAACATCCAGCCGTACAGCTACAAGGGGGGCCAGCCGTGACGGCCGTGGAGAGCGCGTTGCGCGAGCGCATCCAGGAGATCCCGGACCCGTGCAGCCTGGCCACGGGCGTGCCGCTGGGCATCGGGGAGATGGGGCTCATCGAGAGCGTGGTGCACCAGGAGGGGAAGGTGACGGTGCGTCTGCACATCACCTCGCCCATGTGCATGATGGCCGCGTACTTCATGCGGGAGATCGAGCAGCGGCTCACGGGACAGGACGGTGTCGAGTCCGTGCACGTGGAGTTCGACCACGACTTGAAGTGGACGCCGCAGGACATCCACCCGGAGGCCCGGGAGCGGCTGGCGGCGAAGCGAATCACGATGCTCGGGGGGCGGATGATTCCCCGCGGTGAGGCGCCGACGTCGCGCTGAAGCGTGCTGTTCGTCTGGATTGGAGCGGGCTCGTCATCCGGGTGGGTGACGGGCCCTTTGCTTTGGGATGGGTATGGCGCGATGGATGGTGGTGTTGCTGTCGCTCGTGATGGGCTGTGCTTCCGAGGACCACGGGCTGCTGCGGTACCAGCGGTTCGGTGAGGGCTCGCCGCGGGGTGGGCGCGAGGACGTGGCGTCGGTGCATGGCGCGGTCCTTCACTCCGTCGATGAGGTGAAGGGCTCCTTGGGTGGGACGCGCGCCGCGCTTGTCGTGCTCGAGGAGCGGCCGTCGGACTTCGGGGGCCGGGGGTTCGATGGGGTGTTCGGGAGGTATCTCGAGCAGGGGACGCGACAGCTGACGTGGGCTCGGGGCGAGCTGGGGAGCGCGATGCTGTGGATGGGCGAGGCCTCGGAGGTGGAGGACCCGGACATGGAGCTGGCGCTGCTCCGGATGGCGGGGCCTCGGCTGCAGGCGGCGATGTTCGGAGCGCTGCTGGCGGCGACGTGGGTGGACTTCCTCCAGCTCGCGGACGCGGTGCTTCGACACTGCGCGGTGTGCGGGTCGGAGAAGTTGTTCGTGGACCTGGACCGGGTCCAGCGGTTGATGGAGCCCACGCTGAAGGAGCTCGCGTCAAAAGACTCCGTGCGCATCGAGGCGGCGGCGACGGCGATGCCGGTGTTGATGGGGACGTTGACGCGCGAGTTCGAGGGGATTCGTCGGGAGACGCGCGAGGCGATGGAGGTGGGCGGGAAGGTGATGGTGGCGGTGCAGGTGCTGGAGATGGCGGCGATGGTCTCCACGCTGAAGATGTCGCTGCCCCGGGTGCCTCCGGCCGCGCCCATGACGATGGGAGTGGGGCTGGTGATGAGCTCGGGAGGGGTGATGACAGGCTCGCGAATCGTCGTCTCCGCGGAGTGGGTGGAGATGATGCGGAGGCTGGTGCAGGCGGGTGTCATCTCCGCGCCGGCGGTGAGCGCGGCGGTCCGCATCCACGGTGGCCAGGTGCTGATGGCCCAGGCGAATCAGGACCTGCCCGAGGGCGTGCGTGAGGCGCTGGGAGACAGCCCCGAGGTGCGCGGCATGCGGGTGACGGACAGAGCGGGCGCGGGCATGGCCGACACGCCGAAGCACCATGTACTACCGAGAGAGCACCGCAAGTGGTTCGAGCAGCGCGGCTTCAAGGGGGACATGGACATCGACCAGTTCTGCGTCCGGTTGGAGCAGGCTCACCATGAGGCGATTCACGGTGGAGGCAACTGGAAGCTGGGACGCACGTGGCCCGGGGAATGGAACCGACTGACCATGGAGGCTTTGCATGCGGCCGAAGTTGAACGTGGCCGGATGTTGACGCGGAATCAGGTCCTCGACATCGTCGCGGAACTCATGGAGATCTATGACGTTCCGATCAGATTCGTGACAGGACGCAGCCGATGACTGACGGCCGTTCCTGGCAGGGCAATTGGAAAGCACGACTCCATGAGCGCGTCCGTTCGCGAGGCTACGAGTCACTCACAGCTTTCGCTGAAGCTCGCCCCACCGCATCGTTGGTTGCGTTGGCCGAGGAACTTGGTCCGGACGATGTTTCCGGAGTGCAGGTGTACAACGAACTGGTTGCCGAAGCGGTACGCAACCATCGAGTCACTCGGTTGGTGCGCGGGCAGCTCGTGCGCCACCTATGGGGCAGCCTCCCCAACGGCTGGCCAGCGGAGATGGATGACGACAATCGATTCAAGGTCGCCAAGGCACTTGGATTGTGGGCTGGATTCATCCCTGAAACCCATAAGGAGCGAGGCCGACTTGCCAGGGAGGAGCTTCGCTCCAATCCCCCGCCCGCGGGCTGGCGTCCACTCGGTCCCGACGACGAGCTTCTCCGTACGCTCCTGCCCGACGAAGAAGCCTGACCCCTCAGTCGCGCAACAGCCGCTTTCCCTCCAGCACGTGCTCGGACCAGGACTGTGACGAGTTCAGCGTGGGCACGAGCCGCGCCTTGAGCGCATCACCCTCGATGGGGTCCGGCACCGACTCCGGGAGATAGATGGCGCCACGCTCGCTCGGCCGCAGCCACGCGCCGATCTTTGCCTCACCGTGGACGACCAGATGCGCCGCATCCGTCACCTCCGTGACGAGGTTGCCGGACAGCTTGAGGTCCCCCTCGATGAACACCTGGGCGTCGTCGACCAGCAACAGGTCTCGCGCAATCAGCGAGCCCTTGATCCACAGCGGCACATAGACGTCCACGTCGTGAATCACCAGCGGGCCGTCGACGATGAGGTCGCCTTCGATGACACACACCCGCTGCTCCTCATTCTGCACGGACGTCGGACCACTCAACGAGAGCGAGCCCTCGTGCACCACGAAGTTGACGTCACCTCCGCCGAAGAGGTCCGCGTAGTCGACCGAATCATCGCTGACCTCGAGCAGGTCGTAGCGCTCGAGGCCCTCCTCCGTGTCCAGGGGTTGGAACCGCGCACCAGGGAGCGTCGTGTAGGGCTGGGGCTTGAGGGACATATGAACCGAGGCTACAGCACCCGCCGCACGAGCTGGGGAAACACCTTCGACACCTTTCCCAGCAGATAGTCCCCATACGTCCCACTGAAGGCGTGGACGCTCGCACCATCCCATCGATGTGCACGGTCTTCATCCACGGCCACGTTCGGCAGCGGCGGCACCTCCGCGGCGAAGTCCGGGTCGAAGAACAACGGGAACGAGAGCCGATCCCTTCCGCTCACGTTCTTCACCCGGTGCGGCGTGGAGCGATACCAACCTCCCGTGAGCCGATCGAGCATGTCCCCGATGTTGCACACCAACGTCCCGGGAATCGGCGGCGCCTCGACCCAGCCCCTTCGTGACTTCACCTGCAGCCCACCGTTCGCGTCCTGCGCGAGCAGCGTCAGCAACCCATAATCCGTGTGCTCACCCACGCCCCAGCGCTCCTCACCATCCACGGGCTCCGGCTCCGCCGGATAGTGGAAGATGCGGAACAGCACCGTGGGGTCCGCCGTGTACGCACGGTGGAAGTAGTCCCGCTCCAACCCCAGGCTCTCCGCCACACCCTCCATCAGCGCATGCGCCGCGCGCGTGACCCGGTCCATGTACTCGAGCACCACGCCGCGCAGCTCCGGCAGGTCCTCCGGCCACAGGTTCGCACCGTGCAACGGCCAGCCCGCCTTCACGCGCGGATGCTCGGGCCCCAGCTCCGTGCCCAGGTAGAGCCCCTCCTTGCGGTCGGGCTTGCCCGACGTGAGCTCGCCTCCCAACGGAAACCACCCTCGCCACGCGGGACCACCGCGCGCCATGTCCATGGCCTCCTTCGCCTCACGCGGCAGCGCGAAGAAGCGGTGACTCAGCGCCTCCATGCGCGCGACAAGCACATCGGGCACCCCATGCCCCGAGACGTAGAAGAAGCCCGTGTCACGACACGCCTGCTCGATGTCGCGCGCCACCTGCCTCCGAGCCTCGGAACCAGATGTGTCGAACAGCGGGGACATGTCGATGACAGGCAGACTTCCGGACGAGGAGGGGACTCCGGCCATGCCCCGAGCCTACACCGGCCCGCACTCGGACCGTGTGGGGTCGATGACGCCTGACGCGGCACTGCCGACGCTCCAGTCCTCACCCGAGGCCCCAAGCGTCCACCAGGGTCGCGCGTCGCGGGTGTGCAGAGAACCTCCGCGCGGGTCAGCGACTCACGTCGCTGACACCTGCTTCTGTGGGCACACACGAAACCGCGCACGCACTCCTGGCAACAACGAAGAAAGACGCCTCGGAGCGCCACTGCCGCGTGGCGTGGGTCCTCGTGGTCCCATGGAGAGCAACCCGAGCACGGACGTGTGCCGCACATCCCGAGCAGGCGAGCGTGACGTCACGCACGTGGCGCTGGACCCGACCTGTCCCCGGGTGGAGAGTGCGCCGCGTCTGCCATGTCCACGTCAGCACCTCCTGAATCGTCTCACGCCACGCTCAGCCCCGGGCTCGTGTGGCTCATGGCCGCCGCCTCCGGCGCGACCGCCGCCAACCTCTATTACAACCAGCCCCTGCTCGGAGACATCGGCCGGGACCTCGGTGCCTCGGGCGGGATGCTCGGCCTCGTGCCCACGCTCACCCAGGTCGGCTACGCGGCGGGCATGCTGCTCATCGTCCCGCTCGGTGACAGCCTGGAGCGACGGCGCGTCATCGTCACCATGTCCGCGCTCGTGAGCCTCGCCCTCGTCGGCGCCGCGCTCGCCCCCACCCTGCCCTGGCTCGTCATCGCCAGCTTCCTCGTGGGTGCCACCACCGTCGTCCCCCAGCTCCTCGTCCCCTTCGCCGCGCACCTCGCCCCCGCCGCGCAGCGCGGCCGCGTGGTGGGCACCGTGATGAGCGGCCTGCTCATCGGCATCCTCCTGTCGCGCACCGCCGCCGGCTTCGTGGGCACCCACCTGGGCTGGCGCGCCATGTTCTGGCTCGCCGCGGGCTTCATGCTCCTGCTCGCCATCGTGCTGCGCTTCACCCTGCCCTCGCAGCCGCCCGTGGCCGCCATGCCGTACCCGGAGCTGATGCGCTCGCTCGTGCACCTGGCGCGCACCGAGCCCGTGCTGCGCATCCACGCCGTGCTCGGCGCCCTCACCTTCGGCGCCTTCAGCGTCTTCTGGTCCACGCTCGCCCTGTATCTGGAGAGTCTCCCCGAGCACTACGGCTCCCAGGTCGCCGGACTCTTCGGCGTCGTCGGCGTGGTGGGCGCGCTGATTGCCCCCGTCGTCGGCCGCTACGCCGACTCGCACGGAGGCCGGCGCATCAACATGTTCGCCATCGGCGTGCTGCTGCTGTCCTTCGTCGTGATGTGGCCGCTGGGTCGCTGGCTGTGGGGCATCGCCCTGGGCGTGGTGCTGCTCGACCTGGGAGTCCAGGGCAACCACATCTCCAACCAGACCCGCGTCTACGCCCTGCGTCCCGAGGCTCGTAGCCGCCTCAACACGCTCTACATGGTGACCTACTTCGCCGGCGGCGCGGCCGGCTCGTGGCTCGGCACCACCGCGTGGACCCACGCCGGCTGGACGGGCGTCTGCGCCGCGGGCGCGGCACTCTGTGTCCTCGGCCTCGCCATCCTCGCGCTGAGCCACCGACGCGAGGCCTGAGCCTCCACTCAGGCCCCTCGTGACGGGCGACTACGTGCTCGCCACCTTCAGCACCACCTTGCCCCGCCCATGCCCGGAGTCGAGCCGGCGGTGCGCGTCTCCCACCTTCTCCAACGGCAGCACCTGGTCCACCACGGGACGCAGCTGCTTGCGCTCGATGAGCGCCGTCATCTCCTCCAGCCGACGCCGCTCGCGCGTGAGGAACACCCCGTGCAACGTCTGGTTGCGCGGGTACATCCCCGACACATCCCCCTTCACATCCAGGATGGTCGCGAGCCTCCCGAAGGCCCGCGTCGCCGGGATGCTCGGGACGATGTTGCTGCCCACCGTGTCGAACACCGCGTCCACGCCCTTCCCGCCCGTCTCCCGCAGCGCCACCTGCGCCACGTCCTCCTTGCGGTAGTCGATGGCCAGGTCCGCGCCGAGCTCCCGCAGCAGCTCCAGGTTCGCCGGGCCCGACGTCGCCAGCACCCGCGCGCCCGCCGCCTTCGCAATCTGCACCGCGAACGTGCCCACGCCGCCCGCGCCGCCGTGGATGAGCACCGTCTCACCCACCTGCACCTGGAGCCTGCGCACCAGCGCGTCCCACGCGGTGCCTCCCGCCAGCGGAATCGCCGCGGCCTCCTCGTGCGAGATGCTCGCCGGCTTGCGCGCCACGATGCTCGCGCTCACCAGGTTCAGCTCCGCGTAGGAGCCATGTGGGTTGCCGAAGATCTCCGGCGTATAGAAGACCTCGTCCCCCGGCTTGAAGTCGGTGACGCCCGGCCCCACCTGCTCGACGACGCCCGACGCGTCATAGCCCAGGACGACAGGCGGCTTCAGCCCCGCCCAGGAGCCGTCGTGCCGCAGCTTCGCGTCCACGGGGTTGGTGCCCGACACCAGGACACGGACGACGAGCTGCCCGGGACCCGGCGTCGGAGCGGGGACATCACGAACCTCGAACAGCTCAGGACCGCCGAAGCGGGGAAGCACCATTGCGCGCATGGCCAGCCGGAGTAGCCGCCCACCCCACGCCTCGCAACACGGACGCCCGACGAGCGTCCATGTCTCGACGATGCGAGCACCCCGCTGCTCGCGACCTCACGCTTCCTTCGGCTTCGCCTCCGGGGTCAACACCACCAGCAGCTGCTTGGCGCTCACCTGACCGCCCACCGAGGCGTTCACCGCCTCCACCGTGCCCGGGATGTCCGCGACGAGCTGGAACTCCATCTTCATCGCCTCCAGCACGACGAGCACATCCCCTGGCTTCACCGTGGCCCCGGGCTTCGTCTCCACGCGCAGGATGCGTCCATCCATCGGCGCGAGCAGCCGCCCTGTCCCCGCCCCCTCCGCCGACTTCGGCGGACGGAACGTGACGTCCGTGAGGCACCGCGCCCCCGCGCCCAGGTCCAACCACAGCGAGTCCCCAGCGCGCAGATACCGCCCTCGCCCCCGAGCCCCCGCGACGGCGTAGTCGAACACGCCCTCCGCGAGCCCCAGCACGGAGACCTCCAGCTTCTCCTCGCCCGCGACGACCTCGTACTGCTCCGCCGTCACCGGGCGCACGGAGACCTTCGCCTCGCCGCTCCGGTCCTCGAGCGTCATCGTCACTGCGTGCGAATACGCCGTGTTCCAGTTCATCAGCGAGGCATCCACCCCGCGCGTCCGCGACAGCCGCAGCGCCTCGTCATGGAACAGGGCCACCGCCGCCAGCGTCCGCTCGCGCGTGCTCGTGCGGTACAGCCGCTCCAGCGTCGCGCCGTCCGCGTGCTTGCCGATGAAGCCCGTGTCGTACGCCCCCGAGCGGAACGCGCCATCCTCCAGCACGTGCAGCAGCAGGTCCTTGTTCGTGGTGACGCCGAACACGGTGAGCTCGTGCAGCGCCTCCACGAGCCGCCGCCGCGCCATCTCACGGTCCGCGCCGTACGCAATCACCTTCGCCTGCATGGAGTCGTAGAAGGGCGGGATGTCCTGCCCCTCGCGCACGCCATGGTCGATGCGCACACCCTCGCGCGAGGGCAGCCGCCACGTGAGCAGCTTCCCCGCCTGCGGCGCGTACTGGTTCGCCGGATCCTCGGCGCACAGCCGCACCTCGATGGCGTGGCCCGTCCAGGTGATGTCCTCCTGCGCGCGCGGCAGCTTCTCGCCGGAGGCGACCCGCAGCTGCCACTCCACCAGGTCCAGCCCGGTAATCAGCTCCGTGACGGGGTGCTCCACCTGGAGACGCGTGTTCATCTCCATGAAGTAGAACTCGCCATTCGGCGCCAGCAGGAACTCGATGGTGCCCGCGCCCTTGTAGGCAATCGCCTTGGCCGCCGTGACAGCCACCTGCCCCATCTTCTCGCGCAGCAGCGGGTGCACCGCGGGTGACGGGCTCTCCTCGACGATCTTCTGGTGACGCCGCTGCACCGAGCAGTCGCGCTCGCCCAGGTGCACCGCGTTGCCGTGCTCGTCCGCGAAGACCTGGATCTCCACGTGCCGCGCGTTGATGACCGCGCGCTCCAGGATGAGCTCTCCGCTGCCGAACGCGTTCGTGGCCTCCGAGCGGGCGCCCTTCAGCGCGGCCTTCAGCTGCGACGCCTCGTGCACCAGCCGCATGCCGCGTCCACCACCACCCGCGGCCGCCTTCACCATCAGCGGGAAGCCGATGCGCTCGCCCTCCTTCACCAGCGCGTCATCGTCCGCGTCCGAGGCCTCGTAGCCCGGGATGCAGGGCACGCCCGCGGCGATCATCCGCAGCTTGGCCTGACGCTTGTTGCCCATCAGCGTGATGGCCTCCGCGTCCGGACCGATGAACACCAGCCCCGCGTCCTTGCACGCGCGCGCGAAGGCCGCGTTCTCGGAGAGGAAGCCGTAGCCCGGGTGGATGGCCTGCGCCCCCGACGCCTTCGCCGCGCCGATGAGCTTCTCGATGACCAGGTACGACTCCTTCGCGGGCGACGGGCCGATGGGCACCGCCTCGTCCGCGGCGAGCACGTGCGGCGCGCCCCGGTCCGCCTCCGAGAACACCGCCACCGTCCGGAAGCCGAGTCGCTTGCAGGTGCGAATCACCCGCACCGCGATTTCACCCCGGTTCGCGATGAGGACCTTGTTGAAACGCTCCATCCCGTCCGCTCCTCTCACAGGCGTGCGACTCCGAAGCTGTTGGGGTTCACCTGCCGCCCCTCCGCCTCGCGGCAGATGGACAGCACGAACCCGAGCACCCGCCGCGTGTCGCGCGGGTCGATGATGCCGTCGTCGAACAGCCGCGCCGAGGCGTTGAAGGGATGCGACTCCTTGTCGAACTGGTCGACGATGGGCTGCGTGAAGGCGCGGATGGCCTCCTCGTCCACCACCTCGCCCCCGCGCGCCAGCTTCTCGCCGAAGACGATGGACATCACCTTCGCCGCCTGCTCGCCGCCCATCACCGCCGTGCGCGCGTTGGGCCACGCGAAGATGAAGCGCGGGTGGAACGGACGTCCGCACATGCCGTAGTTGCCCGCGCCGAACGAGCCGCCCACCAGCAGCGTCACCTGCGGCACCGTGGCGTTGGCCACCGCCTGAATCATCTTCGAGCCGTGCTTGACGATGCCGCCCTGCTCCGGCTGCGTCCCCACCAGGTACCCCGTGGTGTTCTGCAGGTACACGATGGGCGTGTTCGACTGGCAGCACAGCTGGATGAACTGCGCCGCCTTCGTCGCGCCCTTCGGGCTGATGGGCCCGTTGTTGCCGATGATGCCGATGGGCGCGCCGAACAGGCTCGCCCAGCCGCAGACGGTGTGCGCGTCGTACGCGTCCTTGAAGCCCGTGAACTCCGAGCCGTCCACGACGCGCGCGATGATTTCGCGGCAGTCATAGGGCTTGCGGTAGTCCGGAGGAATCGCGCCGGCCAGCTCGTCCGGCGAGTACAGCGGCTCCGCGTAGGGCGCCTTCGCCTGGGCCGCCAGTCGCTCGTTCCACCCGAGCTTCGACACGATTTCGCGCGCCATGCGGATGGCGTCGGCGTCGTCCTCGGCCAGGTAGTCCGCGGTGCCCGCGACCGTGGCATGCATCTCCGCGCCGCCCAGGTCCTCGTCCGTGGCCACCTCGCCCGTGGCCGCCTTGAGCAGCGGCGGCCCCGCGAGGAACACCTTCGCCTTCTTCTTCACCATCACCACGTAGTCGGACAGGCCCGGCAGGTACGCGCCGCCCGCCGTGCTGGAGCCGTGGACCACGGTGACTTGCGGGATGCCCGCCGCGGACAGCCGCGCCTGGTTGTAGAAGGTCTCCCCGCCCGGGATGAAGATCTCCTGCTGGTACATCAGGTTCGCGCCGCCGCTCTCCACCAGCGACACCATGGGCAGCTTGTTCTGCAGCGCGATGGCCTGCCCGCGCAGCGCCTTCTGCACGCCCCACGGCGACGCGGTGCCGCCCTTGATGGCGGAGTTGTTCACGAAGACGAAGCACCGCACCCCGGACACGTAGCCGATGCCCGCGATGCTGTTGCCTCCCGCCAGCGAGCCGTCGCTGTCGTCGTGGTAGCCGTAGCCACACAGCGTGGACAGCTCCAGGAACGGCGAGCCCCGGTCCAGCAGCATCATCAGCCGCTCGCGCGGGAGCATCTGGCCGCGCTTGTGGAACTTCTCGCGCGCCTTCTCCTCGGTGGCGCGCACCTTGGCCTCGACGCCGCGCAGCTCGCCCAACCTCGCGAGCATGTCCGCGCGCTGCGCCTGGAACGTCTCCGAGCCCGTGTTGACCCTGGAAGTGATTTTCGGCATCGACCTCACCCCTCTCCTTCGCGCAGCAGCGACTCGGGAATGTCCACGTGGCGCGAGCGCAGCCACTCGCCCAGCGCCTTGCCCTGCGGGTCGAAGCGCGTCGACGACGACACGCCCTCACCCAGGATTCCATCGACCGTGAAGTTCAACCCCCGCAGCTTCGGGAACACGTGCCGCTCCACCGGGAAGGCCGCGGCCTCCGGGAGCAGCTCCTTCAGCTTCTCCGCCGTGAGGAAGCGCGACAGCCAGCGCCACGCCTCGTCCGAGCGCGCCCACACGCCGATGTTCGCCATGCCGCCCTTGTCACCACTGCGCGTCGCCACCAGCCGCCCCAGCGGCACCCGGCGCGTCGGCTCCGAGGCCAGCGGCTCCTGCAACGGGAGCGGCTCCACCGGCGCCAGCGCCTGCGATTGCGCGGGCGGCGTGACGACGGTGCGCGTGCCATCAGGCAACACCGCCACGTGCTCCACCTTGCTCGCGTCGACATAGGCGGGCGTGTAGACACCATACGGCGCGCCATCCGAGGGCGGCGCCGTCATGGTGAAGCCCGGATACGTGCCCAGCGCCAGCTCCACCGCGGCGCCGCTGAACGCCCGGCCGATGAGTTTCTGGTCCGGGTCCTTCACCACCACCCGCAGGAACGCGGCGGCCTGCTCCTCCGTGGCCGCGTCCTCGCGGTCCGTGCGCACCAGCGTCCAGTGCGCCTCGCTCGGCTTGCGCGTGAGCGCCGCCTCCATCTGCTCGCGGATGAGCCGCGCCTTGTCCTCGATGTCCAGGCCCACGAGGACGAACGTCGCCTCGTTCTTGTAGCCGCCCAGGTGGTTGAGGCACACCTTCACCGTGGGCGGAGGCGGCTCGCCGCGCACGCCGCTGATGCGCACCCGGTCCTTGCCGTCCGCCGTCAGGGCAATCGAGTCGAACCGCGCCGTGGCGTCCGGCCCCGCGTAGCGCGCGCCCGTGACTTCATAGAGCAGCTGCGCGAGCACCGTGTCCACCGTCACCGCGCCGCCCGTGCCCGCGTGCTTGGAGATGACGGACGAGCCGTCCGCGAACACCTCCGCCAGTGGGAAGCCCGGACGGCGGACGTCGATCTCCTTGAAGAAGGAGTAGTTGCCGCCCGTGGCCTGCGTGCCGCACTCCAGCACGTGACCCGCGACCATCGCGCCCGCGAGCCGGTCCCAGTCGTCCTTCTTCCAACCAAAGTGCGCGGCGGCCGGCCCCACCACCAGCGAGGCGTCCGTCACGCGTCCGGTGACGACGATGTCCGCGCCCGCGCGCAGGCACTCGGCGATGCCCCAACCGCCCAGGTACGCGTTCGCGGTGATGGGCGAGCCCAGGCCCAGCGCGTCCGCGCTGCCGGAGAGGTCATCCCCCTCCACGTGCGCGATGCGAGCCTTGAGCCCCAGCTTGTCGTTGAGCGCACGCAGCGCCTCCGCGAGCCCGGCCGGATTCAGGCCTCCCGCGTTGGCGACGATGCGCACCTTCTTCTCCAGCGCCAATCCCAGACACTGCTCCATCTGCCGCAGGAAGGTCTTGGCGTAGCCGGTGGCCGGGTCCTTCATCCGGTCCCGACCGAGAATCAACATCGTCAGCTCCGCCAGGTAGTCGCCCGTGAGGACGTCCAACTGGCCGCCCTCGAGCATCTCCCGGACGGCCGAGAACCGGTCACCGTAGAAACCCGAGGCGTTGCCGATACGGAGGGGGGACTCGCTCATGCGCTCTCCACGTCCAGCCTGAATGCAGGCAGTGTGGGAGGCCATGCCTAAAAAAGCAAGCGCGCTTGCTTTTTTCCAAGGTGGCTTCCAAGCTGACCTCGTGAGCGAGGCACCGGCCGCGACAGGACGACAGGAGCAGGAGCGCAGCCGCGTCACCCGGCAGCGACTGATGGAGGCGGCCATCGGCGCCCTGTCGGAGCTGGGGTGGGCGGGCGCGACGATGACGGTCATCGCCGAGCGGGCCGGCGTGTCGCGCGGCGCCTGTCAGCACCACTTCCCCACGCGCGGTGATTTGGTGGCGGCCGCCGTCGAGTACGTCGGCCATCAGCAGATGGAGGAGCTCGGTCGGCGGGCGGCCCGGCTGCCAGCGGACCAGCGGCGCACGGAGAGCATCCTCCACATGCTGGCGGGCTTCTACACGCACCCCCTGTTCGTCGCGGCCGTGCAGCTCTGGGTGGCGGCGAGCACGGACGAGGAGCTGCGCTCGCAGCTGGTGCCGGTGGAGACGAAGGTGGGGCGGGAGGTGCACCGGCTGACGGTGTCGCTGCTCGGCGTGGACGAGCGCGAGCCGGGGGTGCGCGAGCTGGTGCAGGCGACGCTGGATCTGGTGCGCGGCCTGGGGCTCGCGAACCTGCTGCGCGACGACAGCGCGCGGCGAAAGAAGATTCTCCACCGCTGGGCGCTCACGCTGGAGGACGCGCTGCGTCCCCGGTCCGGGCGCAAGGCGGGGGACTGACGGGCCGCGACGTTTCCAGGCGGCAGGCGACAACACGCCCCGACGACACTCGGGCGGGGCCACATCGGGAGAGCACATGGGCTACCGCTCCGTATTCGCGCCAGGGTTGTTCAAGGGACAGAACATCATCGTGACCGGAGGCGGCAGTGGCATCGGCCGCTGTACCGCGCACGAGCTGGCGGCGCTCGGCGCGCACGTCGTCCTGGTGGGCCGCAAGCCGGACAAGCTGGAGAAGGTGGCGGCGGAGCTTCGCGAGGACGGCGGCGAGTGCTCGCTGGAGACGGTGGACATCCGCGACGAGGAGGGCGTGAAGGCCACCGTGGCGCGCATCGTCGCCGCGCGTGGGCGCATCCACGGGCTGGTGAACAACGCGGGCGGACAGTTCCCCTCGCCGCTGTCGGCCATCTCGAAGAAGGGCTTCGAGGCGGTGGTGGCCACCAACCTGACCGGTGGCTTCCTGGTGGCGCGTGAGGTGTTCAACCAGTCGATGAGCCAGACGGGCGGCGCCATCGTCAACATGCTCGCGGACGCGTGGGGCGGCATGCCGGGCATGGGGCACTCGGGCGCGGCGCGCATGGGCATGCTCAACCTGACGCAGACGGCGGCGGTGGAGTGGGCCTTCGCCGGGGTGCGCGTCAACGCGGTGGCGCCCGGGTGGGTGGCCTCCAGCGGCATGGACAGCTATCAGGACGAGGGCGTCAAGGCGCTCATCCCCATGCTCAAGCAGGAGGTGCCGCTGCACCGGCTCGCCACCGAGGCCGAGGTGAGCGGCGCGATTGTGTTCCTGCTCTCGGACGTGGCCGCGTTCATCACCGGCGAGGTCATCAAGATTGACGGCGGCGCGTCCTGCAACACCAAGATTTTCCCGCTGGAGGAGACCAGCGCCTCCAAGCCCTACGAGGGCTTCCACCGCGCCGCGGCGCCGCGCATCCTGGGGGGTGGCTCCGCGAAGGAATGAGTTCCGTCCCACCTCACCGCCATGACAAGAATCCGGGATGGCATTCCGGGTTCTCTGGGTGGGGTGGATGCTGGCGATGATGTCGGGCTGCGCGAGCACGCGGACGCTGCCTCCTCGCGAGGATGACGTTGTCTGGACCGAGGTCCGCAGCCGACACTTCCGCGTCCTGACGAACGTGGAGCCCCAGGCGGCCACGCGCGCAGCGCTCGAGCTGGAGACGCTCCGCGGCGCCGTGTCGCGGCTGTGGGGCGGGGGCGAGGACATCCCTGGTTCGATGGACGTCGTGCTCCTGCGCGACGCGGCCGAGCTGGAGGCGCTCGTCCCTGGGAGCTCCGGTGGGTTCTCCGCGATGTCCTCCGAGGGGGCGCTGCTCGTCATCGCCCAGGAGGATTCGGAGCGAGGAGCGCGGACGCGGGCCCGCGCGCTGGGCTACGAGCTGAGCCGCCGCGTGTTGCAGAGTCGTCCCCGGTGGCTCGCGGAGGGGCTCGCCCGCTACCTGGAGACCGCGCACGTCGAGCGCGACACCCGTGAGGCCGTGCTGGGACGGGAGGACACTGCCAGCCTGGAGCTCGTTCGCGAGAAGGGGTGGCTCGACATCGACGCGCTCTGGGCGCAGGAGCACGTGCTGAAGCCGAGCCCCGAGGAGCAGCAGTGGCGCGATGCCTCCGCGTGGCTCTGGGTGCACTTCCTCGCGCAGGAGCAACCGGCGCGCTTCGGCAAGTGGCTCGCCTTGCTGGCCCAGGGAGAGGGCTCGCGCGCCACGTGGGACGCGACCTTCGGGGACCTGGACGCGCTGCGGAAGGGTGTGCGCCAGCATGCCGCGCGCGAGCGGTATGTCCCTCGCGCCTCGCCGCTTCCCGCAGTCACTGAGGAGGTCACCGTGCGCGCGCTCAGCGCCGCCGACGGCCACGTCCTGCGCGCGCGGGTCCTGATGGATGCGCCAGGGAGGGACGCTCGCAAGGAGGCGCTCGCCGAGGTCCAGCGGGCCCTGGGCGAAGCGCCGACCCACGTCGACGCGGCGACGCTCGCCTCGCGCTTGTCGGAGGACACACCGGAGCATCTCCAGCGAGCCCACTCGTTGGTGCGAGACCATCCCGAGAACGCGCGCGCCTGGATGCTGCTGGCGGAGTTGCTGGACCCGTCCCTCGAACCGGGCGCGCAAGCGGATGCGCGACGACGCGCGGCCAGCCTGGTCCGCGATGACGTCTCCACCATCGTGCGCGTCGCCGACAGCTACAACGCGACGAACCACCTGGAGGAAGGCCTGCCCACGGCCCGCCGCGCCCTGGGACTGGACCCTCGCAGCCCCGCCGCGCTGACGTCCCTGGCCTTCCTGTCCTTCCGCTTCGAGGGCTGCTCCGAGGCGAAGCGTCTCCAGTTCCAGGTCCGGGACATGCTCGATGGGTCCACCACCGCCGACTTCCGTGAGGCGATGGAGCAACGACTCCTCACCTTCGAGCGCAAGTGCAACGCCAACCGGCCTCATCGCTGAGCCTGCCTACCCCCGCGTGAGTGCGTACCTACATACCGCATGAGCGGCATCGAAGCTTCCTAGCCAGGCACGAACTCCACGCTTAGTTCTCCCGCCGCTCTACCTGACTCGCGAGCGACCGGTACAGCCCCTCGTGCTGGGACAGCTCGCGAATGACTCGCCCCACGGGGACGACTGTGTCAGTAATCCGGCATGGCAATCCGGGTGGGTTGGATGGGGTTGATACTGGCGCTCGTGTCCGGATGCGCCAGCTCCCGTGCGCTGTGTCCTCTCGAGGGCGGCAGCCCATGGACGGAGGCCCGCAGCCAGCACTTCCGCGTCCACACGAACCTGTCGCCCCAAGCGGCCAAGAAGGCCGCGCTCGAGTTGGAGAAGCTCCGCCGCGCGGTGCTGCTGGCCTGGGGACCAGACTTCGATCCGGAGGGCTCCGTGGATGTCATCATCCTGCGCGATGAAGCCGAGCTGGAGGAGTTCAGTCGGGGTCAGTACCAGGGATTCTCGTCGCTGACGCCCGAGGGGCCGTTGCTCGTCATGGCGGGTGAGGGACATGTCCTGGATGCCGGACCGACCCGATGGATCCAGACGCACGAACTGGCACATGACGTGAGCCGCCGCGTGCTTCTCCGCCAACCCCGATGGCTATCGGAGGGGCTCGCCCAGTACCTGGAGACCACCGACGTGGACGACCGCACGGGAGAAGCAGTGCTGGGTCGAGCGCACTGGCAGAGTCTGGGCTACGTGCGAGAGCACGGTTGGCTCGACCTCGACGAACTGTGGCGGTGGGACCGCAAGAAGTCGCTGAGTCAGGAGGAGCAAGAGTGGCGCTACCACTCCGCCTGGCTCTGGGTGCATTACCTCATCAACAGACATTCCCAGCGCTTCGACGCGTTCCAGACGCGCCTCGCCCTCGCCGAGGCGCCGCGTGCGGCGTGGGACGCGGTCTTCAACGATGGGGTCGACCTGGGGGACGATCTGCGGACCTATGCCACGAGGGGCATCTACGCCGTCCTCACCCAACCCTTGCCACCCATCTCCTCGGACGTCACCGTACGCGAGCTGGACACCACCTCCGTGCACGCCGCACGGGCACGCATCTTCATGCATTCACCGGACGGGCGCGCACCCCAGGAGACCCTCCGGGCCGCACAGGCCGAAGTGTTGAAGGGCGTGGGGGAAGACCCCAACAGCGTAACCATCGCCGTGCTCGCCGCGCGGCTGAAACCCCAGCGCCGGCAGTTCCTCGCGGGGATGCGCGCCCTGGTGCGAAAACATCCCGAAGACGGTCGAGCCTGGGACCTGCTGGCGCAGTACCTGGACCCGGTACGTGATACAGCCCAACGGGAGCAGGCCCATGAACGAGCCGCCACGCTACGCCCCCAAGACGTACCTGTCCTCGTCCGGCTGGCCAGGCATTACGACAGGACGAACCAGCTTGAGAAAGGCCTCGCAGCGGCACGCCGGGCAGTGCAGCTCGCTCCAGGCAGCCCCGACGCACTCTCTACCGAGGCAAACCTTTCCTTCCAGCTTGGCGACTGCGTCGCGGCACGCAAGCTCCAGAATCGAGCCCTCGACATGCTCCACGAGTCCATCGCACCTACGATTCGAGAGACGATGGAAGCTCGACTTCAGGCCTTCGAGCGCCAATGCGATGCCATCCCACCGAGCAAGCCCTGAGTCCATTCAGGGCGCGTGGCGTTCAGAGTGGGACGGCCTCGGCCCTCTTCAAAGGGGGCGAAGCAGGTGTGCAGCCCGCACGACGGGCCCGCACCGGAGCGGGCGCGCATCGTCCGTTGGACCTGGGTACACGTCCATTGGTCGACATCCACCATGGTCGGCTCGCGGACCGGCGGCACGGAGTGGTCCTCACTACCGTGGTTCCACCTTCAACCCCGAGGTGGACATGCACATGCACATCCGTTCGCTGTGGTTCTCGATGTTCGTCCTGGTCTCCGGCGCCCTCACTGCTTGTGGCGCGGCGGACAGCCCGGTCCTCCAGGAGGACTCCTCACTGGCGTCGAGCGAGGCGCCGCTGCTCGGCACCGTCACCTGTCTGCTCGGGACGTCGACCCTCTCCTTCTCGCCGCCCCTCACCAACACGCCCCAGGACACGACGGTCTCCGGGAGTGGGCCGCTCACCAATTGCACCGCCGTGCTGGCGGACCCGGTGCACTCGGCCACCACGCGCCTCGGGCCCGTGCTGCGCAGGAATCTCGCCTGCGACTCATTGCTGAACCTCATCGGTGGCGGGCTGACCGTGACGTGGAACACGGGCGAGACGTCACAGCTCGCACTCACCCAGGTCGTGGTCTCAGGCGGCACCACGACGCGGACCACGCAGCAGATCGGCACCGTGGTGTCGGGCAAGTACGAAGGAGCCACGGCGGTGCGGACGCTCGTCTATGTCGTCGCGGATGTGGAGAACGCCTGCGCCTCTCCGGAGGGGCTCGCCCAGTACACCAGCACGCAGACGCTGGCGTTGACGCTCATCCCCTGACGACACGGGCCGCGGTGCGGCTCGGCGAACCGGGAGCCCGCAGCGCTGCGGGCTCGCATCGCCTGTTGGACCTGGGTACACGTCCATTGCTCGACATCCACCACGGTCGGCGCATGAGGCAGCGGCACGGCGCGGGCCCTCGCTACCGTGGTTCCACCTTCAACTCCGAGGTGGACATGCACACGCACATCCGTTGGCTGTGGTTCATGGCATTCATCCTGGTCTCCGGCGTCCTCACTGCTTGTGGCACGGAGAACAGCCCGGTCCTCGAGGAGGAATCGTCACTGGAGTCGAGTGAGGCGCCGCTGCTCGGCTCGGTCATCTGTCCGCTCGGGACGACGACCATCTCCTTCTCGCCGCCCATCACCAACACGCCCCAGGACACGACGGTCTCCGGGAGTGGGACTTTGACCAACTGCACCGCCGTGCTGGCGGCCCCGGTGCACTCGGGCACCACGGGCTTCTCTCCGGCGCTGCGAAGGAACTACACCTGCGACTCGCTCCTGGGCATCAGCGGAGGTGCGGTGACGGTGACGTGGAACACCGGTGAGACGTCACAGCTCTCGCTCACCCAGGTCGTGGTCCAGGGTGGCACGACGACGCGGACCACGCAGCAGATCGGCACCGTGGTGTCGGGCAAGTACGAGGGAGCCACCGCGGTACGGACGCTGGTCTTCGTGGTCGCGGACCTGGAGAACGCCTGCGCCTCTCCGGAGGGGCTCGCCCAGTACACCAGCACGCAGACGCTGGCGTTGACGCTCATTCCGTGAGGTGAGGGACAGGCTCCGGAAGCCCCTCTTCCGGAGCCCGTCGTGTTGCTAGAGCGCCAAGGCTGGCAGGCACCTGGTGATTTCGGTCGTGCTCAGCCCGCACCTCCCCAGGCACGGGACCAGGTCGAGTACGGACCCCTCGACACAAGCCACCAAACACACCCGGAATTCCTCCGACCCCGGGTTCACACAGGCGAGGAACTCTGGAAGGCCAGCGGCCTCGACATTCGCTTCTCCCGTGGGAGGCACCTGCTCGGGAGCCTGGGGCTCCGGGGCGGGACCACAACTCACGGCCATCATCAACACGAACGCTCCAGCCAATCGCTTCATCGGATTCATCATGAGGGGACGCCTCCTGTTGGTGTTGCAATGGACAGGGTCCCAGCTCAATGGATGACTCGACAGTCGGCCTGGGTCTCAGGTCGCGTCCACGGGGCACCAGTTCCCCCGCCCTCGAGTGTGAATTCGCGGTGCGGGTCGACGGGCGCGCGCCACGCCTCATCGTGGAGTTCCACCATCCGGGGAGGAGGAAGGCGCCGTGCCTCCGTCGAGCCACGAGGATGGCACCGACTCCATGGGCGCACCCCAGGTCGTATCTCCCACAGGGATGTCCGCGCCGGGCATCGACGCGGGAAGCCCTGCATCAGGAGGAGGCGGGAGATTCGATGGCGCTTCGGGCTCACCCTCGAAGTGGCGTCGCAGAATCCGCCCCTCGCTGTCGATGGCATACCGCACGCCACCATCCAGCATCCGCGGCTCCGACCCGCAGGCCCCGGGGTTCGCGGAGATGCCCACGAAGAACAGCGCCCCCTGCTTGAGCACACAATAGCGATAGGACTCCTGCCGATTCCAACACGAGCGCTCACGCGCCTCCGCCGGGAGGAAGTCGTTGGCGGCAATCGACAAGGCTCGCAGCATCTCGCCGTCCACCATCCAGGGATGCTCCGGTGCATCCAACGCCTCGGGAAAGGAGACAGACAGGTCTTCTTGGGGCAGGGCCACGCGTGCTCCCGGGTGATGCACGCAGCTCGACACCAGCGCCAGCAGCGCCAGCAGCAGAGGTCTCATGGCGTGTTGCTCCTGTCGCAGGGGCGACTCACCTTCTGGACGGTGAACTTCCTGTCATCGGTGTCGGACCAACGCACCGAGCCCGTCTGCTCACATCGCCAGCTTGCATCGGCACGCGTCCACTTCAGCATCTGCCCGGTCAAGGGGATGTATTGATGGAAGCCGTCACATGACGGCTCCGATGCGCTTCGAGAGAAGAACGCGACGACGGACAGCCGCAGGCGTCCGTCCTTCGTCTCACTCTCGAATCCATGAACCATCCCTTCCGACACGATGAACTGGATGTCGCTCTCCGTCAGGCTGCTGCCATAGGGATGGTTGTGGAGTGCATAGATGTAACGAATGGAGTCCGCCGGGTAGCGGGGGTCATCCACCATCGACGGCAACAAGCAGCTCTTGCTCCGCTGGAGGGGATCCACCCTCGACTGGTCGGTCAGCTTGCTCATCACGTATTGCTGCTCGGGCGTGTAATAGACCCACGCGCAGTACTCGCTGGAAGCACGCCAGCGGACCTCGAAGTCCGGGTGCTCCCGCGCTCCCGCGCTCGCGTTGGGCTTGGCGAGGATCTTCCGACACGCTGCGAGCAGGGCACTCGATGGTGAGCTGAAGGGCCCGAGCAAGGGCCCCGGCAGCTTGTCGAGAAACGGTGCATCCGGGGCGGGTCGCACGACATCTGGGTCCACCGTCGGCGAAGAGGCACAAGCTCCCGCTAGCAACGACAAGGGCAGGAAGCACCAGGCCCCACATGCCACTGCCTTCATCGGTGCATCCTCCAGACGCGCCTCCCACGACTGGAGCCCAATCTATCGACCCTGTCCCGCTCCCTCAACAGCAATCCATTAAAACCCGTCTAACAAGGAAATATCCCACCGAGTTTCGTGGAACCTGGGAGGTTGTCACTCCCTCAGTCATGGCGCATCCAGGGTTCGTGGCGGGCATAGACCTCCAAGGTCCGATGCCCGCCACGCCTCACTCAGTCACACGAATGCGTGTGCGTATGCGCGCTGGCCTTCGGGCTCCAGCCCTCGTTGCCGTCCTTCTCGAAGAAGAACTTCGCGCGCTGGCGCTGCCGCGTGCCCACTTCATTCAACGTGGCCGCGTCGTACAGCCGCCCGTTCACCATCGTGTAGCGCACGGAGCGGCTGTTCATCAGGTCCTCCAGCGGGTTCCGGTCCAACACGACGAGGTCCGCCAGCTTCCCCTCCTCCAGCGAGCCAATCTCCCCATCCATGCCCAGATAACGCGCCCCACCCAGCGTCCCCGCGCGCAGCGCCTGCAACGGCTTCATCCCACCCTGGCCGAACATCGACAGCTCCCAGTGCGCCGCCAACCCCTCGCGCTGTCCATGCGCGCCGAGCTGCACGTTCACTCCCGCCTCGTTCAGCTCCCGCGCCGTCCTCGCCGCGTCGACGTGATTCAACTCATCGTCCGGCACCATCATCCGCCGACGGCTGCGTGAATCCACCACCCGCCGCGGCACGAAGGACAACAGCCGCTCGTCCTCCCAGACGTTCGTCTTCTGGTACCAGTAGTTCTCACCCCAGTTGCCGCCATACGCCACACCCAACGTCGGCGTGTAGCCCGTCCCACTCTTCCCCCACAGCTGCTTCACGTCCGCGTAGATGCGCGCCACCGGAATCGCGTGCTCCACGCCCGTGTGCCCATCCACCACCATCGTCAGGTTGTGCTGCAACAACGAGCCACCCTCGGGCACCACCAGCATGTCCAGCTCCCGCGCCGCCTGGAGCACCTTCTGCCGCTGGTCCCGCCTCGGCTGGTTGTAGCTCTTCACGCTGAAGGCCCCCATCGCCTTCATCCGCCGCAGGTGCGAGCGCGCATCGTCCAGCGTCTCAATCGGCGCCCGATACCCCACCCCCGCCGCGCCATACAGAATCGTCCCCGTCGAGAAGATGCGCGGCGACACCAACGCCCCCGCCTTCCCCAGCTCGCTCGCCGCGAACACCTCCTCCGACGCGTTCGACGGGTCATGCAACGTCGTCACCCCGTACGACAGCGACGCCGCCTGCACCCAGCTCTGCTCCGGCATCAGCCCATCCACCCCCATGGCCCCGTGCCAGTGCACGTCCACCAGGCCCGGCATCACCGTCTTGCCCTTCACATCCACGACCTTCGCCCCGGCCGGCACCTGCACCTTGCCCACCGGGCCCACCGCGACGATGCGGTTGTTCTTCACCACCACCACGCCCTGCTCGAGCACCTCGTCACCCTTCATCGTGATGACGCGCCCACCCACCAACGCCAGCGTCCCCTCCGGCATGTCCGCCTTCACCGGGAACGACAGGTCCACGCCCTTCTCCGGCGCCGGCGGCAGCTTCTCCGGCGCCCCCTCCACGAAGGTGAACGCCTGCTTCAACTCCCGCGTGAAGAGCTCCGGCCCCAGCGCCCAGTGCAGCCCCTGGCTGTTGCCCGCCCAGTGCAGGTACTCGCCCGCGTCGCGGCTCACCTTCGCCACCGGCAACGCCTTCGCGTCCGGCCCCACCACCGCCGCCTTCGCCCCCTTGGGGAACGGCGTGATGAACGCGTTGAAGTTCTCCCGGAACGCCACCCACCGCTCGTCCGGAGACACCTTCAGCTCCGTCGCCTCCGCGCTCGTCACGTGCGTGCGCTCCTGGCTCCCGTCCAGACCCACGCTCTTCAACGAGCGCACGTCCTCCTTCTCCTTCGACTCCACATGCAGGAAGTACACGCGGTCCGAGCGCACACCGAAGTGCGGCTGCTCGCCATCCCGCGCCAACCTGCGCGGCGTGCCTCCCGCCACCGGCTGCACGAACAGGCCCGTCTCCCGGCTCCACTGTCCCGGCATCAGGTAGCCATCCCCCGACGCGCGATACACCAGGGACTTCCCATCCGGGCTCAGCGCCGGCTCCACGTAGTAGCCCGGCCGTGTCGACACCACCTTGCCCTCGCCACCCGTGGCCGACACCACGCGGATGGCGCCCAGCTTCTCGTCGTCCCACGTCGTGTAGACGATGGAGCGCCCGTCCCGCGAGAACGACGGGTAGAACTCCAGGTGGTCGTCCTGCTTCGTCAGCCGCTTCGGCGTGCCCCCCGGCAGCTCCTTCACGTAGAGCTTGCCCAGCGACTGGAACACCACCCGGTCCCCCTTCGGAGACACCTGCACCCAGCGCAGCATCTTCGTGTTGAAGCGCTCCGGCGCCACCGCCTGCGGCGAGCGCACCGCCTCGAAAATCGTGCGCGTGCCCTTCACCCGGAACGGGATGGGCGTCACCTGCTTCGTCGCCACGTCGATGCGCTGCAGCTTGCCGCCCGCCCAGAAGACAATCGCCTTGTCGTCACGCGTCCACGCCAGCGTCGGATACACGCCGTGGATGGCCCACGTCTCCTGCATGTCCCGGTCGAGCCCGTCGTACAGCGGGCGCTCCGCCCCCGAGGCCACGTCCGTGACGTAGAGCACCGTCTTCGTCCGCACCCGGCGGATGAACGCCAGCTGCTTGCCGTCCCGCGACGGCGTCGGACGGATGGAGCCTCCCGGCCCGGTGACGAAGGGGTCGATCTCCTTCGTCTCCACATCCAACCGCTGGATGGCGTAAATCTCGCCGTTGGGGTCCTTGTTGTATTCGAACGTCCGGCCCGGCGTGACGTCCTGGCTGAAGTAGACGTAGCGGCCATCCGGGGAGAACGCCGGCTCGCCCAGGTCCTTCTGCTCGTTGGCGCGCTCGGTGAGCTGCACGCCGTCGCCGCCGGAGCGGTGATACATCCACACCTCGCCCGCGCCCAGCGAGCGGCGCGCGGTGAAGTGCTTGCGCGCGACGATGAACTGTCCATCCGGGCTCCACGCGGGGCTGTTGAGCAGGCGGAACTTCTCCTGCGTCACCGCCTTCACGTCCGAGCCATCCCGCTTCATCACCCAGATGTTGTCGCCCCCGCCCCTGTCACTGGTGAAGGCGATGGACTTCCCATCCGGGCTGAAGCGCGGCTGCATGTCCCAGGACACCCCCGAGGTCAGCGCCTTCGCCTCGCCGCCCGCCAGCGGCAGCACGTAGATGTCGCCGAGCAAATCGAAGACGAGCTCATCCCCGGTGGGGCTCACGTCCACGTTCATCCACGTCCCTTCCGAGACGTCGATGGACACCTGCTTCGCCGGGAACCCGGGAGCGTCCACCTTCCACGCGTCCTTGTCCTTGTCGGCCTTGGCGGACTCGGTGTCGGACGGGGCGTTGGGGTCCACCTCCACGGCGCGGCCGGCCTCACGGGCGGCGTCATCCTTCTTCACCGGGATGGGGGGCGTCGGGTCCTGCCGGGCGGCGGGGGGCGTCTGCGCGGGCTGCGCGGCGAGGAGCGCGCCCGGAACGAGCAACAGGGCGCAGAGAGCAGAGGTCAGTCTTTTCACCAGAGGTCCTCGTGTTGGGGGACTGTGCGAGACAGGGCCGTGCGGGGCGCCACACTATCCGGCTCCCCGGGGACACGCTCGGCGCGACGTGAACAGGGGGACAGGCGGGCCTCTTCCTGAGCGGCCGCGGTGGGCTCGACGCGATTCGTCACGCGCCATCCGGAGGTGTTTCTGTTATCCGCATCCCATGTCGGACGACTTCAAGCTCCCTGAAGACAAGGCCGGGCGGATGGAGCGCTGCTCCCTGTTCTACTCGGACATCGTTCCCCACAACCACGCGCTGGGTCTGAGGCTCGTGGACGTGGCTCCCACCGAGGCCACCGTCGAGCTGCCCTACGCGGACTTCCTCGTCGGCAACCCGGAGACGGGCGTCATCGCCGGCGGTCCGGTGACGACGCTCATCGACGCCACGTGCGGCACCTCCGTCATGCTCCGGCTGGGTCGCATGGTCCCCATGGTGACGCTGGACCTGCGCATCGACTACCTGCGCCCCGCGCGCCCCGGTGTCTCGCTCACCGCCGTGGCCGAGTGCTACCGCACCACGCGCCAGGTCGCCTTCGTCCGCGCGCTGGTGCACCAGGGCGACAAGAACCACCCGGTGGCCTCCGCGCAGGGCACCTTCATGCTGACGGAGGAGTGACATCCATGAGCGACACCAAGCCCTCCTCCGCCATCGCCGAGCTGGTCCTCGACGTGCGCAAGACGCGCGAGTACAGCCGCCTCACCGACGCCATCCCCTACACGCGCTTCATGGGCATCGGCGTGGAGAACCTGGCCGGCGAGATGATGTGCCGCATGCGCTACCAGCCCATGCTCATCGGCAACAGCTTCCTGCCCGCGCTGCACGGCGGCACCCTGGGCGCGCTGCTGGAGTCCGCCTCCATCTTCGAGCTGCTCTTGAAGACGGAGACGCCGCGCGTGCCCAAGGTCATCTCGCTCACGGTGGACTTCCTGCGCTCGGGCAAGCCGCAGGACACCTTCGCGCGCGCCATCATCACCCGGCAGGGCCGCCGCGTGGCCAACGTGCGCGTCGACGCCTGGCAGGACGACCGCACCCGCCCCATCGCCAGCGCGCACGCACTGTTCCTGCTCGCCGAGCCCTGACACCAGCCTTCGTCCGTCCGTCCGTCGTGCCCTGGCCGCGCCTGCTTTGTCGTCGCCACCTTCGAGAGGTTCGGTTTCGCACTTCTCGGAGGCAGGCGATGAAGCGATGGAGCGGTTGGATGCTGATCGGCTCGCTGGTGCTGGGCGGCGCCGCGGGCGCGCAGGATGACGACGTCGCGACCCAGAATGGCACCGGTGACAGTCAGGGCATGATTCGCATGGGCGAGTCGGAGGCCATCGACCACGGCGAGGACCTTCAGAAGCTGGGGGACGCACAGCCCGGCACGGGTGGCTCGGGACAGGGTGACGCCCAGGCCGCGAAGTGGATGCAGCAGGGCCTGTTGCCCGTGCCCACCGAGGAGAAGGCGTTCCTCGCGGAGCTGCACCAGGCGAACCAGATGGAGGTCCAGATGGGACGGCTCGCCCAGAAGAACGGCGCGTCCCAGGCGGTGAAGGACTTCGGCGCGCGCATGGAGCGCGAGCACGGCCAGGCGGACGAGAACCTGCTGGCGTATGCGAAGTCGAAGAACCTCACGCTCGAGGAGCCCAAGGCGGACTCCACGCTCGCCCAGGCGATGCAGGCGTCCGAGCACGCGACGATGAAGAAGCTGGAGGCGCTCCAGGGCACCCCGTTCGACCGCGCGTACCTGGCCGACATGGTGGGGGACCACGACGTGTACATCGCCAAGGTGATGGCCGCGCAGCAGCAGTTCGCGAGCAACACGTCGCTGAAGGCGCTGCTCGACAACCTGCTGCCCCAGCTCCAGCAACATCGTCAGGCCGCGTACCGGCTGCTCGGACAGGAGACGCCGCGTCAGGCGAGGCAGGCCCCTCGCGGTGCTCGCTGAGTGCCGCCGCTCTCAGGACACAGGCGCACTGAACGCCCTTTTCTTAAATCAACTCAGTTAAATTCCCAGGCCTGCAATAGTGGCTTTGAGGCTTGGCACAGAGGGCAGGTCTCAGTGCCAGGCTTATAGGTTTCCCATAACGAAGCCATCAACCATCCTCCCTTCAACTTCAGCTCCTGAAGTTTATGCTCCACCTCGGGTTCGCGGGTGGCAGCGAAAGCCAGGATGCCTCGAACATTCGCTCCCTGGTCACGTGCAAGTTGGACCAAGCACTTCATGGAGGATCCTGTCGTCGCGACGTCATTGACGACAACCACATCCATTCCACTCGACAGACCACCCGCGCCAAGGCTTGCCAGCGGACGGCGTCGCTCGTCAACTCGGGTCACAGCCAGCGACGAATTACCAGCCTGACGCGCAATTTCGTATCCAAGAAGATATCCTGCGGATTCAGGACATAGGATAGTGGCATTCTCAACTGAGAATTGTGAGCAAGCAATGAGTCTCCGCGCAGCCTCCTGAACGAGAACCGGCTCCCAACCGACTTGCGAGAAACGCAGGAAGTACTGACTGTGAGCGCCTGCCTGGAGCTCGAAATGACCATCCAAGACAGCCCCTGATTGCTCAAGAAGCTTGAGCACAGCATCCGTCTCTTCAGCGGGCCTAACGAGTACGAGCTTGCTCAGTTGCTTTCTATCGCGAACCTTCACGACGGCGCCCCGGTAGAGGCTCTGATTTCAGCAGGGACCTGTTCGTGGTGCATCAAGCTCTGCAACGAAGAGAATCCTTCGGGTAGCAATCCAGTCGCGCCATCCAAGCAGATACGTTGATGCGCTCCACGGATGAGTGGGCGCATTGACTCCATCTCCGCATCAGTCTTGCAAAGCGCGAGACTCTCATAGACAAGCGAGTAAGAATCCTCATCATCCAGTTCCAAGCCGACATCAAGGTCCCCATCATCTATCAACCTATGCCTTGGATAGGGATGAGAGCCTTGCTTCAAGAACATCATCCACGTACTGCGAGAGAGATCTGAGGCTCTGAAAAGGACCAGATGCTCATCCACTGGTGGGATCTTCTTTCGCAACTGCGCGAAGAAACTCGGCTCCTCTTTTGTGCTCAGTGCATTCTCCAACTGCTCCTTCATTTGCGTCGATGTCGCTTCCAGGGCGGTGAGATACAATCCGTTGCGTTGACTAAGCAATCCCCATTGTCTCCCCTCCTCTGCCAGCCGATGACTCAATACAGATGAGTCTATGCCCGTGCCAGCCAGAATCCCCCGACAGAAGGCATGAAAGCTCTGCTGGAACACTTGGCGCTCCATCGCCAGACGCGCGAAGAACGCCACTGAGGCAGCCACTATCCGCTCTGCCACTTCTGGCAGGTCCTTGCCGAGCCGCTTCGCGACGCGCTGGCCTCTGAGTGTGAGCCGGTATGGTCGCTCTCGACCATCCAACCCTTCATATGCATAGAGGTGGACCAATCCCGCATCTCGCATCTCGTGAAGCCGTTTCGAAATAGAGGTCGGGTGCTTACCCGTGCGTGTCGCGAGTTCTCCGGAAAGGATGGGGCCCTCCTGGAGGACACGGAGTAAAGGCTTCCAACCGTCCTTGCGAGCCAATTGCTCGACCTGCGCCTCTTCGTGCAGGGGCGCCAAGCTGGCCTCGTAGGCCGCTGTGAGGTCTGCAAGGGCACCAAAGTACCCCTTCACTTCGTCGGAAGCGGTCGAGGTATCGAGGTCAGCGAGAGCGACCCGAATTTCACTCAGACTGGAAGATTCTTGACGACAGAACGCATCGCCAAGGTCTCGAGCCAAACGACGCCAATCCTCCATCTGAGTGGGTCGTGTGCGAACCCCCCTCAGCATCTTCTCGACGAACATGAGTCCCCCTGGGCGCGGGAACACTGGCTACCAACTATATAGAAAACAAGCCGGAAACTATCTAGCAAATATCGGACGGGGTCAAGTCGACACTCAGTAGTACGGGCGGGCAGGCATCTTTACGACGCACCACGTAGGTAGGGACTTTGCGCAATGGTCTAGAGAGAAGCCCAAGAATCTCATTGGCTCCAGACGGCCCAACCGTGTTGGCCACCAGCACACAACTCTGTCGCAGGTCGGTAAGGGCGCTTGACAGCTTCTCGAATACAAGTCCATTCGGGGACAGCGCCGCAACGCAGACGAATCCCACCCGAAAGTCCTGCAGCAACCGCAAGGTATCGTCGTGCAGGAAATCTTTGCAAATCAAGAACGTGCGTGCCTGAGCACCACTCATCTGAAGAGTGAGCATTCTGGGAGAGACATTGATGCGCTCTTCACGCCTAACCTCAACTAGGCGCCCATCGTCGTCCTTGTCATCCACGAATGAGAAGGGGTTGAACTTAAAGTGAACGGTCTCGCGTCCTCCGCGCAGGAAAATCACACATCGATTGCGCCGCTTCAGGCCCTCGTTGTCCGACAAGGAGACATGCTGACTACCCGCGACGACTAATCTCAGATGATGAGCTTTGGAGCGAAACCAACCCCGAACCGCGTCAACGCCCATCGCATCAAGCGACAACTCCGGAAAGACCATCAAGGCCAATCCTTCGCGCTCTCCCTCTTCCAGCAAATCCAGAACCCTTTTCTCCTGAAGGGCCCTGTCCTTGGGACGCACATTAAAGAAAAGCTTCTTTCCCTCGACTGTTTCCCTATCCCATTGCAGTTCCTCCAGCGGATTCGCATTTGGCAACCCAATGCCGAGGCGGACCTTCTTCTTCAGGAACACGAAGCTATCTTCGAGTTGCCAATCCATCCGAACTTGAATTCCCCTCATGTCTTTGGGCGAAAGTTCAAGGTGGTTCAAGGCATCGAGTTTCTTCCCAGACCGGCTCTCATTGCTGGGAACGAGTCCTGACCTCCCAAAGAGCGTAGTCATCTCATCAGGGTCAACAGGGAAGACTTCTTCCTCGCCAATATCGAGAACGCGTCCACGAAAGCACTGGGCGAACCGATGCCCCATCGCTTCATCCAACCCTTCGGCTACAGCACGCGCGGCCACAACCGTACAGGCCATCTGCTCGCTGACTCGAGCCAGGATCTTCGATAGCCAAGCAACGTCGTCTGCGAATACCACTTCAAGCCGACGCTTTTCGTCATACTCCATCGCGACCTCACGGGTCGCTTCGCTCATCTGACTAATAACCCGGGGTGCGTCCATGCCATCTAGGATCGCCACAAGTTCGGCAAGCCCTCGACGACACGCGCGCAACAGAACCTGCGCCAACTCAACAACAGTTTTCCCCTCGCATGCGCGGATGCCGTCCAACAGACTCCCCAACTGCACTTCCCACTTCGCTTGCTCTTTAGGTCCTCCCCCCACGACAGTCTCCTTTCCGCACAACGCCACGCGCTGATGCGCCTATCGACCTGCCTACTCCACTAACGATATCCGAAATCCTGCCAACATCTTCATGGATAGGGAATGGTCAGGATCCCGATTCAGAGTGTGCCCATGCAGGGGTCGAAGCCACCCACCCAGGTGCTTGCCAATCCCTTAAAACCAGACTTGTCTAGGACCTTTCAGCACCCTGCTACCCCAGCTCCAGCAACATCGTCAGGCCGCGTACCGGCTGCTCGGACAGGAGACACCGCGTCAGGCGAGGCAGGCCCCTCGCGGTGCTCGCTGAGTGACGGGCGCTCAGTCGCGGGTGATGGACACGGTGTAGAGGTGTCGCTCGCCGTCGCGGGTCCACACCAACAGGTGGCCCGCGCCGACCTGCAGCGGCGTGAGCAGCAACGCGCCGGGCTCCGACTTGATGTCAACCAGGTCCGTGCTGCCGATGGCGATGCGCGAGAGGCCCTCGATTCGCAGCTCGAGCGGCGTGCCCAGCACCATGGGGAAGAACGTGTTGCCGCCCGTCCGCCGCGCATCCTCGACCTGCTCCATGAAGGTCGCGTCCTGCACCGATGGTGGCGGCTCCGTGCCGGGCTGCCACCAGAAGGCCCCGGCCCCGACCAGGAGCCCCACGCACAGCACCGCGGCCCAACCCAGCCACGCCCTCTGGCGTGGTGTCTGCATCGAGAGCGCCTGGAGCAGCGCCTCCATCGAGGGATGACGGGCCTCGGGCTCACTCGCGAGCCCCTTCGCCAAGGCCGCGCGCACGTGGCCCGTCAGCCGGGGCGGCTTCTTCACCGGCGCGCCGTGCTTCGTCGGTTGTCCGGGCCGCGCGCCGTACAGCGCTTCATGCAGCGCGACGCAGAAGCTGAACTGGTCGCTCCTCGCGTCCACGGGTTGTCCGCGACGCTGCTCGGGTGACATGTACGCGGGGGTTCCTGGTGCGATGCCCTCGCGGGTGAGCGCCGTCTCCTCCGCGTCCACGCCGAGCGGCGCGGCGATGAGCGAGTCGTCCGCCGTGGGACCCGTCACCACCGTCTCCCGCCACTTCCTCGCGAGCCCGAAGTCCGTGACCCGCGGACGGCCGTCCCGGCCCACCAACACGTTGGCGGGCTTGAAGTCCCGGTGCACCAGTCCTCGCTGATGCGCGGCGACCAGCCCCTGTCCCGCCGCGTGGAACATCTCCAGCACCTCGCGCCAGGGACGCTCCTTCTCACGCAGCCAGCCCGCGAGCGTCGGACCCTCCACCCACTCCATCGCCAGGAAGTCCCGCCCCTCCGCCGAGCCGAGTTCGAAGATGGGCAACACATTGGGATGGGACAGCCGCGCCATCGCCTGCGCCTCGCGCAACAGTCGGGCGCGGCTCTCCGCCTCGACGCCCTCGCCCATGGGACGCAGGAGCTTCACCGCCACCTTGCGTCCCAGCCTCGGGTCCTCCGCCGCGTACACCACGCCCATGCCGCCCTCGCCCAACAGCTCGCGCAGGACGTAGCTCCCCAGCCTCGTGCCCTCCAACAACCGCGCTCCGGAGGACGGGCGCGAGCCCTGGGTCGACTGTTCCTCCGAGTCCGGCCGCGTGAGCGAGCCCGCGTCCGGTGAGGAGGCCTCGGCCGCGACCACCGCGACCAGGGCCCGACAGTCCTCACACGAGTCCAGGTGCGCCGCCACCTCCGGCACCCGCGCCCCCGACAACACACCGCTGACGAACCCGGCGAGCACGTTCTCGTCCGGGCACACCTCGGGCATCGGAGGGACAGGGGGCGTCATGGGCGCGCGTCACATCATCCCCGCTGCCCTCTTCGGTGGGAAGGCAGCGGGCCCCTCGGGCTACTTCGCCGCGGCCGCCTTTTCGGGGTCCGTCACCACCACGGCGTAGTCCCCCTGCTGCCCACCGCGCGTCCAGGTCAGCAGCCGCGTGGTGCCCGCCTCCAGCCCCGTGATTTCGAGCTTCCCACCCCCCAGCGTCTTCACGTCCGCCGTCTCCTGGTTCCCCAGCGCCACGCGGGTCAGGTCCTTCACGGTGAGGACGTGCTTCTCACCCACCTTCAGCTCGATGCGCTCCTCCGCCAGCGCCGTCGTGCCCACCACCGTCAGCGCCACCAGGGCCAGCTTCTTCAGTGCGTTCCGCATGATTCGGTCCTTTCAGGATGAGAGCGAGGCTTCCTCGCCTGCCTTCATCGGGGTGACACCGGCCACCGGGGCGCGTTGCACGCGGACCGCGAAAAAGTTCGCGAGGAGGGTCCGGCCCCCCGTGGAGGCCGTAATATCGAGCCCTGTCCCGAAGGCACCGCTCACCCGGAGCAATCCTTGTTCGCACCGCGCACGCTCATCCTTGGAATCACCACCGCGACCCTGTTGCTCACCACCTCCGCCCAGGCCAGTGGCCCGTGCGCGAAGGCCGTGGAGGAGACCGCCGACCAGCCGCCGATGCCGGGGCGCTTCGTGCCCCAGTGCACCGAAAACGGCCAGTACAAGCTCGTGCAGTTCCACGGCTCCACCGGCTACAGCTGGTGCGTGAATCCCTCGACCGGCGCCAAGGTCGAGGGCACGGAGGTCGCTCCCGGAAAAGGCACGCCGACGTGCCCCGTGTGCGTGGAGCAGTTGGCCAGCTCCCTCGAGAAGACGCTCGTCGGCGTGTACAGGCCGCAGTGTTCCGCGGACGGCACGTTCCAGAAGGTGCAGTACAACGCCTCGACCAACATGGCCTGGTGCGCGGACACCAAGACGGGCAAGAAGCTCACGAAGCCCGTGCGCAATGACGGCAAGCTGACCTGTCGTTGACCCGGGTGCTAACCGGGCTCGTTCAACAGCCCCAGGAGGCTCACGTCGAGCTGACTGTGCACCACCCGCATCAAGCTTCGCAGCTCGTCCGCGGACAGCTGGAGGCGCTCGGCCAGACGCTCGCGCGCGCCCTCCAGCACCGTCCTCCGCGTCTGTGAAATCCAGCGCGACACCGTGGACTTGTGCGTCTGATACATGGCGCCGATGCGCTCCAGGCTCACGCCCTCCACCACGTGCAGCCGCAGCACCGTGCGCTCGCGAGGGGACAGGCTCGCCAGGGCTCCCGCCAGGGCCTCGCGGAAGTCTTGCTGGTGCCGGCGGCGCAGGTAGTCGAGCTCGACGTCAGCGCCTCGCTCGACCCACGCGGAGCCCTCCGCCTCCGCGTCCTCCTCGGCCCTGGCGCGTCGGCCTTCCGCGCGCTGGAGGTTGAGGGCCATGCGCACCACCGCCGCGCGCAGCCACGCGGCCAGAGGGCCCGTGCCCTGGTACTCGGCGATTCTCGGCTCGGTGTCTCCCTGGGGGACGAGGAGTCGTTGACGCAGTTGCTGGAGGACCTCCGCGGTGTCCAGACCGCCGCCTCGCACCCGTGTCAGAGCGCTGGCCATTCGGGGGAGGAGCTGTCGCTCCAGCGCGGCGTGCGCGGTGGGCAGTCCCTTCGCACACGCGCAGGCCAGATAGAGGTCCGCCACCGGCAGCGCGGCGAGCGTCACGGCGGGCTCGTTGCTGGGGTTCAGTCGGGTCGCGACATGGCGCAGGAAGTCTTCTTCCGGAAGCATGACGTCCGGCCACGCCTGTCTCGCGATGGACAGCCATGCGTCCAACAGTGCCTCGAGCCCAGGCACCTCCGCGTAGCACCGCGCCTGGGGTGACAGGTGCTGGAGGAAGAGGTGGGAGCGGCTCGACTGCTTCGACATTCACGCCTCGGAATGAACACACCCACCGGTGCGGTGGCTTTCCTTGTTACAGCGCGGGGCGCCTTTTCTACAGGCTCACGCGTGCGCCTCGCGCGACTCCATGACTGACGGGCCCGCCTGGAGTCCGAGGGGGATGCTCGCCCGAAGACGGGCTTTCGCGCCATGGGCCAGTGTCTCCGATGAGCAGTGGATTCAACGAGGCCGCGCGCGCTCCTCGGCATGAGCCCTGCTTTCCCCCGCAGGGCATCCGTTCCGGAGGACAGGACGATGAGCGAGCACGCGCGGGCCCAGTTGAGAGCGTTGAAGGAGTCCGCGCGGTCGTTGTTCCTCCAGGAACGGTATGGCGAGTGTGCACTGGAGCTGGAGCGGATCCTCCGCCTGGTGCCCAAGGACCCGAATGCGCGCGTGCAACACGCGGAGACCTGTCGTCGCGCGGGGGACCTGCGCGCCGCCATCGCCTCCTATCGGACAGCGGCGTCACTGCTGCTCGCGCAGGGATGTGAGGCCCGGGCCCGTGCCGCGCTGCGAGCCGCGCTGGAGTTGGACCCTCGGGATGCGGGGCTGACCTCGGACTTCGCGCGGTTGGGGCAGGCGCCAGTGCCTCCCTCGACGGCGCTCGAGGATGAGCGGCTCTACCGGGATGTGGCTGGGCTCGCCGTGGAGAAGGAGTCGCCTCGGCTGGAGTCGCGGACGCGCACGCCACCGCCGCCTCCTCCCGCGTTCGTGTTGCGCGCGGCGGAGGAGGCTCGGGTCCGGGGGCCGCTGCCTTCGGTGCCGTCCATCGCTCCGGTGAGCGTGCAGGTGCCGGTGGCGCCCAGTGCACCACCGGTGCATGAGGACGATGAGTCGTCCATCCTCGAGCTGGTCGATGAGGTGACCGTCGACATCGACGTGGAGCCCTTGGCGACGCCCGCGCCCACCACGGTGATGGGGATTCTGCTGGATGAGCTGCCCTCCGCGGACTTCCTCGCGGAGCTGCTGGCGCTGACGCCCCTCCAGGTGGCTGCGTCACCGTCGCCGAAGTCGTCTCCTCCTGTTCCGGAGGCACGTGCGCCCGCGGTCTCGACGCCTCGTGGATATGAGCTCGCCATCGTAGGGGAGCGGTTGCCCGTGCCCGTGCGCACCGCGGCGCCTGTGCAGACGATGACTTCGTTTCCACCTCGGGGTGCCGTGGCGCCTCGGCAGGTGGAGGCCCCGCGCACTGCTCCTGCTCCCGTGACGCCTTCGCGCGGCTCGGTTCAGAACACGGGCTCCGCTGTTCGCACGCCCTCCATGGAACGGAGCCAGGCGCGGCCGATGACTGCGGGGACTGCGCCTCGGCAAGTCGATGCGTCCAGTGGGCAGGCCCGTCAGCCCGAGCGCCACGCAAGCACGTCGAATGCCCCGCACACCCTCGAGCCTCGGGGGACGCAGACGGGTACGACGCCTCACACGGCTGGTACTCCCGATCCTGCATGGGCTCGGGCGAAATCGCCCTCGACTGCGTCACCCGCGCAGGCGCTTCACGCCACGGCATTGGCCTCGTCTCCGGTGCAGGCCATGGGCACGGGGGATGCTCGCGAGCCACAGAAGGTCGAGGTGAGCGCGAGTCTGTGGACCACGGGAGGCCCGGTGACGGTGAATCCCGTGACCGCGTATCGACCCGAGCTGCGCTGGCTCAGCCCCAACGCGGTGGCGCTGAGGGTCTCGCCTCAGTCGCGCTGGGTCATCATCCGCGCCGATGGCCCGTTGTCCCTGAGTCGCGCGGAGACCCTAGCGACCGAGTCGCGTGAGGATGCTCGTGCGACTTCGTCGGACCTGACCGTGGCCTCCGTAGCGCCCCTGCGCTGACGCGGCACCGGGCCGCGCTCGCGATCCACAAGTTCTCCACATCAGGCAGCCCCGAACCTCGGCGTGCCCCAGAGCCCCTTCACGCGCTGGAGCGCTTCACCGTCCGAGCTCCTGTCCCACCCCGAGTCCGCGCACAGCCGCGCCGGACCGCTCCGGCCCACGGGCCCGGAGCTTCCTGGCTCACTGTCACTGAATGCACGGACCCGCGAGGGGAGGGCCTCACCTCCGGAGGCCCCACCCGTCCTGCCTCACATCGGCACGGACTTCTTCGGGTCGAAGCGCTTCTTCTCCGGCGCCGGCCGCACCTGGGCGGGCTGGACCTGCTCCGGCGTCGGGGCGGCTTCCGGCTCGCGGCTCTCCACCACCGGCTGCGCCTCCGCCTTCTCCTCCGACACCTGCGCCTTCACCGGCGCCTCGCAGTGCTCACCCTTCCGGTTCGGGTGGCAGTGCCGAATCCCGTACACGTGGTGACAACCACACGCGTCCACCCGCTTCTTGGCGCAGATCGACGGGTTGAACACCGGACCCGCCACCGTATCCGCCGGCACCGCCTGCAACGCCATCGCCAGGAAAACCCCGCCGAGGAAACCCATCGCCCACCCCCTACCTGGATGGGAAATGGATGCGCCTGGGAAGGGAATGCGGCAAGCCCCGATGCGATCTAATTGCCGCGCATCGCACGCGAGCCGACTTTCGCTCGGACGTCCGCGTGTGCGCGGCCCCACCGCACCACCCATCAGGATGTGTCCAGGACGTCCTCACGGCAACAACACCACCCCCTCACCTCGTCCCCAGGTCCGGGGCAGGCCCACCCCACGCACCGCGTCGTCCCCCACTCCTCCCGAGTGAAACCCCTGGATTTCGCTCGCCTTCCCGCCCGCTCCACCCGCATCCTCCGGAGTCCCTGGCGTACCCGTGTCGGACAGTCAGCTTGTTCCGGACGTTTGCGTCGCTCGCGCGTGTTCACCCCTGTCCGGGGAGGAAAGCCATGAGTTGGAAGCAACGTCTGGAGAAGGCCGCCGAGGGCCACTACGTCCTGCCCAAGACCAAGAGCATGCGGGTCGACGCGGACTTGTTCCTCTCGGACAAGCTGCTGTGGGGCGACGGCCCCGAAATGCCCGGGCTGGAGGACACCGTCTTCGACCAGGTGGTCAACGCCGCGTCGTTCCCCGGCGTCACCCGCGTCGCCGTCACCCCCGACTGTCACGTGGGCTACGGCGTGCCCATCGGCACCGTCGTGGAGACCGACGGCGTGCTGCTCCCCACCGCCGCCGGCTATGACATCGGCTGCGGCATGGTGCAGCTGCAGACCTCCCTCATGGCCGAGGACGTCGCCGACCCCGTCAAGCGCCGCCAGTGGATCGACCAGGTCACCCGCCGCATCGCCGTGGGCGTGGGCGCCAGCCGCGCGCAGCGCCAGCGGAAGGTGTCGGACCGCTCGTTCGCGGAGGTGGTGCGCCACGGCGCCAAGGCCCTGGGCCGGGGCTCCGCCGTCACCGAGCGCGACTTCATCCCCGTGGAGGACGACCGGGTGGACATCCCCGACCGCGCCTACGAGAAGCGCGGCCAGCTGGGCAGCCTGGGCGGCGGCAACCACTTCACCGAGATGCAGGTGGATGAGAGCGGCCGCGTCTGGGTGATGCTCCACACCGGCAGCCGCGGCTTCGGCTGGAACATCGCCAAGCACTTCTTCGTGCAGGGCGCGGCGCACCTGGGCCTCAAGAGCCGCAGCGAGGACTTCGTCTGGCTGGACGCCGACAGCGCGCTGGGCCGCGAGTACTGGAACCTGCACAACATGGCGGCCAACTTCGCCGTGGCCAACCGGCTCATCATCGGCGAGGCCGTGTGCGCCGCGCTCGAGGACGTGTTCGGCGGGACGGCGAGCGTCTACTACGAGATTTCGCACAACCTCATCCAGAAGGAGGCCGGCAAGTTCGTCGCCCGCAAGGGCGCCACGCGCGCGTTCCCCGCCGGCCACCCCTCGCTCAAGCGCACCGCCTGGGAGGCCACCGGCCACCCCATCCTGATTCCCGGCTCGATGGAGACCGGCAGCGCCATCCTCTTCGCCGAGGAGGGCGCGTCCAAGTCCATCTACTCGGTGAACCACGGCTCGGGGCGGCGGCTGTCCCGAGGCGAGGCGCGGCGCGTGCTGAAGCAGGACGCCACCGACGCGCGCATGGCCGAGGCCGGCATCATCCTCAACACCCGGCAGACGCCGCTGGACGAGTCCGGCCCCTGCTACAAGAACCTGGATGACGTGCTGGAGACGGTGGAGATGGCGGGGCTCGCCCGGGTGGCGCACCGACTCAAGCCGGTCGCCTGCATCAAGGGCGCGGATTGACCCACACGCCGTGGCACGTGGACTTTCCGGGGGGCCTGCTACAGTGGCCCCCCTCCGGAGTCCCACGACATGACCTCGTCCCCTGCCTCCCGCGCGCCCGCCTCGGGCCTCCGTGAGGCCGAGCTGGCTCGCGCCGAGAGCGAGCTGTCCACCCAGGAGTCCCGACTCGCCGAGCAGGTGACGCGCGCCCTGGCTGACGCGGCCCTGCTCTCCAGTCGATTGGATGCCGCGCGCTCGGCGCTGGCCCTCGCCCACCAGGAGCCGGACGCCGACCCCCAGTTGGGCGAGCAGGCGTCCAGGCTCCAGGCCTCTTCCGTGCCCTCACTCGACGTGGAGGCCGCACGGGAGAAGGCGCTGGAGGCGCGAGAGAAGGCGCTGGAGGCGCGCAAGCGGATGGGCCTGGAGGTGCAGGCGGCGCTGCGCATCCAGCAGGAGCAGGCGGCGAAGGTGGCGCGCGCGGTGACGGACGCGGAGGCCGCGCTGAAGCAGCACGAGGCCACCCAGGCACGCGCGAAGGCCCGGCAGCAGGAGGCCGCGAAGGCCCGGCAGGCGGAGCTGGCGAAGGCGGCCCAGGTCGCGCGCGAGAAGGGCCAGTCGCTGCCCACGCCTCCCGCGGCGCCCTCGCGCTCCACCAGTTCGGAGGGCGCGGATGCCCGGCGCAATGGTCGGGTGCGCATGCACACGTCCATCGACATGCGCAGCGACTCCAACTTCTTCACCGGCTTCTCGATGGACATCAGCGAGGGCGGCGTCTTCATCGCCACGGTGGACGCGGTGACGCGCGGCACGCAGGTGGAGCTGGACTTCACGTTGCCCGGTGGACGCCCCATGAAGGTGACGGGCGTGGTGCGCTGGGTGCGCGAGGCCAACCCGAAGATGCCGGAGCTGATGCCGGGCGTGGGCGTGCAGTTCACCGGCCTGCCCGAGGAGGTCGCGTCCGTCATCTCCTCGTTCGTCACCACGCGCGACCCGATGTTCTATCCCGACTGAAGCGGGGGCCTTGCTTCGTCGGATACTCGACCCCAGCGGGCACGGGGTGTCCGTGAGAGGCAATGCCCGGGGATGAAGACAGACATCCCAGGGGGAGGATGAGAAGGTTTCGTTCCCTATGAGCGCGCCCACTCGAAGCCCCACCGTCCCCGTTGCCCGCCCGCCACGGTGGGACTCGCGCCGACGCGTCGAGCCCGCCAACGTGGCGGACGGTGAGCAGGTGGGCGGCGGCGAGCCCTCGGTGCGCTCCGTCGACAAGGTGAACCTGGCCGAGGCGCTGGCGATGTTCTCCGAGCACGGGGCGCCCCAGGCCATCGGTGAGCTCAACGGGCAGCACCTGCGGTTGGCGAAGCTGTCGGGGCCCTCCGCGTGGCGCCACCACGAGCACGAGGACGCGCTGTTCCTGGTGCTGCATGGGCGACTGCGCATGGAGTTGCGCGAACGCACGCTGGAGCTGGAGCCCGGCGAGCTCCTCCTCATCCCCCGCGGTGTGGAGCACCGGCCCGTGGCGGACGCGGAGGCGCATGTGTTGCTCTTCGAACCCACGGCGGACACGCTGTAGTCGCGTGAGGCCGGGGGCCCGGCCGCCCGTCGGGTGTTGTGCGCCGTGTGATGGCCGCAGGTCTCCCAGACGAGCGAGCGCTCCAGGCGGCGAGCAGCCCGGGCTCCTCGTCCGTGAAGCACGTCCCACCTTAGACACGGACTCGAGCGGCCTTGCGGCCTGGGACGTGTCGGCATGCGCATCCACCACCTGAATTGCACCACGATGTGTCCACCCGGGGGCCGGCTCATGGACGGGCGCCGGGGCTTCCGAGGTCCCGCGGCGCTGACCTGTCATTGTCTGCTGCTGGAGGGCGCGAACGGGCTCACCCTCGTGGACACCGGCTTCGGATTGCAGGACGTGCTCCACCCGCAGGTCCGTCAGAGCCCGCTCTTCCTGGACGTGCTGTGCCGACCCCAGCTGCACGAGGGCGCCACGGCCATCCGTCAACTCGAGCGGATGGGGTTCAAGGCGCAGGACGTGCGCGACATCGTCCTCACCCATCTCGACTTCGACCATGCCGGTGGGCTGGATGACTTCCCGCATGCGCGGGTGCACCTGCTCGCGGATGAGTACCTGGCGGCCACCGCGCGGACGTCACCGTTGGATCGGCAGCGCTACCGCCCCGAGCAGTGGATGCACGAGTCGCACTGGGTGACGTACCCCACGGGACAGGTGGGTGAGCGTTGGTTCGGCTTCGACTGCGTGCGCGACCTGAAGGGACTGCCGCCCGAAATCCTGCTGGTGCCGCTGGTCGGTCACACGTTGGGGCACGCGGGCGTGGCGGTGCGCTCCGGGAACGGCTGGCTGTTGCACGCGGGCGACGCGTACTTCTTCCACGGTGAGATGGATTCGGGTCGCTATCGCTGCACTCCGGGGCTGCGCGCCTATCAACGGCTGATGGAGAAGGACCGGTCCATGCGCCTGCACAACCAGCGACGGCTGCGGCAGCTCAAGCGCCTGCACGGAGACGAGGTGACGGTGTTCTGCGCGCACGACTCGCTGGAGTTCGAGCGGCTGGAGTCGCGGGAGAAGCACACGGAGACCTCGGCCTTCCGGTCGTTCGTCACGCCGCCCGAGGAGCATGTCCATCCGTTCTGAAGTGACTCAGGCGGGAGCGGACTCCAGGGGCTGCTCGAGCAGCGGCAGCTCCACCGTGCAGGTGACTGCGTCCCCGGAGGTGCCCTCCATGCGCAGGGTGCCTCCGTGGGAGTCCACCCACTGCTGGACGAGGTGGCGGCCCAGCCCGGTGCCGCCGTCGAGCAGGAGCATGCCCTCGACCACGAGTCGCGCGCGGGTGCGCCCCACGCGCTCCACCCGAAGCCGCACCAGGTGCCCCGCTCCGAGCTCCAGCGCGTGGGCGAGGAGGTGGGTCAGCACCTGCTCCAAGCCCAGTCGGTCCCATCGGCCCACGAGCCCTGGCTCCGCGTCGAGGTGGAGCGGGCTGCCTGCTTGCGCCGCGGACTCGGTGAAGCGCTCCATCACCTCGTGAGCCAGGTGCGACAGGTCCACCGGCTCCGCGAGCTGGCGCCCCGTGAGCTGGTTCGACACGTCCCACAGGTCCAACAGCAACTGGCCCAGGCGGCGTGACTGTTCGAGCGCGCGGCCCACTCCAGCTCTCACGCGGTCCGGCTCCGAGGAGGGGTCCACCCGCTCCAATCCGCACAGGAGCCACTGCAAGGTGTCGAGCGGGATGCCCAGCTCATGCGCCCTCACGCCGATGCGCGCCATCATCTCGCGTGTGTCGCCCAGGGGCGTGACGCCGTCCACCGTCCGCGCGGACCGGTGGCGCGCCTCCATGGACCTGTGCGGTGTGTTCTCGGAGACATCCCTGGGTTCCGGGGTCGCAACACGTGACGGGCTGTTCTCGTCGAGCAACGAATCGATGAGCGCCTCCGCGAAGAAGAAGGTGCCAGCCCTGCGCTCCTGCGTGCGGGGACGCGCGGCCTCGTCCAGTTCCGTCTCCGAAACGCTGCTCGCGCGGCTTGCCTCCTGGGCGTGCTCGACGAGCGGCTTGATTCGCGAGGGGCTGGCCTCGACTCGTGGCCGCGACAGCCGGGAGAGCAGCAACCCGCCCGAGGTCGCGACCAGCGCGAGGAGCAGGCCCATCGTCACCAGGGAGAGCAGCAGCGCCTGCGCATCCGTCTCCACCACGGACTGGAGGCTCGTGCCCAACCGCGACTCCATCCGGGTCGTGAGCTGATGGAGCGTCGCGTAGGTGCGCAACCGCGTGTCCCGGGCTCGCTCCTCGAACAGGGCCTCGCGGCGTGAGTGCGAAACGCGCGTGGCGTGGATGGCGACCCACTCGCGCACGGCCTGCTCGTGCTCCTGCTCCGCTCGCAACACCGACTCGAGCAGCGCCGCGGCGGGCGGTGTCACCAGCCGAGGCACGAGTCGCTCGTGCGTGACGATGAAGCGCTCACGCGAGCGCACCCGGTCCTCGGCGAAGAACGCATCGTCGGACAGGACGACGCTCCGCTCACTGGAGACCTTGTCGCTGAAGGCCCTTCGCAGGCCCTCCACCTCCAGCCGGTCCATCGTCAGCTCGAGGAGGTTCGCCCTGCGACTGGAGCGCGCGGACACGAGTTCCACGGCCAATGTGCATGTCAGCACCAGCGCGACCAGCAGGGCCACGATGAAGCCAGCACCCACGCGCTGAAAGAACGTCCACGGCCGCCCCACACCCGCCCCTCTCCGCACAGGACCCCAAGGTGCGGCCACGCGAGTCGCGCCTACACCCCCACCCGAGGAGCGTCGACGCGCTCACGCCTGAACAGTCAGCGGCTCGCTCAGGCCTCGCGCTCCAACACCCGCCCCACCATCCCGAAGGCACGGAACAGCTCCGCCTTCACCTTCAGCCCCGCGCCCGCGAGCAACACGTCGAGCCGCTCGCGCGTGAGCAGATGGAAGCCGCCCATCAACCGCCCCCGCAGCGTCTCCGCGCGCTCCCTCGGCAGCCCCGCCTCCAGCGCGCAACGCATGTGGGCATCCACGAGCACCCCATGCGCCGCGCCCGTGTCCTCCAGCTCCGCGAGGATGGCCACCCCACCCGGCCGCAATGCCCTCGCGAGCTGATGCAGGAACTCCTCGCGCGCCCCGTCGTCCGGAATCATGTGGCCGACGAGCATCACCACCGCTGCGTCATAGTGCTCCTCGAGCACGAAGCCGCCCAGGTCCGCCTGCACCACCCGGATGCGCTCCGTCATCCTCGCCGCGCGCACCGTCTCTCTCGCCGCCGCCACCATCGCCGACGACGGGTCCAACGCGTCGAGCAGACTCCCCGGCAGCGCCCTCGCCAACGCCACCGCCTCGTGCGCCGGTCCACACCCGACGACGAGCACCCGACTGTCCTCCGCGAGCACCGCCCCCAGCACCGCCGCCGGCATCGCGTGCAGCACGTCGTAGCCCGGCAACAGCTGGCGTATCTCCCGCTCGTACTGTCCCGCGTCGTCGAACCGCTTCACCGCGGCCGTCACGGCGCCACCGTCTTCACGTGCACGATCGCCGGAGGCAGGTTCCGGAGCACCGGCACCTGGGAGAACAGCCGCAACACCGCGCCCGCGACGCCCCGCGCATAGAGGCCGTACGACACCGACTTCACCGCCGTGACGCGCGCACTCCAGCGCCGCAGCAGCGGCTCCACCTCGTCGCGATTCACGCCCCACGGCATCGGCGGCGCCCGGTAGTGCTTCGTCTTGTGGAACCCCTGGAGCGTCTTCCTCGAGAACCACCGCGGGATGACGTCGAACATCAAGTCCACCCCGGGGAACCGGTCGATGATGGCCAGCAGCAGCCGGCGCACCTCGGCCTCGTCGAAGTACATCAAGAGCCCCTGCGCGCTCACGAACACGCCCTTCGACGCGTCCACCTCGTCCAGCCACGCGAGGTCCAGCGCGCTCCTCGGCACGTGCCGACACCGCTCCGACGCCGGCAGGAACCGCTCCCGCACCGCCAACGCCTCCGGCACGTCGACGCACACCCAGCGCACCTGCCCGTCGTCACACCGCTGCAGTTGCGTCTCCAGTCCCACCCCCAGCTCCACCACCGTGCCGCCCGGGTGCGCCGCCATCCACGGGCGCACCACGTCGTCGAACGCCCGCGAGCGCATCGGATGTGAGCCATCCGCCTTCCCGAAGCTGCGCTCGAAGTCGTACGTGATGGACTCGTAGATGCGCACACACGCCGGGTCGTGGAGGAACGTGTCCGCGCGCCGGGCCTCCGTCGCGCGGTTGTGCAGCGTCCAGAGCATGGTCTCCGGAACACCGGTGAGATTGACGGTCGCGGTCATGGAACCCTCCAGGCGGACGAGCGCATCGGCTGCGCTCGCACCGGCCTCATGGGGGCGTCACGGTGAACGGGGCGTCAGCGGCGATGCTCGGGAATCTTGCGAATCAGTCGCACAGAAGCCCGGGGCCGTCAATCCGACAGGAGGGCAGGTTCAGGTCCTGGCGACGGGCTCACAGGTCGAGCACACCCCGAACAGCTCGTGGATGTGCCCGGTGAGCCGGAAGCCGAGGCTCTCCGCCACGTCGTTCTGGAGCAGCTCGATGGCCTCGAAGTGGAACTCGACCACCTTGCCGCACGAGGAGCAGATGATGTGGTCGTGGTGCTCGCGCTCGAAGGCCCGCTCGTAGCGCTGGCCCTCGCCGCCGGAGACCAGCGTCTGGTGGATGAGCTCCGCCTCCACCAGCAGCGGCAGCACCCGGTAGACGGTGGCGGGGTGCACGTCCTCCACGCCCCGCTCCCGCACGGAGCGCACCAGCTCCTCCGCCGTGAAGTGCCCCACGTGCTCCAGCGCCGCGCGCGCCACCGACTCGCGCACCAGCGAGCTCTTGAGCCCCTTGCGCCGCACGAACGCGCGAAGGTGCTCCAGCGCACGGTTCAGCCCCTCGGGGCCCAGCAGGGATGGATGAGAGGCCCGACGCATGGCGACATCATGCGACTGGGTCGCACTTCACGTCCAGTCAGACCGACACCCCCAAAGGGGCCGTCAGCCCTGGGTCGTCCCCGGGGCGGCGGGGGCCTGCGGCGGGGAGGAGGGGGCGTCGTCGCCCGAGGGCGCCTCGAAGCTGCCCGTCTCTGGATCCACGGACCAGGCGGAGAACTTCTGCTGCTTCACGTCCTTCAGCTTCCCGTCCTGGTAGCAGACGGAATAGACGAGGAAGAACTCCTTCTCCATCGACGGCGTGCCGTGGCGGTAGCAGTCCGCGCCCGTGGCGTCCTGCTCGCGCGTCATGGGCCGGCCCAGCAGCGCCACCACCTGGTCCGCCGTCATGCCCCCGTGCATGGACTTGAAGCCATGGGGCGTCACGACGCGGAAGGTGTTCGCCTCCTCGCGGGCCAGCACCCAGAAGCCCACCGCCAGCGTGACGGGGATGAGCGCGGCGACGAGCGCCAGGGCCCAGCGGCCCTTGGAGGCCTTGCCTTCCTTCTGGAAGGCCGTGAAGAGGTGGCTCGAATCCGTTGGCTCAGCAACCAGGGCGGCGTTCGGCGGGTTCTCTGTCGGGCTCACGTCGACTGACATGCCGTTCCAACAGCCCGGATGCAAGAAACTCCACGCGTCCTGTCCGGTAACGCCTGCCCGGCGCCTTCCCAGGCCTTACATCGTGGGCCGAGGGCCTGCCCTTCGTGACACGGAAGTTCACAATCGGGGTGTTGCCGTCCTGCTACATCCCCCGCCGAGGTAGGAACCCAGGAGCCGTGAAAGATGGCGAAGCGAGGGGCCGCCGGACGCAACGTCACCCAGAAGCCGTTGGAGCGAGATGCCCTGCCCGCGGGGACGGAGCCGGAGGACGGGCTCTTCTTCAACCGCGAGCTGTCCTGGCTGGCCTTCAACGACAGGGTGCTCCAGCTGGCCGAGTCGGCGGACGAGCCGCTGCTGGAGCGGCTGAAGTTCGTGGCCATCTACGCGCGCAACCTGGATGAGTTCTTCATGATTCGCGTCGCCCGCCTGCACGAGCAGGTGCGCGGCAACGTGGCCAGGCTGGTGCCGGACGGCGCGTCCCCGGGGGCGACGCTGGACAAGCTGCACGAGGGCATCTTCGAGCAGAGCAAGCGCCACAGCGCCATCTTCGAGAAGCTCCTGCGGCCGGCGCTCGCGGAGAAGGGCCTGCGCATCCTCACCGCCAAGGACCTGGACGCCGAGCAGCGCGCCCAGGTGGACCAACGCTTCAAGGAGCAGATCTTCCCCGTGCTCACGCCGCTGGCCATCGGCCTGGGCCGGCACTTCCCGTACATCTCCAACCTGTCGCTCAGCCTCGCGGTGCTGCTGAGGGACCCGGAGGTGGGCGAGGAGAGCGTGGCGCGGGTGAAGGTGCCCAAGGAGCTGCTGCCGCGCTTCCTGCCGTTGAAGAACAACGTCTTCGTGCCGCTGGAGGAGGTCATCGCCCAGCACCTGGGGGACTTGTTCCCGGGCATGGAGGTGCTCAGCTGGAGCCTGTTCCGCGTCACCCGCGACGCGGACTTCACCGTGTCCGAGGACGCGGAGGACCTGCTCAAGGCGGTGGAGACGGAGCTGCGGCAGCGGCGCTTCGGGGACGTCATCCGCCTGGAGGTGCAGGCGGGGATGAGCCCCAAGCTGCTCGAGCCGCTGGTGGAGGCGCTGGGGCTGGAGTCGCGGCAGGTGTACGAGGAGCAGGGGCTTCTGGGCCTGGGGGATGTGCAGTCCATCGCCTTCGCGCCCGGCTTCCCCGAGCTGAAGGACCCGCCGTGGACGCCCGTCACCCAGCCGCGGCTGCGCCCGGACTCGGACGCGCCCGAGGGCATCACGGTGATGGCGGCGATGCGGCGCGGGGACCTGCTGGTGCACCACCCCTACGACTCGTTCGCCACGTCGGTGGAGCGCTTCGTCACGGAGGCGGTGGCGGACCCGGACGTGCTCGCCATCAAGCAGACGGTGTACCGCACGTCGGACAGCTCACCGCTGGTGCCCGCGCTGATTACCGCGACGGAGAACGGCAAGCAGGCCGTGTGCATGGTGGAGCTCAAGGCGCGCTTCGACGAGCGCACCAACATCAAGTGGGCCAACGCGCTGGAAGAGGCGGGCGTGCACGTGGTGTACGGCATTCCGTCGCTCAAGACGCACGCGAAGGCCATCCTCATCGTGCGGCGCGAGGGGGAGCGGGTGCGGCACTACGTGCACGTGGGCACGGGCAACTACAACCCGAAGACGGCGCGGCTCTACACGGACATGGGGTTGTTCACCACGGACCCGGACATCGGCGCGGACGTGGCGGACCTGTTCAACTACCTCACCGGCTTCGGCCGTCCCAAGAGCTTCCGCAAGCTCTTGGTGGCGCCGCTCACCATGCGCGAGGGGCTGCTCGAGCACATCAAGGCCACCGTCGTCGCGCACACGCTGGAGCGCCCCGCGCGCATCCAGATGAAGATGAACGCGCTGGTGGACCCCATCATCATCCGCGCGCTCTACGACGCGTCCCGCGCGGGCGTGAAGGTGGAGCTCAACGTGCGCGGCATCTGCTGCCTGCGCCCGGGCGTGCCGGGGGTGTCCGAGAACATCCGCGTGGTGTCCACGCTGGGCCGCTTCCTGGAGCACGCGCGCCTGTACATCTTCGAGCGGGGGCAGGAGCTGCGCTGCTACATCGGCTCGGCGGACCTGATGCCTCGCAACCTGGACCACCGGGTGGAGATTCTGGCGCCGGTGGAGGACCCCACGCTGGCCGCGCAGGTGCGCGACTCGCTGGAGCGCAGCCTCGCGGACAACACCCACGCGTGGGAGCTGCAACCCGATGGCACCTGGAAGCGACTGGTGCCACCGGCCGGCGGGGAGAAGCGCTGGGCCCAGGGCGAAGTCATGGAGCGCTCCACGCGGGCCGCCCAGTTCCCCGGGGCGCGTCCTTTGCCCTGAGCCGTCTTGAACCGGCGTGACGCGGCGGGCCACGGCCCCGCGTCCGCCGTGTGGGCTCCCTTTCAGCTCAGCGCGCCGAGGTGGACCTCGCCGTCCACCAGGAGCACATCGCCTTGCGGCGGGGCGGGCGCGCCGGAGGGCGGGGGCGTGCCCGGGGGGTGCAGGAGAGGAGCCTCGGGGGCTTCGGACTCCGAGCGATGGCACGCACCCGGTACCAACGCGGGGAGCGTCCGGCAAAACGAATGGACCTGCTGGCCACGGGGGCCTCGCTTCCTTCAGGGGTGTGGAAACAGAGGAAAGACCGAGAATCAGGCGCGCCTGTGCCACAGTTGAAGGTCCTAATTCAAGCTTTAATCGTAATTTTCCGTCAGGGCTGAATCCGACTCACCCCGGTCCCCGCTCCGAGTCCTCGCGGCGGTGGGCCTCCACCTCCAGGACCTCCTTCCACTGAATCCACCCGGAGCGGGCGGCGTGACGCGCCGCGCTGGTGGTGTCGTCCACGGCGAGCAGCTGACTGCCGGCGTCGCGGATGTCGGCGGCGATGGCCTCCAGCTCCCGGGCGCGGCGGGGGTGGCCGGGCACGTTGCGGATGTAGACGCCGAGGATGCGGCCGGGGAACTCGCGGACGATGGTGCGGTAGTGCTCGGCGTCCTCCTGGCCGCTGTCGCCGATGAGGATGAAGGGCAGGTGGTCCAAATCCGTGAGCAGCCCGCGAATCTTCTCCAGCTTGTGGCCGTGGCCTCCGCCGGGCGCGAAGCCCGTGCTGGACAGGCCCCAGTCGCGCAGCAGCAGCGGCCCGGTGGGGATGTGGTGGAGCGCGAGGAACTCGTCCAGGTGCTCGTACAGGTTCCACGGGCTGCTGGAGACGTAGAAGATGGGGTTGTCGCCCTGGCCGTCCGCGCCCGCCTGGAGCGCCGCGTAGAAGGCGTCCACGCCCGGGAAGGGCAGGCGCACGCGGTGCTCGGTGAGGAACAGGGCCCAGGCGCGCTTGAGCAGGTCCGTGACGCCCGTGACGATGACGGTGTCGTCGATGTCGCTGATGACGCCGTAGCGCGCGCTCGTGCCCGCCACGCGCACGGGGGCGGCCACGCGGGGGACGCCCTGGGGCTCCGGCGAGAGCAGCTCCAGCTCCACCATGTGCCAGCCCGAGCGCACGCCCTCGGGCGGGGGCACCCACAGCTCCAGGAAGCCCTCCTCGTCGGTGGTGCCCTCCCAGCGCTTGTCACCCCAGCGCACCGCCACCTTCGCGCCGGCGATTTCGCGCGTCATGTAGCGCTTGTAGGAGGCCACCGCGCTGCTCCACACCGTGTGGCGCCGCTGCTGCGGTTGGATGTGGCGGTCCTCCAGCACGCGCGCCTTGATGACCGCGTGCTCGGGCGTGCCGTGGCCCCGGTACGGGAGGATGCGCAGCGGTGGGGCGATGCCCAGCGAGCGGCGGAGGCTCCGGCTCACTGCGTCATAGCGGGCGTCGACGCGGACGGCGAGTCGGTAGAGGGCGGGTCTGAAGTCGGCCATGGCGCGGAGCGTAAGGAGTGGGAGGGGGGACTGTAGAAGACTCCGGGCCCCGTGGCGGAGCAAAGCCGCGCACCAGGTCGCGGGCACGCTCCGTATTCCAGGTGCCGTATCCCACTCGACAAGGAGTCACCCCTTGCTGCGTCGACATGTCCGCTGGTTGCTGGCCGCCGCTTCCCTGCTCCTCGCCTCGGTGGCCGCGTCGCAGTCCACGCCGAGCATCACCTTCCAGTCGCCCTCGCAGGGCTGGAGCGTGTTCGCGTCGTCCAACCCCCTGCCCTTCGGTGGCGCGGCGAGCATCGTCTTCGACGTGTCGCGCCTGACGCAGTGCCGGGGCAACATCAACGCCACCACGCCGGGGTGGACGATTACCGGCCACTACCAGTTCAACAACGGGCCGGTGCAGAGCTTCTGGGTGGCGGGCTTCTCGTCCACGCCCAACCCGCCCGCGCCGTCCATCCCGCTCAACACGCGCGGAGATTTGGCCATCTGGTTCGAGAACACCAGCCGCTGGGGCTGCCAGGCGTGGGACTCCAACTTCGGCAACAACTACCACTTCAACGTGCAGTGATTCGCGAGGGGGGCCCGGAGGCTCCGGGCCCGCCTCACTCCGGCCACGTGACGAGCTCCACGCGGCCGAGCGGGCTCTCCCCTCGGGCCAGCAGTGCCCGGGCGGCGAGCACGGAGACCCGAGCGTCCGTGCCGTGGAGGTCGCCGTAGAAGGAGAGCAGCGTGGAGGGCTCCACCACGCGCACACCGCCGCGCGCCTCCACCGAGGGCACGTGGCGCACGAAGACATCGAGGACGACCTTGCCGCCGTCGTCGTGCCGCGCGTAGCGGTAGAAGTGGGTGCTGGTGGCGTCGAAGCGGGTCCAGACGCGGTGGTAGCCGCGCGCGGTGAGGACGGGGAGGAGCTCCGGGAAGCGCGCCGGCTCCACGAAGAGGTCCACGTCCTTGTGGTCATGGAACCGCTTCAGCTCGTTCCCATCGTGAGGTGGGGCCATGAAGTGCCAGGCCCAGCCACCGGACACCGTCACCCACGGCGACAGCGCGAGCACCTCCGCCTCGCCCACGCGCAGCCGCTCGGTGTTCCACCGCTCCTCCACCCGCTTCGGATTGCGTGGGTCGCCCATGGCGTGAGTCCTCCGTGCGCCGCCCGGACGGGAGCGGAGCGGGAGGGCTGACTCACATGCCCGCGATGCCGCCGATGCCGGGCTTGAAGCGGTAGATGAAGTACGGCGCGTTCTTGGCGATGTGCGCCTTGGACTGGAGCATGTGGTGGGGGATGGCGCTGTCGGCCACGTAGAGCCAGCCGTCCGGCCCGTGGTTGAGCGCGTCCGCCCAGCGCAGGCGCGGGGACTTCACCAGCGTCTGCAGCCGCCCGTCCGGGCTCATGCGCAGCACCGCGCCGTGCTCCACGTCCGTCACCAGCACGTTGCCCTCGGTGTCCGCGCTGAGCCCGTCGTTGAGCGGCTTGCGACCCACGGCCTGCAGCCGCGTGCCCAGGGCCTCGTCATCGAGCGCACGGTCCCTCAAGTCCGCGGTGCGCACGCGATACATCGTGTCGTGGTTCATCGCGCCGAACCACAACCACTCGTCGCTCGGGTCCAGCGCGATGCCGTCCACGCCGCACTTGAGCGCGGCCAGCCCCCCGAAGAACTCCATGTCCTTGATGGGGTTGCGGATGATGAAGTCCTGGGGGAACACGGCGTCGTGCTTCTCCAGCACGCGGCGCGACTCCTTCGTCGCCACGTCGTGGATGATGAGCGCCGGGGAGCGCCGCCAGAAGCCCACGTCCGCGATGAACACCGTCTCCCCGCGCGCGTCCACGCGCAGGTCCTGGAGGAACGAGCCCGGCGGAGCGACTTGCGGCGGCACGTCGTACTCGTGCGCCAGGTGCCCGGTGGCCAGCTCGAACGCGAGCAACCGGGGCACGCCGAGCCCGTGGTTGCCGTGGTCGATGGTCCACAGCCAGCCGCGCCGGTCGATGGTGATGCCGAGCACCGTGTCGAACAGCCGCGCCTGCACCGCCTCCGAGGGGAACGGCACCGCCTTGCCATCCACCCACTCGAACAGCTTCGCGCCCTGGGGCCGGCTCTCCGGATGAATCGTGTAGAAGACGCGGCCCGTGGAGGACACCGCCACGTTGCCGATGGGCTCGGGGCTGCGCACCACCTCCTCCAGCGCGCTGTCCGGCAGGAGGGGCATGCCGGTGACATCCGGGTACGGTTCACCTCCTCCGTAGCGCAGCCGCACGCCGACCAGCGCGAGCGCCACCAACCCCACCACGGCGATGACGGCCTTGAGCCCCCGGGCGACGAGCGCGCGGGGTGCGGGTGACGACGAGGGAGCGGAGACGGTCGGAGGGGACATGCGCGGGATTGGGGAGAGGAACACCCACCAGACGTGGTGAGTCATCACTCTCCCTCAATACGGAGGTCGACGACGAGTGGTTCTCTTCGCCGTCAGTCCCTGCGCCCCAGCGTCCGGTCCAGGTTGTAGGCGGCGCTGATGAGCGACAGGTGGGTGAGCGCCTGTGGGAAGTTGCCGAGCGACTCGCCCCCCATGCCCGTCTGCTCCGCGTACAGCCCCACGTGGTTGGCGTAGCCGAGCATCCGCTCGAACATCAGCCGCGCCTCCTCCAACAGGTCCGGCCGCGCCGAGTGCGCCCGCGTCATCGCCTCCACCAGCCAGAAGCTGCACAGGTTGAACGTCCCCTCGCTGCCGGGGATGCCGTCCAGCGTCGCCTCCACGTCGTAGCGGTACACCAACCCGTCCGACGTCAGGCCTCCTCGAGACGGCGGCTGACGCAGGTGGTCCAGCATGGACAACATCCTCGGGTCCACCGGCGACAGGAAGAAGACCAGCGGCATCAAGAGATTGGCCGCGTCCAGCGTGTCCTTCCCATAGGCCTGGATGAAGGAGCCGCGCTTCTCGCTCCAGCCCTGGGCCATGATGTCCTCGAAGATGGCGTCGCGCGTCGCGAGCCACCGCGCCCGGTCCGCCGGGAAGCTGCGCTTGTCCGCCAGCCGGATGGCCCGGTCCAACGCCACCCAGCACATCAGCTTCGAGTACACGAAGTGCCGCCGGCCCCCGCGTATCTCCCAGATGCCCTCGTCCGGTTGGTTCCAGTGCTCGCACACCCAATCCACCAGCCGGCGCAGGTGCTTCCAGAAGTCGTAGGAGATGGGCGCCGCGTACTTGTTGGACAGGTACACCGAGTCCATCAGCTCGCCGTAGATGTCGAGCTGCAGCTGGTCCGCCGCCGCGTTGCCGATGCGCACCGGCTTCGCGCCGCCGTAGCCCTCCAGGTGCGACAGCTCCTCCTCCGCGGGCACCGGGCTGCCGTCCAGCGCGAACATCAGCGGCAGAGGCCCGTCCCCGTGCTCCGCGCACCGCGCCTCCACCCACCGCATGAAGGCCGCCGCCTCCTTCTTGAAGCCAATGCGCAGGAACGCGTAGACGGTGAAGGCCGCGTCGCGCAGCCAGCAGAAACGGTAATCCCAGTTGCGACTGCCACCGGGTGACTCGGGGAGGCTGCACGTGGGCGCCGCGACGATGGCCCCTGTCGGCTCGAAGGTCATCAGCTTGAGCGCCAGCGCCGAGCGCTGCACCGTCTCCCGCCAGCGGCCCGTGTACTGACAGCTGGACAGCCAGTGGCGCCAGTAGTCCACCGTGTCGCGGAACAGCGTCTCCGCGGACTCGTGGTCGTGCACCAGGTCCTCGCACGACTTGCGCAGGCCCTCGCGCAGCGAGAACACGGCGGACTGGTTCTCCTTGAGCTTGAAGCGCGCGATGACACCCCGCTCCCCGCGCTCGAGCTTCACCGAGGACGACAGCGTCATCTGCAGCGTGCTCGACTCGAAGGCGGCCCCGCCGTCGATGAGGTGCGTCTGGTGGGTGTCCCGGGCGTAGTTGAAGGCCGGGAAGCACTCCATCTCGAACGACAGCTCACCGCGCACCACGCGCACGCGGCGGATGACCTCGCGCACCTGCTTGGTGCCCTTGCGCTCCATGGGCATGAAGTCGACCAGCTCCCCCACGCCGTCGGTCGTGTAGAAGCGCGTCACCAGCACGTTGGTGTCCGGCCAGTAGAACTGCTTGCGCAGCACGCCGTCCTTCTCGGGGCGGATGCTCCAGTGGCCGCCCTTCACCGGGTCCAGCAGCGACGCGAAGATGCTGGGGCTGTCGAAGTGCGGATAGCACAGCCAGTCGATGGTGCCCTCGTTCCCAATCAACGCCACCGTGCGCAAGTCACCGATGACGCCATGGTCCTCGATGGGGACCGAGTCCCCCGCCACCGCCTCTCTTCCCACCCCCATGCGCACCTCGCTTCAACGGAAGGAAATGACGTTCTTGATGCCGCCCGACACCTTGCCCTTCACCACGTCGACGAAGGCCTCGGGAGGATGGCGCCCGGTGAGCAGCCGCTCCACCACGCCGGGCCACGTCGCCCGGAAGTGGCTCAGGTCCTCGAGCGCCATGTCGAAGTCGAGCGCCGCCGCGTTCACCGTGCCGGACACCACCTGGTTGTGCAGCACCAGCTGCTTGAGCAGCGCGGCCCCATCCAGCGTCAGCTCCTCGCCGTGCGACGGCACGCCGGTGAGGATGAGGACGCCGTTGGGCGCCAGCGCCCCGAGCACGTCCACGGTGGCCTTCGCCACGCCCGTGGCCTCGTAGATGACGTCCGCGGCGCCGACGCGGCGGACCAGCTCCTCCGCGGACACGTCCTGCGTGGACAGGTAGGGCGCGCCCACCTCTGCCGCGATGGCCTCCTTCGGGTTGGGCGCGCGCTTGTGCGAGTACACCGTGGTGGCGAAGCCCCGCCGCACCAGCGCCAGCATGCCCAACAGGCCCACCGGTCCGCCGCCGAGCACCACCGCGCGCCCCGGCGCGGGTCTCCACGGCAGGCGCTCCTGGATGTGTCCCAGCTGGCGCAGGCCCTTCTGGGCGATGGTGAGGGGCTCGGTGAGGACCGCGATTTGGCGCAGCTCCGAGGGGACGCGGTGCACGTAGGCCACGTCCTCGACGAAGTACTCCGAGCAGAAGCCGTGGGCCTCCTTGATGCCGCGCTCCGTGAAGTCGCCGGTGATGCAGTAGTCGGGGTGGCCTTGACGACAGGCGGTGCAGATGGCGTGGGGACAGGGCCTGCGCACGCGGGGCACCACCAGGTCGCCCTTCTGCACGCCCTTCACGGCGGAGCCGACCTCCACGACCTCGCCCAGGCACTCGTGGCCGAGGATGAGGTAGTCCAGGCCGGGCGGCGGCGAGCCGTAGGTGAAGGAGACGATGTCCTTGTCCGTGCCGCACACGCCCACTTCGTGGGTGCGCACCTTCACCTGCGTGGGCGATTGGAGCTGGGGCTCGGGCGCATCGTTGATGACGCGCACCTCTCGCTTCCCGGGAAAGACGGCGACGGCCTTCATGCGCGGCTCCTGCGACAGGCGGGTGCGGAATCTGGGGTTGAGGTGTTCACCCCAAGGCCGTGACACCAGGGGGCTCGGGGTGGAAGGCGTGGTGCGCCCGCTCGCCCGCTGCCTGGGGGTTGTTTCCGACGCGAGGGGTGCACGAAACCGCTGCCAGCCGGAGGCCCTCGGGTCTATGAGTGGAGCCTGTGAGCGAGCCCACCCCCGCCATCTCCATCGACGACGACAAGCCCCTGGCCAGCCGCTCCACCGCGATTGGGACGGTGGCGTTCCTCATCCTCGCGCTGCCGTTCCTGGTGCTCGGCCTGTGGCTGCTGGATGGGAAGTCACGGATGGATTTGCACTGCGGGCCGGGCGGCCCGTGCACGCTCACCCAATCCGGTTGGCTCACGCGAGAGCCGGTGGCCACGCTGCCGCTGGACGCGATTCAGTCCGTGAAGGTGGAGCGCACGAAGAGCGCCCGTCGCAAGTCGGTGCCCATCTTCCGGCCGGAGCTGATGACGACGCAGGGCAAGGTGCCCCTGTTCGCCCAGTGGGCCACCGTGGAGAGCGAGGCCACCGCGGTGAAGGAGCAGGTGGAGCGCTACCTCGCCTCGCCCGCCACGCAGACCCTGGAGGTGACGCGGGACGACCGACGCGCCTCGCTGCGCGTGGGCGGCGCCTTCACGGGCGTGGGCGCGGCGCTGGTCGTGTTCAGCCTGTGGCTCGCGTGGCGCACGCGGATGCACCGGCGGGTGGAAGCGGCCCGCGTCGCCCGGTGACGTGAGCCCGGGTGGACCTCGCCTCGGGGGCGGGTCAATTCCTGTCTGGGGACTCCGTGTTAGCGTCGCCAGACATGGAAGCGTCTAGAACCCTGAGAAGCTGGGGGACATGGGGGATGGTGCTGTGGGCCTGGTTCGCGCCGGGGCTGGCACTGGCGGAGGACGTGAGCCCGTTCCGCCACCGCATGCAGCGCGCGGCGGCGCAGTACGAGGCGCTGGAGTACGAGAAGGCCCTCAACGGGTTGACCCAGGCGAAGCAGGTGGCGTCCACCACCGACGAGCAGGTCGAGGTGGCGCTCTATCGGGGTCTGGTCCTCTCGGATTTGGGACGCAGGAAGCAGGCGCTGGAGGAGTTCCGCGTGGGCCTGTCCCTGAAGCCCGATGCCGTGCTGCCCACCGCCACGGGGCCCAAGGTGGAGCGCGACTTCGAGTCGGTGCGCAAGCAGGTGCGGCAACAGCAGGGCACCGCCTCCGAGACAGCGACGGCGAAGGCACCTGCCGCGAAGGCGGAGGAGCCCGAGGCGCCACGAAGCGCCGAGGTGCCTCAAGTCGTCGCGGTCCAGGAGACGCCAGTCCCCGCCCCCGTCGCACCCGAGCCGGAGCCCGAGGCGCCGCCGAAGAAGGACCTGCGCTCGAAGCTGGGCGCCGCCGGGTCCACGCTGGGCAAGAACGTCGGCAACGCGCTGGGTTCGGCGCTGGACTCGGTGATGGGCTCGAAGAAGAAGCCCGAGGAGCCGGCTCCCGCGGCCTCGGATACAGCGAAGAAGGACGAGCCATAGCAGGCGCGCGCTCACGCACGGGGACGATGCGCCTCGAGAACCTCCGCATCGCACGATGAACCGCGATGCAGGGGACCCGACGTCGCTCACTGCTGAGTCAGGTTGAGCTTGAAGACGTTCGCGGTCCCCGCCTTCACCTCGAAGCTGCGCGTCACCCGCTTGCCCAGACGTGAGTTCACGGCGGTGACGGTGTGGCTGCCCTCGGGCACGTCGATGATGCCCAGCGGTGTCTCGCCCAGCTTCTTGCCATCGAGATACACGACGGCATAGGGCCGGATGCGGAACTCCACCGTGCCCGTCGCTCCCTTCACCGCTCGCGCGGAGCCGTCCTTCCGCGCCGTGCCCTCGGCGGTTCCCGACATCGGCGCGAGCAGGTCATCGTCCTCGTCGGGCGCGGAGGGCTCCGTCGGCCGTGGCGCGACCTCCTCCCCCTGGGCGAGCTTCACGTCGGAGGGCTCGGGCTGTGCTCCCTCCGTGGGCTTCACGTCGGAAGGCAGGGGCCGCGCGGCATCGGTGGGCTTCGCCTCGGCGAGCTTCGCGTCGGAGGGCACGGGCGCGACCTCCTCCGTGGGCTTCGTCTCGACACCCCTGACCTCGGGCCCGGACGGTGCTCTGCCGAGCAACGCATAGCCTCCACCCGCGAGGAGCAGCACCGCGCCCGTGACAGCCACGGGCACGAGCTTCTTGCCGCGCGTCGCACCCGCGCTCTTGTGAGGCCGCTGAGGGGTCGTCTGTTCGAGTCCGACCGCGTCGCTCGCCTCGGCCCGCTCCTCGCGCGCGGGCCCCGAGGGCGCGGTGCGCTCGGCCTCGCGGTTCGTGATGGGCGCGGGCGTCGCGGTGGCGCGCTCCTCCACCACCAGCTCCACGGACTGCGCAATCTGATACGCGCCCACGGGCTCGCCCGTCGACAACACGAAGCGCTCGAGGTCCGCCTGGAGCGCGCGACAGTTGGGATAACGCCTCTCCCGGTCCTTCTCGAGCGCGGTGGAGATGATGTCCTGCAAGGCGCTCGGGACATCGGCGCGGTGGCGACTGACTGGCGCCGGCGGACGCGAGACGATGGACTGCATCATCGCCAGCTCCGTGGCCCCCTCGAAGGGCAGCCGCCCCGTGAGCAGCTCATACAGGACGACCCCCAGCGCATACACATCCACGCGCCGGTCCAGCGGGTCCGCCTGACATTGCTCGGGTGGCATGTACGCCACCTTGCCCTTCACGATGCCCGTCTGCGTGCGGTGCTTCTGCCCCGCCACCTTCGCGATGCCGAAGTCCACCACCTTCACCGCGCCCTGCCGCGACACCAGGATGTTGTCCGGACTCACGTCCCGGTGAATCAACCCGAGCGGCTGCCCCGTGCCCGGGTCCGCGAAGTCATGCGCATACGCCAATCCCTCCGCCGCGAGCGCCACCACCTTCGCGCAGATGTTGGGTGCCAGCGGGCGTCCTCTCGACGCGGCCTGTCGCTGCCAGCGGCGCAGGTTGGGCCCGTCGATGAGCTCCATCGCCAGGAAGTAGCTGCCCTCCGCCTCGCCGAAGTCGAAGATCTGGACGATGTGCGGATGGTTGAGCTGCGCGACCAGCCGCGCCTCCTCCAGGAACATCTCCACGAAGGACGTGTCCTCCACCAGGTGCGGGAGGATGCGCTTGAGCACCAGCGTCTTCTCGAATCCCCCGGGCCCGGCCACCTTCGCCAGGAACACCTCCGCCATGCCGCCCGTCGCCAGCTTGCGGACGAGCTGATATCTCCCCACGTGCATTGCACGGAGGTTCCTCCAGCTCACACCGCGAAAGGAACCCCCCTGGTCCCGGCCGCTAGAACAACAGCAGCCCGATGACGCGCCCCAGCCCCACGCCCAGCGTCACGCCGAAGCCCAGACCGAACCGCGCCCGGTCGAACGCATAGCGCCAATCCCAGACGCTCACGCCCCGGAAGCCCGCCACCAGCGCGCCCGCCAGGAGGGGTGCCCCCAACCCCAGGAGCAGCGCGCCCTCGAAGTCGTCGACGAGCGGCTCGGGCCAGAACATCGCGCTCAGCCCACCCAGCCCCACACCCAGGAGCAGGTAGAGCGCCAGGGCCCACGCCCCACCGCGCTTGTCCCTCGCGAAGACCGACAGCACCCCGTACACCAGGTCCCCGAGCACATCGGTCACGACACTCAGCATGCCCCCGGGTCTAAGGCGGTCGAGCAGGCGAGGAAAGCAAGCGGCGGAGGCATCCCTAGTTTTCGGACGTCCGGCGAAGAGGTCCGGAGGCCGCTGGCGGAGTGTGGAGGAGACGACACGCCCCCTCGCGGTGAGCGAGGAGGCAGGGTGACGGGTGCCCCGAGGCAACCCGACACCCCCTTCCGTCTTGCGTACATGTGCCTAGCTTGTGGCCGATGTTGCGTGCCCTCCTCGGCCGATGGCGAAGCTCGCTGCGCTTCTTGCGTCCGGCCGACGTCAGCGCCGCGCGCGCGAAGATTTCCGTCACCCAGCTGGGGCATCGCTACGGCAATAAAGTCGTGGCCTTGAAGGACGTGGACCTGAACGTCCGCTCCGGCGAGTTCGTCTGCCTCCTGGGCCCGTCCGGCTGCGGCAAGTCCACGCTGCTCTATGCGCTCGCGGGCCACGTGCGCCCCACCGGCGGCACGGTGTCCATTGATGGACACAGCATCGGAGGTCCGGGGCCGGACCGGCTCCTGATGTTCCAGGAGGCGGCGCTGTTCCCGTGGCTCACGGTGCGGGGGAACATCACCTTCGCCCTGGCGGCCCGGGGGGTGCCTCGCGCCGAGCGCAAGGAGCGCGCGGACCAGTACATCCGCCGCGTGCAGTTGCAGGGCTTCGAGGACACGCTGCCCCATCAGCTCTCCGGCGGCATGAAGATGCGCGCGAGCCTGGCCCGAGCGCTCGCGGTGGACCCGACGGTGCTGCTGATGGACGAGCCGTTCGGCTCGCTGGACGCGCAGACGCGCATCCACATGCAGGAGCTGTTGCAGTCCATCTGGATGCGCACGCACAAGACGGTGGTGTTCGTGACGCACGACGTGCACGAGGCCCTGATGCTGGGCTCGCGGGTGGTGCTCATGGCCCCGCGTCCGGGGCGCATCGTGCGGGACTTGGAGGTCCACCTGCCCATGCCCCGCCATCCGGACGACGCGGCGCTCACGGAGATGGTCCGTCACATCCAGGGGCTCTTGCGCGAGGTGGAGCGCCACAGCGAGCCCGAGCCCGCGCTCCCGCGCGCCTCGAGTGCCCAGGAGCCTTCTCCCGCCCTGCCCGTGACAGGGCTGCCCCGTCCCGTGAGGTGAGCCATGAAGCGTGATTCGGCGCTCAAGAACTACTCACAGAAGCTGGGGCTGTTGCTGGTGCTGCTCGGCGTGTGGGAGGCCGTGGCCCGGATGGGCATCTGGTCCTCGTACCTGTTCCCGGGACCGATGACGGTGGCCGAGAGCCTGTGGCGCATGGCGGCCGATGGGCGACTGTGGGGCGCGACGCTGCGCTCGCTGGGGCGGCTGGGCCGGGCGTACGTGGTGTCGGTGGGCATCGGCGTGCCGCTGGGCTTGCTGATGGCGCGGCTGACGTTCTTCCGCAACGCGGTGAAGCCGGTGGTGATGGGGCTGCAGGCGCTGCCGTCCATCTGCTGGTTGCCGCTGGCGCTGCTGTGGTTCGGGCTGACGGACGGGGCCATCCTGTTCGTGGTGGTGATGGGCAGCGTGCTGGGCATCGCCATCGCCACGGACGACAGCATCCAGGGTGTGGATCCGCAGTTGTTGCGCGTGGCGAGCACGTTGGGGGTGCGGGGGCTGCGCTTCCAGTTCGGCGTGCTGTTGCCGGCGGCGCTCCCGGGCATCGTCACGGGGTTGAAGCTGGGGTGGAGCTTCGCGTGGCGCGCGCTGCTCGCGGGGGAGTTGCTGTTCGTGTCCGGGGGACTGGGACAGTTGCTCACGGTGGGGCGCGAGCTGATGGACGTGCCGCAGGTGATGGCGGTGATGGTGGCCATCGTGCTCATCGGCGTGACGGTGGACCGTGTCTTCTTCCAGACGGTGGAGGGACGGCTGCGTCGCCGCTGGGGCTTGCAGCCGGCGATGTGAAGCGTCCGACGCTCGTGTCGTGAGTCCGTTGCCAGTGCTGGCTTCGCGTCCTTCTGCTGGGTGCCTATGCGTCTTCTTCGTTTCCTGACGGTCGTCGTGGTGCTGGGAGTCGGGTGCAAGCGCGAGTCGGCGCGGGGGCCGGACGATGCGCTGCGGCTGGGGTTCTTCCCGAACATCACGCATGCGCAGGCGCTGGTGGGGAACGCGGAGGGGATGTTCGCGTCGGAGCCCGGGGTGGGGAAGCTGGAGGTGAAGCAGTTCAACGCGGGGCCCGCGGCGATGGAGGCGTTGGTGGCGGGCTCGTTGGATGTGTCCTACGTGGGCACGGGGCCGTCCATCAACACGTTCCTCAAGGCGGGGCGGGAGCTGCGGGTCATCGCGGGGGCGGTGAACGGGGGCGCGGTGTTGGTGACGCGCACGGCGAAGAGCGCGGCGGAGCTGAAGGGGAAGAAGCTGGCCACGCCGCAGTTGGGGAACACGCAGGACATCGCGCTGCGCTACTGGCTGAAGCAGCAGGGCGTGGAGACGAACCTGGACGGCACGGGGGATTTGCAGATCGTGCCGCTGAGCAACTCGGACATCCTGGTGCAGTACCTGCGCGGGGGAATCGAGGGCGCGTGGGTGCCCGAGCCGTGGGGCACTCGCATGCTGTTGGAGCCGGGGGGTGGCGGGCAGGTTCTGGTGGATGAGAAGTCGCTGTGGCCGGGAGGGCGGTATCCGACGACGGTGGTGGTGACGACGCGGAAGGCCATCGAGACGCAGCGGTCGCGCATCGTCGCGCTGTTGCGCGCGCACGTGAAGCTGACGGAGCGGTGGGAGAAGGAGCCGGAGGCGTTCGCCACGGCGGTGAACGCGGCGTTCGGGCAGTTGACGCAGAAGCCGTTGAAGCCGCCGATTCTCCAGGGAGCGTTCTCACGGTTGGAGCCGAGTCTGGACCCCGTGGGCTCCGCGCTGGCCGCCGCCGCGCAGCACGCGCAGGAGCTGCACTTCATCCCCGCGTCGGACATCAACGGGCTGGTGGACTTGAGCCTGCTCGAGGAGGCTCGCGGGGCGAGGGATTGAGGCAGCGCGCTATGCGCTTCCATCCGGGTCGGAGTCGAGCAAGCGCAGGTAACCGCGCACATCCTCGACGAAACCCGGGAGCGGCTTCGACAGCGCATTGAGGTGCTGCTCGAAGGTCTGCGGAGGTTTTTCCTTCTCCTCGGCGTGCCGCCGGAGAATCTCAAGCAGCGTCTCACTATCGAGGTCGAAGAGATTCCTCAGGAAGCCGTCAGCGGACTGCGCCTCCATGAAGTCGGGCGGGTCTTCCTTCTGGAAGTGCTTCAGGTTGTTGGTCACCAGGACCTGTGCCTGCGCCTTGAAGGCAGCGGCGGCGACATGCCTGTCCCCGAGATGATTTCTCATGCTGGGCTCCAGGTGCTCGTAGCCTGTTACCCTCGAGTCGGGGAAATGCATCTCCAGCAGGGCGAGAGTCCTGTCGATCGACTCTGGGGTGCGGTTCCTCTTCGCTATCAGGTTCCGGCGGACCTCTTCGAGGACGCGGTCACTCCAATACGGCTGGATGAGACCCGCCGAAGCGACGCGCAACAAGGTGTCGCGCGTCACTCCCGAGAAGAACACGTTCGCGTCGATGAACACCCGAAAGACCGCTGGGAACACGCCCCACCCCGCAGCGGACCGGCGTGCTTCGACCGGCCCTAGCTGTAGTAATCCTCGTCGTCTTCACTGAGCTGCGTGAGCTCTCGAAGACCACTCGCCCTTGCCTCGTCCCGCTGCTGCTTATAGCGCAGGAGGTCCTCGAAGAGGATGCGTCGATGCTTGACGCTTCGGGTGTATTTGATTTTCCCGGACTCACACAGATTGACGAGCCCCTGGCGCGAGATGTTGAGGAAGTCCGCTGCTTGCTGCGTGGTCAGCGCCTTCCTTGAGGGCACGATGCTCACCGGCTCACCCTTGGCGAGCGAGGCGAAGAGCGTGCGCAGCAACTCCGCGGCCTCTGGCGGCAATTCGACCTGAGCGCCGTTCGGGAAGAGCAGGACCGGCGACTTCGGGCGGGCCCCTGACGCGGCCTTCCCCTGGACGAGCTGCCGATGGATCTGCTCGGCGATGGGGCGCTTCTCGGGCGGAAGCGCGACGGGGTCGTCGAGGTCGGTCAGCATGCGAGCACTCCCCTACAGCAACAAAGGAATCCCTGTTTATTCAGGGGTTTGAATCGGTCGGCTTCGATTCAAAATCGCTAAATTCGCCAACCTGATTTAAACAGGCCACCTGCTTCTGTCAAACCCGTCAGTGCCCCAGGCTGTCCACTCCTCGCAGCGGGCGCATCAGCGCGGAGACGAGTCGCTCGCGGCGCACCACGAACTCGGCCGTGCCCGTCATTCCTGGGCGCAGCTTCACGGGCACTCCCGCCGTGGAACGCGGCGCCTCCGGCACCCTCACGTCCACTCGATAGGGCGAGGCTCCCAGCGTGTCGTCCTGCCTCCTCGTCGTGTCCCCCGCGACGCGTGACAACTCTCCCAACAACACACCGAAGTCCTGGAACGGATAGCCGTCCAGCTTGATGCGCACCGCCTGCCCCTCTCGCAGGAAGGTGATTCCCTCCGACGTCACCGCCGCGCGCACCACCAACGCATCCTCCGACGGCACCACCAACCCCAACACACTCCCCGCCTGCACCACGTCCCCCCGGTCGAACACCGTCAGCCCCTGCACCGTCCCCGCTCGCGGCGCCACCACCTCCCACCTCGCCACCTCCAGCCGCGTCTCCTCCAGCTCCCCCTCGTACCGCTCCAGCTCCACCTTCGCCGCCGCCAACGCTGCGCCGTCCGCCAACGACGCCACCCTCGCGTCTCCCTCCAACCCTCGCTGCTCCAACTCCAGGCGCCCCAGGCTCGCCTCCAGCTCTCGCGCCGCCGCCCTCGCCGCTTCCACCTGTGAGCGCGCGACCTCCGCCTGCATCGCCGCGTTCTCCACCTCCACCGACGCCACGAACTCCTTCGCCTTCAGTTGCTCGGCCTGCCGCGCATCCCTCGCTCGCGCCTCCGCCTCCCGCTCCTTCGCGCTCACCTGCGCTCGCGCCGCCTCCAGTCGCGCCACCGTCTCCACCGCCGTCGCCTTCCGCACGCGCACCTGCATCCCGTACGCGTCCGCTCGCGAGGCCACCAGCGCCTCCAACATCGACACCCGCCCTCGCGCCTCCGCGACCTGCTGTTCGAGCAGCTTCTTTCGCGTCCGCACCTGCGCGTCATCCAGGCGCAGCAGCACCGCGCCCTGCTCCACCTGCTGCCCCTCTCGCACCGAGATGTCCGCCACCACCCCCGAGCGCTGTGCCTGGACTCGCGCTGTCTCACCCACCGGCGCCACCACCGCCTGTGCTCGCACCACCACGTCCAGCTCGATGAAGAACAACGCGCCGAAGCCCAGCAGCGCCAGCCCCGCGCACACCAGGTACAGCGTCCGCAACACCTGCCGCGTCCTCGGGAAGTCGAGCACCGGCAACAGCTCGCGATAGGTGTCCTCACTCACCGCCATGCCCCACCTCCGCGCCATGGCGCTTCCAGTTCGGCGTCGCCTGCGCGAGCGCGCTGTACAGCTTGCCCTGCGCCGACATCAGCGACTCGTGCGTCCCCATCTGCGAGATGCGCCCCTCGTTCATCACCACGATGCGGTCCGCGTGCTGCAACGTCTGCAACCGATGGCTGATGATGAGCGTCGTCCGCCCTCGCACGATGTCTCGCAGCCGGTCGTGAATGGCCTGCTCCGCCAACGGGTCCAGCGCCGCCGTCGCCTCGTCGAAGATGAGGATGCGTGGGTCCGTCACCAACGCCCTCGCGATGATGACCCGCTGCCGCTGCCCTCCCGACAACGTCAACCCACGCTCCCCCACCAACGTCTGGAACCCATACGGCAGCTCCGTGACGAAGTCGTACGCCCCCGCGAGCTGCGCCGCCCTCACCACCGCCTGCTCCGTCACCGGACGCCCACAGGCGATGTTGTCGAACACCGTGCCGGAGAACAGCTGCGTCTCCTGCGTCACCATCCCTATCTGCCCACGCACCGACTCGGGCGTCACGTCCCGCAGGTTGTAGCCGTCAATCGAGACCGTCCCCTCGCTCGGGTCGTGCAACCGCAACAGCAGCCGCACCAGCGTGCTCTTCCCACACCCCGACGGCCCCACCAGCGCCACCACCTCGCCCGGCGCGAACTCCAAATCCAACCGCTCCAACGTGTTGGACTCCCTGCCACTCCCATAGCGGAAGCTCACCCCGCGAAACCGCAGGTGTCCCTTCACCCTCGGCAGCTCCAACACCGCCGAGGCCCGCTTGTCCCCCTCCCCCGCCACCTCCTGCACCGCCCCCACCCGCTCCAGATGCGCTAGCACCCGCTGGTAGTCCCGCCACTGCGTCGCCAGTCGCACCAGCGGCCCGCTCATCTGCCGCGCGAACAACGTCGCCGCGATGAGCGCCCCCACCGTGAGTTCCCCGCGCAGCACCGCCCTCGAGCCCACCCACAACACCAGCGCGCTGCCCATCAGGTCCAACGTCTGCGACACACTCGCGCCAATCGCCCCGTGCATCGCCGCCTTGAAGCCGTGCTGCAGCGAAGGCGCCAACAGGCGCTGCATCGTGCGCAGGAAGGGCAGCTCCAGCGCATGCGCCTTGAGCGACTCGAAGCCCTTGAACGAGTCCATCAAGTGCGTCTGGTACAGGTCATGCTGTGACAGGTACGCCACCATGTGGTTGCGCACCTGCCGCCCCACCACCGCCGACACCAACAGGTGCAACGGCATCAGCGCCAACGCCAGCACCGCCAACACCGGCGAGTACAGCGTCAACACCGCCGCCGTGCTCAACACCAACGCCACGTCGATGGTGATGGCGATGGCGTTGTCAACGATGAACCCGCGCACCAACCCCACCTCGAGGAACCGGTTGAGGATGTCGCTCGTCGTGAAGCGCTGGAACAGACCCGAGGCCCCATCCAGGATTCGCCGGTACAGCGTCTCCACCACGTCGCGCTCGATGCGCGTGGACGCCTCCAGCACCAGGTAGCTGCGCGCATAGGACAACACTCCGGACACGACCGCCGTCCCGAGCAATCCCACGAGCAGCACGTCGAGCAGCGCCGTGTCCGCCCGCATCAACACCCGGTCGATGACGACCTGACTCCCCAGCGGGAACGCCAGCGCCAGCACCTGCAACAGCAGCGACAGCCCCACCAGCTCCGCGATGGCCCAGCGATAGGGACGCAGCAGCACCGAGAAGCGCCCGAGCGCGGACTGCTCGCGCTGCTTCGGAGCCAGCGGCGCCACCGCCGTCGTCATCCGGTCCGATGGCTTGAGCAGCAGCAACATCCCCTTCCACGAACGCTCGAACTCCTCTCGCGGAATCGTGCGCGTCGCGAACGAGGGGTCCCCCACCACGACCCCCTTGCGCGTCACCCTCCACACCACGACGAAGTGATGCCGGTCCTGCAGGTGCGCGATGGCTGGCAGATCGACTGAGTTCAAGAGCCCCCAGTCCGCCTGGATACCCGTGGTGATGAACCCGAGCTGCTCCCCCGTGCGCGAGAGGTCCAACAGGCTGGTGCCATAGCGGCTCACGCCCGCCAGCTTCATCAGCGAGGGGTAGTCCAGCTCATGGCCGTAGTACCTCGCCACCATGCGCAGGCACGCGGCCCCACAGTCCATGTGCTCCTGCTGTCGGTAGAACGGCACCGGCTTCCATCCCGGCGCGGAGCTGGGTCGCTCGGGCAGTTCCAGGGAGGATTCGTCCTCCGTGGGCGCCTCGGACGGCGCGCTCACGTCCGTGAGCACCACGTGCGGCCAGCGGTTGAACTGCGCGCTGCTGCGAGTCACCCGTCGCCCCAGTGCCCTGCGGACTCCTGGGAAGCGCAGCAAAACCTCGGCCGTGGCCCCTCGGGGCGCGGACAACAACGTGCTCGGCTCCAGCGCCGTCGCCGCGGCGAAGACGGGCGCATCCAAGAGCAGTGCATCCAGCGCGAAGTCCTCGCCCGGCCCGAGGGCCCGCTCCCCGTAGCGGACCGAGCCCTCACGCAGCACCCACCACTCCGCCGCCGTGGCCCCCGCGGGTATGAGCGCCGTGCCCTCCGCCACCGTACTCTCACGGAAGCACGCCGCGAGCCGCAGCGCGCCCTCCGGCTCCACGTCCTCCACGAACAGGTCCAGCAACGCCCTCCGCAGCGCGGGGCACAGCAGCGCCTTCAGCCCACCCGTCTCGTCGAGGGCCAGCGCATCCGTGAACGCCGCACCAGGGACCTCCAGCACCCGCGCGCCGCTGCTCGCCACCACGTCGAACCCGTGCGTCGCTCCCGCGTCACGCGCGTGCGTGCCGTACAGCTCACCCGCCGCCACATGGGTCACCCGGAGGAACGCACCGTGGCTCGCGCCCAGGTGCCCCATCACGAGCATCCCCTCGAGCACCAGGAGCACCGAGTCACACGGCTGCCCTCGCGTCACCACCAACTCCTGCGGCGCGAAGACACGGATGCGCCCCGCGCTCTCCAGATGGCGACGGACCTCGTCCGGCAGGATGCGCAGCACCCCGGATACACGACGTAACTCCAGGGCCGAGACCTCGGCGCTGTCCGCGAGCATGCTCATCATCGACACCTGTCAGCCAGGACGGCCCGCACCCCGGACACACGTCGTGCATCCGAGGCGAACGTCTCGACGCTGTCCGCGAGCACGCTCATGGCGCCGCCACTCAATCCTCCACGGTGAAGACGAGCGGCCCCTCGTCCGGGCCGTAGAAGTCGAGCAGCTCGCGGTGGTACGCCATCGTCAATCGGCAGAAGGTGATGAGCCTGCGACGGATGCGCGCCTGGTCCGCCGCGGTCAGCGGCCCCGAATCCGCGAACGGCTCCCGCCCGAACTGGTCGTGGTCATCACTGCAGTCCCCCACGTCATGGTCCCGGAAGGGCCCGAACGCCTCCACCGGCAACACTCCGTGCTCGGTGAAGCGCTCCCAGAACTTCCCCACCGTGGCCAGCGCCGTCGGGTCACCCTCCCCCACGCCGATGCAAGCCGAGTACGACAGTGGATCCGCCATGCCCAACCACCGCAGGTGGTTGATGAGCGCCTGCATCGCAATCAACGGAGACGCCCGCTCCAGGTCCGCCTCCGTCAACCCCGCCGCGAGCAACCCGCGCTTCAACCACGCGTGGTGCCAGTACTCGAACGACAGGTGCTCGCTCAGGATGGTCTTCAACCGCTCCGTCGGCTGCGACGCCACCGCCGCGCTCTGGTGCGACGAGGCCGCCAGCGCGAAGTGGTAGTTCTCCAGCAGGTACCCCACCGCCAGGCGCCGCGACACCGGCCCCGTCCAGAACCGGTGCAACATCGCCGACGGCCCCCACCGCTGCTGGGCGATGCCCGCCAGCGAGCGCAGGTGCTCGTAGTACGCCAGCGCGTCCACCTCGAGCGCGCTCGTCTGCACCAACACCGCGCGGTGATACAGGTCCTGCGCCACCGACGACACCAGCTCCAGCCCCAGCTTCGTCTCCCGCGCCAGCTCCGAGAGCGTGCGCTGCCCATCGAACAACGGAATCACGCGCCAGGCCTTCTCCGCGCTCTCGCTGTCGATGGTCATCACCTCCCAGGGCTCGCCCTGCGCCCCACCGAGCACCAGCTCGCGCCGCGCGAGTCCCTCGGGACGGACCCAGCTCGCCAAGGACAGCCGCATCGCGGGATGCAGCGGCCCGGGCTCACGCGTCGAGGGATGCCAGGCACGTCCGATGATGGGAAGGTGGCCGTTGCTGTCACTCATGGTTCTCACCGCCTGCGGATGGGTTGGAAGAAGGAGGAGCCACGAGCGAGACGAGCTCCTGCTGAACGAAGGCGCCCAACGTGTGGCGCGTGACGGCGAGCGCGAGCTCCATGTCCCAGCCCCGCTCGCGATGCAGCACCTCGGCCACCTGGACCACCGTCCTCACGCCGTCACAGGCGCGCCAGACGGCGTCGGTGCCCTCGTCCAAATCGAAGTAGTAGTTGTCCAGGATGAGGTGCACCTGCCCCTCCGCGCGGCGCCGCCGCACGCGCAGATGGGTGACCGGAATGAGCATGTCCATGGCGCTCATCCCTCGATGACATCCGTGAGATGGTTACACAGCCGGATGCACGTCTCCAGGTAGGCCTTCAGCGCCTCCGGTTGCGTCCTCAGCCGCGCGCCGTCGGGGAACTGGAGCTCCCAGAAGCGCTGCTCGAACGCGCGCGCCTCCGCGTCACCGCTGGCGGCGAGCTGCCCCAGGATTCTCGTGCGCCACTTGCGGCGGATGTTCGTGCTGCCTCGCGCGTGGCAGAAGGCGTCGCAGGTGGAGTTGAGCAACTCCCGCGCGCGCATCAGCGCCACGTCCGGCTGCTCCATCATCCCGTAGAGGTCCTCGAGCGCGTCGTCGACCTCGCGAATCTTCACCTCCCGCAACCACCGCGACAGCCGGTGGAAGTCGAAGCGGGCGCGGAGCCGCTCCAGGCGGCTGTCGTGCATCAGCGCGACGCCGGTGCGCACGCGGTGGAGGAAGACGATTTCGTCCTCCGTCATCCGCCGCTCCATCATCACGTTGTCCGGCCCACCCTCCTTCAGGTCGAGCGAGCCCAGCTTCGCGGCGAGCCGCTCCACGGCCGCGTCACTCCAGTACTCGAAGTCCACGCGCCGCTTGCCGAGCATGTGCACGGAGAAGAGCGCCTCCCCCGCCTTGTGCAGGCTGGTGCCCTTCGGCTCACCCCCACCGACGATGAACACGTCGATGTCGGAGAAGGCGTTGCCCATGCCCTCCACCAGGGAGCCGGACAGGAACACCGCGGCCTCCAGCGCGGGTGTCAGGGACTCGAGCGCCAACAGCTGGCCCAGGTCCACACCCAGGAGGTCCACCAGGTCGTCACGCGAAAGCTGCGTCATGAGGGCCGCCACACCGGAAAAAAGAAGAGGAAGGACGGCGCGGGCCCGTTTCAGGCGGCCCGCGCCCCCCCTGCATGAGCCTCAACGGCCCACGCGGTCAGCCTTCACCGGCGAAATCACAGCACCGGGAAGACGCGGCCCGGACCCGTGATGATGGGGCCCGTCACCACGGGACCCGTGATGACGGGGCCCGGCAGGGTGACGACGGGGATGTTGGAGACGGGGATGGAGCCACCGACGACGCACTTCATGGTGTCGGCGGACAGTTTGATGGCAACGCTGCGGGGCTTGTTCATGGTGATGCTCCTTGATGTGTCGGTTGTGACTGCGTGCTACGTGCTGCGTGCTGCACCTGTGGCGGCCACACCCCACCGCCTGAATCGAGCGAGTCCCCATGCGGGGGCCGTGCGAGGATGGGTCCCCTGGAATCCGGAGGACCGTGGATGCGTGCCGCTGCCTCGACACCCGTGCTTCGCGTGGGACTCAACAAGGTCGCGCTGCTGCGCTCGTCGCGTGGGAGCGCCGTCCCCGACCTCGGTGAGGCCGCGCGGGTGCTCGTCGACGGTGGGTGCCGCGCGCTGCTCGTGCACCAGTGGCCGGACCATCGACACGTGAAGCCCGAGGACGTCTCCGCGCTCGCGCGGCTGGATGTCATCCGCGACGAGCGCGCGACGCTGCACGTGGGCGGAGACCTGCGCGAGGACCTGGGCGCACTGCTCGAGCGGACGCCCGGTGTCGGCTGCTGGGTGGTGACACCCTTCGAGGCCCAGCACCTCACCACGCAGCGCGGCTGGCGCGCGGAGGATGACCAGGCACGGCTGGCCCACTGGGTGCGCTCGCTCCAGGGACGCACGCGCGTCTCTGTCTTCGTGGACCCGGAGCCAGCGGCCGTGGACCTCGTCGCGAGGGCGGGCGCCGCGGCGGTCGAGCTCAACTGCCGTGCGTATGTCGAAGGCTTCGCGACTCCCGCGCGGGAGCGAGCGCTGGAGGCACTGGTGCTCGCGGCAGACCGGGCGTGTCAGCTCGGGCTCGAGGTCAACGCCGCGCATGACCTGGACCGGCGACACCTGCCGCCGCTCATCCGCGCGGTACACCCCACGCTCGTGTCCGTGGGGCATGCCTTCGTCGCAGCGGCGGTCATCGCGGGGCTGCGTGAAGTGCTGCCTGGCTTCCTCCAGGCGGCCTCGGAGGAGTGAGAGGGGTCGTGACTTCGCGCCCCCAGGCGGCACCACCCGCCCGCGCGCGACCTTGAGGACCTCGCGGCTTGGCGCGATGGACGGGTGCATCCGCGTCATGGCGACACCCCGATGTCTCGGGTGCCGTGCAGCTCCAGCGCTTCCGCGAGCAACCGCACGCCCGTCGCGTGCAGGACGAGCGCGATGTCCTCGGTCCGTGGGTTCACGGGCGCCAGCTGGAACGGCGCGTTCGCCAGGAGCAGCAGCGGTGCGAGCACGTCCAGCCTCACGCGCCAGTCCGCGTCCCTCCGCGCGCGGGCCTTCACGGACAGCTCGTCGACCAGCCATGAATCCAGCGCGGCGAAGCGCTGCAACGCCGGCCCGGCCCACGCGGCCCACTCCCAGGAGATGCGTCCCTCGCCCTCACTCACCCGCGCCGCGCCCGCGCGCACCAGGTCATAGAGCCCGCGCGTGCACGTGCGCAGCTTGGCCAGGTCCTCCATGTAGTCGCTGTCGGAGTCCCCGGTGACAGTCGAGCCGCGCGGGTCCAGCAACAGGAAGCGACCCGTGGCTGGCTCGAACAGCACGTTGTCGTACTTGAAGTCCCCGTGGAATCGACCCAGGCACGGTGGACGCAGGCGCGAGAGCAACACGGTGTCGCGTTGCAGCTCGCGCATCAGGGACGCCGCGCTCGGGTACACCCGGCCGTGGATGTCCAGTTGCTCCGCTGAGCACAGGCGGTCGAAGCGCTCGGACATCCCTCGCCCCGCGCTCGCCCTGCGCCAGAACTTGTCCACGTAGCTGACGTGGAAGAAGTCCTCCGGTGCGGGCCGGTGATGGTCCGCGTAGAGCACGTCGAAGGCGAAGCCGAGGAGGCTCCGCGTCCCGGAGATGGCCTCGTCGACCGTCAGCGTGCCGTCCACCAGCACGCGCGACATGTCCGGCCACGGGCAGAAGTCCATGTCGTACTCGGCCCAGCCCTCCCCCGTACGCACCTCCAGCACTCGCGGGAAGTACCCCACCGCCCTGGGCGGCAGCGCCTTCAGCCACGCCACCTCGCGCAGGAGCTTGTCGCGGCCATGTGTGGCCCGCTTGGTGACGCGATGGCCCGTCACGCGCACGTCGCGCACGACGCCGCGCCAGTCCCCCTCCGAGACGGGCCCCCTCATCGCGTCGCCTCCCGCTGATGACGGAGGACATCCAGTCCCTCCGTGAGCGTGAGCGGCGGCTCGAACCCGAGCGCGGACAGCCGCGTGGAGCCCAGTCGGTTGTCGCGAGGACGCGCCGCGAGCGACGACTCCTTGCGCGCGCGTACCAGGGACACGTCCAGGTCGAAGGCATGCGCCAGTCGCCGCGCCCAGGAGTACTTCGTGGTGGCCTCGGCGCCGCTGAAGTGCAGCACCCCGCGCACGCCTCCACCCGCGAGGCGCGCGAGCACCGCCGCCACTTCGTCCACCAACACCGGGTAGCGGACCTGCTCGCTATCCGCGTACACGGACTGTCCCGCGGCGAGTCGCTCCAGCGTGGACGCGACGAACGTCGACTTCTCGTCCGGACCCGAGAGGCCGTAGAGCAGTGGCACGCGCAGCACCAGCGCGTCCTCGAGTGTCAGCGCCAGCAGCTCCCCTTCCCGCTTGGTGACGCCGTAGTGCTGCAACGGCCGGGGTGCATCCGTCTCCACGTACGCCTTCGAGGGTGCGCCGTCGAAGACATGGTCCGTGGATACGTAGAGCAGACGGGTGCGCGAGCGTCGGCACGCCTCCACCACGTGACCCGTACCGCCCACGTTGGTGGTCGACGCGAGCGTCCGGTGCCGCTCGCAGTCATCCAGGTTGCATCGCGCCGCCGCGTGGATGCACACGTCGAAGCGCCCCGTCACGAAGGCTTCGTCCACGGCGCGCGCGTCGGTGATGTCCAGGCGCTCCAGGCCCTCGCGTGGTGTCGTGCTCCAGGTCCCCACGGCCTGGGCTCCGTCCATGCGGAGGGCGCGCATCAGTCGACGACCCAGGAACCCACTCGCCCCCGTGACAATGACCTTCATGACCCGGCCCCCGTGTCCGCCTCGCCGCTACAGCAGCGAAGAGGACGCGCCCCCGCTCGCGCCCAGTCCCGTGCCCAACAGTGCCAACCGGTCCGCTCCCGCTCGGGGCCCCGGTACGCCGCACTTCACCGCCGCCACCTTCGTCGCGAAGCGCAGCGCCTCACCGAAGCCCTGTCCCGCCAACACCGCCGCGATGTAGCCCGCGTGGAACGCATCCCCCGCGCCCGTGGTGTCCACCACTTCGCAGGACTCCGCCGACACGCGGTGGTGCTCTCCACCCGACGTCCACCCCTCGCAGCCCTCCGCGCCCAGCGTGCCCACCACCACGCGCAGCCCTCCGCCGAGCAGCACCCGCGCGGCCGAGGCCAGCTCCCGCTCCCCCGTCAGCTCGCGCAGCACCTTGCCCGGCGCCACCAGGCTCGTGAGGTGCGGCAACAGCGGCCGCGCCTCGTCGGCCACCTCCGCGTCCGCCAACACCGGCAGCCCCCGCGCTCTCGCGTGCTTCGCCAGCGCCAACGAGAAGGCAGGCTCGTGCCCATCCAGATAAACCAGGCCACACGCGTCCAGCGGCGCGGCCTCCACGGGGACGCCATCCATCCGCAGCCGCGCATCCTTGTGCATCACCAGCGAGCGCGTGCCATGCGTCGTGTCCACCACGATGGCCGCCGTGTGCTGCGCACAGTCCGCCACCGTGAGACTTCCATCCACCCGCACGCCCGCCTCCACCAGCGAGCCGCGCGCGAGCCGCCCGAAGTCCCCTCCCCCGAAGACACCGAAGTAGCGCGTGGTGACCCCCAGCGCGCCCAGCATCGCCGCCACGTTGGCGCCCTGCCCGCCGCCGAAGAAGCGCAGGCCGTCCGCCTGCACCTTCCCGTCCGTCACCAGCGCCTCGCGCGTGGAGAAGACGATGTCCACCGTGTTGTTGCCGATGACGAGCACTTCCATCGCACCACCCCGTGTCTGCATTGCCTGCCCACCCCTCGGGCCTCGTCGCTCCCCCGCCGTCGCCACCTAGCGCGCCACCACCGGACGAACCGGTGCCTCCGCATGCAGCCGACGCAGCACGTCCGTCGCGATGCGCTCGGCCACCTGCTCTGGCCGCAGCTCGCTCGTGTCCACCACCACCCAGCGCTCCTCGGGCGGCAGCAGCGACACGAGGAACTCGTCGTAGGCCTGGTGACGCTCGGGGTTGTCGCGCAGGTACGTGTCCCGCACCGACTTCGAGGGACGCAGCAGCGAGCGCTCCCGCTTCGCCTTCGGCGTGGACGTCAGGTAGTAGTTGAACGCGAACGGGAGGTGCTCATCCCAGATGAGCTGACTGGGCAGCCCCGCCGCGTCCGGATGGAAGAAGCGGTTGCGCCCCACCTGGCTGAGCCAGTGCCGGTCCTGCACCAGGAACCCCGACGGCAGCCCGCGATGACACCGCGCCAGATCCAGCAGGATGTTCGCCGAGTAGAACCAATCAATCTGGAGCAGGTCCGGCGTGAGCTTCGCCTCGGCCAGGAAGTGGTCGAGGATGGGCAAATCATGCACGTAGCAGTGCCCCAACCGCGCGGGCAGCCCCGCCGCCGACAGGCTCGCGCCCAACAGCTTGCACACCGTCGTCTTGCCCGCGTAGTCCGTGCCTTCAATCAGCAGTCCGTGAATCATGTGCGTGGGCCTCGCTCGCATCAGGGTTGGAGGACGACCTTCAGCGCGCCCGCGGGAGCGCCCTGGCGCCGCGCGTCCACGTCGCAGCCCACCAGCGCCAATCCCTCTCGGAAGCGCGTCAGCGGCAGCTGGTGCGACACCAACCGTCGCGCGGGGATGACACCCGAGGCGATGAGGTGCAGCGCGGTGGCGAAGCTGCCGTCCAACGAATCGATGGAGCCCTGCACGGACAGGCTCCGGTCCGCGATGGCGCCCACGTCCAGCGGCACCTCGTGACGCTTGAGCCCCACCAGCAACAGCTGTCCACCGCGCGAGAGCCTGGACAGCACGTCCCCCGCCATGCGGCCGGTGGTGTCCACCACCACGTCGAGCGGCGCCGCGTCCCTCGCGTACCGCGCGCACACCTCGTCCAGTGACTCGGCCACAGTCCAGCGTCGGTCCACCACCTCGCGGCACAGCTCCCGCCGCCCCGGTGCGCGCTCCACCAGCGTGCCTGTCAGTCCCAGGCTCGACAGCACCCACGCGTACAGCACGCCCATGGGTCCGCCCCCCAGCACCACCGTGCGCAGCGACGGCCGCAGGCGCAGCTGGTTCGCGCCCGTGACGGCGCAGCTCAACGGCTCGGTGAGGCTCGCCTCCTCGAAGCCCACGTGCGCGGGCAGCGTGTAGAGGAAGCGCTCCGTCGTCTTGTGCAGGGGCGCCATCGTCCCGTCCGCGCTGACGCCCGTCTCCGTCTCGCCCTTGCGCTCACAGTGGTTCTGCCGACCCGAGCGGCACAGCCGGCACTGGCCACAGAAGAAGGTCGGGTCGATGACGACGCGGTCCCCCACCTGCACGTCGCGCACGGCGGGGCCCACGGCCACGACTTCACCCGAGGACTCGTGGCCCAGCACCACGCCGGGCTTCGCCGCGTACTCGCCGCCGATGATGCCCAGGTCCGTGCCGCAGAGGCCGGTGGCGCGCACGCGCACCAGCACCTCGTCCCGCGCCGGCGCCGCCGGCTCCGCGCGCTCCTGGAGCGACAGCTCCCAGGCCGCTGAATACACCAATGCCCGCATGTGACACGCCCCCTCGAGTCAGCCCACGTCCGCGAGCGCGCGACCCAACCGCGCGACGATTTCTTCCAGGTCGTCCTGCGTCGCGATGAGCGGCGGGCGCACCTTCACCACGTTGCCGAAGCTGTAACGCGAGCCACGCAGCACCAGCTGGTGCCGCTCCTGCGCCACGCGAATGAGCGCCAGCGTCTTCTCCACGTCCGGCGAGCCATCCTCGCGGACGATTTCCAGCCCCCACATGTACCCGAGCCCCCGCACGTCCCCGACGCACGGGTGACGCGTGGCCAGGGTGCGCAACAGCTCGCCCAGCACGATGCCGTTGCGACGCACGTTCGCCAGCAGGTGGCCGGACGTCATCGCCTTCAGCGTCGCGGACGCCGCGGTGAGCGCCACCGGATTGCACCCCGAGGTGAAGGAGTGCTCGTGGCTCTCCAGCACGTCCAGCTTGCCCTCGAAGAGCACCGCCGCCACCGGCACGCCGATGCCTCCCAACCCCTTGGCCAGCGTGACGATGTTCGGCTTGAAGCCCAGCGCCTCCGAGGCGAACAGGTGCCCGGTGCGCCCCATGCCCGTCTGCACCTCGTCCGCGATGAGGAGGATGCCCTTCTCCTCACACAGCTGGTTGAGCGCCTGGAAGTAGCCCGGCGGCGGCACCACGTTGCCGCCGTTGCCCAGCACCGGCTCCACCAGCATGCACGCCACCGAGCCGCTGCTCGCGTACTCGACGAAGTCGCTGATGCGCTCCACGCACAGCATGCCGCAGCCGGGGTACTTCGCCTTGTAGAAACACCGATAACAGTACGGCGCCGGCACCTTCACCGAGTGCGGTGACACCGCCTCCGGGAAGCCCTTGCGCCGGAAGGCATTGCCTGAAATCGCCGTGGTGAATTGTGTCTGTCCATGATGGGACAGGAACAGACTCAGCACGTCTGTCTTTCCCGTGGCCTTCTGCGCCACCTGCACCGCGCACTCGTTGGCGGTGGAGCCGGTGATGTCCCGCATCCATCCGGCCGTGAGGTGACTGGGGGCATGCGCGAGGAGCTCCGAGAGCACCTGCTTCGCCTGCGCCGCCATCAACGAGGAGCTGGCGTGCGCCATGCGGCGCAGCTGCTCGACGACGGCCTCCACCACCTCCGGGTGGTCATAGCCCAGGGGCACGTTGAACGTGCCCGACGCCGCGTCGAGGAACGCCGTGCCGTCCTCCCGCACCAACCGGATGCCACGCCCCCGGACGAAGCCCTCCGCCCTCGAGGCGCCCTCCGTCGTGACTTCGGACGCACCCTCTCGTACATCCGGCCCTTCCCCAGGAAGGACCTTCAGATTGAGACTGGACATGCGCGTTCCCCCGAACGGCATGAAACGTCCCCCCTTGGACGTTTCGAATCCCTGCTGCTGGTGTCTCAACGGGGGTCTTGAAAATCCGTCGGTGGGTCACCATTTCCCCGGCGCTTTTCGCGCGGCGTCACGCCTGCCGCGTCACCTCCCTCGTGAAAACAAAGACAGGGGTTGGCCGCGCCCGCATGGACGGCCAGGATGTCCGCCATGAAGACGGAGCACGTGGAGGAGACGCTGGAGCGCATCGCCCGCGAGGTGGAGTCCACACCGGGCGGCATGCTGGCCTTCGACGGAGACGGCACGCTGTGGAGCGGCGACGTCGGCGATGACCTGTTCATGACCATGACGGGGCACGACGCCGTGCGCGAGGACGTGCGTCCCCGCCTCACCGCCATCGCCACCCACTACGGCCTGGAGACCGAGGGCAGCCCCAGCACGCTGGCGCGCCGTGTGTTCTCCGCCTTCCAGGCCGGCCGCATCCCCGAGAAGGACATCTGCGAGATGGCCACGTGGGTGGCCGCCGGCTGGACGCTCGAGGAGCTGTCCGCCTTCGCTCGCGGCGTGGTGGAGTCACACGGCGTGGTCGAGCGCGTCCACCCCGAGGTTCAGCGTGTCCTGGAGTGGGCACGAGCGCACGACGTGCCGTGTTACGTGGTGAGCGCCTCGCCACTCGCCGTCGTGGAGGCCGCCGCGCGCATCGTCGGCATCCCCCCGGAGCAGGTGGTGGCCAGCACGCCCCAGTCCCGCGATGGCGTGGTGTGGACGGACGTGGTGTCGCCCATCCCTTATGGCCCCGGGAAGGTGACGTGCCTCAGGGCCCGCACCCAGCGCCCCCTGTACGCGGCCTTCGGAGACAACGTGTTCGACCTGGAGCTGCTCGGTGCGTCCCGGGTGCCGGTGGCGGTGCGTCCCAAGCCCCGGCTGATGGAGCGCGCGGACAGCCTGCCCTTGCTGGTCCAATTGCACCCGGTGGCCAGTCGCTGACAGCGTCCGCTGGGGAACGCGTCCGGCGAGCTTTTGGGGGCGTCCGCCGCCGCGTCCGTGCTAACTCAGGCGCCCTCACTTCACTTCTTCCAATCCGCCACGGAGAGACACAGTCATGCCGCTCATCGCCCTGCGTCCCCTGCTCGACTACGCCGCCGCCAACAACTTCGGGGTCGCCGCGCTCAACGTCAACAACATGGAGCAGATCCAGGCCATCATGGAGGCCGCTCGCGCCACCCAGAGCCCGGCCATCATCCAGGCGTCGCGCGGTGCGCGGAAGTACACCAACGACTTGTTCCTGCGCAACCTGATGCAGGCCGCGGTGGAGCTGTATCCGGAGATTCCGGTGGTCATGCACCAGGACCACGGCAACTCGCCGGAGACGTGTATCAGCGCCATCCGCATGGGCTTCACCAGCGTGATGATGGACGGCTCGCTCGAGGACGACGGCAAGACGCCGTCCAGCTACGAGTACAACGTGGCCGTCACGCGCGAAGTGGTGAACGTGGCGCACCGCTTCGGCGTGTCCGTGGAGGGTGAGCTGGGCGTGCTGGGCTCGCTGGAGCACGGCATGGGCGAGAAGGAGGACGGCCACGGCGCCGAGGGCAAGCTGACCCTGGACCAGCTGCTCACCGACCCGGACCAGGCGGTGGACTTCGTCAACCGCACGGGCATCGACGCGCTCGCGGTCGCCATGGGCACCAGCCACGGCGCCTACAAGTTCTCGCGCAAGCCCAGCGGTGATGTGCTCGCGATGAGCCGCATCGAGGAGATCCACAGGAAGATCCCCAACTGCCACCTGGTGATGCACGGCTCCAGCTCCGTGCCCAAGGAGCTGTGCGACATCATCAACGCCAACGGGGGCCGCATCAAGGAGACCTACGGCGTGCCGGTGGAGGAGATTCAGCGCGGCATCCGCGCGGGCGTGCGCAAAATCAACGTCGACACGGACAACCGCCTGGCCATCACCGGCGCCATCCGGAAGGCCTTCACGGCGAAGCCGGAGGAGTTCGACCCGCGCTACTACCTGACGCCCGCGCGCGCGGCGATGCAGGCCGTGTGCGAGGAGCGCATGAAGCAGTTCGGTCAGGCGGGCCACGCGAAGAAGGTGCCGCACGTCACGCTGGAGCAGATGGCGCGCGACTACACGGCGGGCAAGTTCGGCGACAACGCGCGCCCGGACACCATCGTCGGCAAGAAGGCCAAGTAGTCACGCCCCTTCCGGGGGAGGAACGCGCTGGATGGCGGCTCCCCCGGAGGAGGGTTCCTGAAGACAGGCGGCGCTCACTTCTCTCCCTGAAGCGACGTCGCCAGGTTCCGTGTCTCGTTCTCCACCTGGTAGTCGGCCACCACCTTCTGGCCTTGCCGGGGAGTCTGCTTCAGCCTCAGCGCCTGCAGGTCCAGCGGAATGACGGCGCCCTGCTGGTCCTCCTGGATGTAGAGGACGTCGTTGCCCAGTCGCACCACCTCGCCCGAAATCTGCTTCGTGCGTTTGGGGTCCGGCATCGTGTCCACCTTGGGACCTTGCACGATGGGGACCTGTCCCTGCGTGGGGGTGACGTCCGTGCCAATCATGCCGCCCAGGTTGAGCGGAGGCAGGACGGAGGCCCGCGTGGTGGTGTTGTCCGTCCCAATCTGGCTCTGCTGGAACTCACGCGAGTCGTTGTTGGGTATCTCCGCGGCGCCGACGGCGGGCAACAGCAGCGCTCCCGTGGCGGGTACCGCCAGGGCCAGACTCTTCCAGCGACTCCACCTCGTTCGTGTCATGACGCGTGCTCCGGCTCGGGGGTCCTCGACCCGTTTGCCGAAGCTAGGTCACGCCCCGGCGCTCACGCCTGGAGGGTGCCCCGGCCACCTCCCGGCGGAGCAGGCCGACGCTGTGGCCTGAGTGTTCAGCCGATGAACACCCGCGCCCCAGGCCCGTGGGAACAGGCTAGGGTGCACCCGCAAGGCCCGGCGGGCGCCCTTCCGGACGGAAGACGCGCCGGGGCGCCCTACCGCAGAGGCCTCACGTGAACGGTCGGACCAACGAGCACCGCATCGCCCTCTTTCTCGACTTCGAGAACCTCGTCACCAACACAGGCATCAGCGCCTCCAACTTCGACCTCCAGCCCTCGCTCGACCGACTGCTGGAGAAGGGCAAGGTGGTCTTCCGCCGCGCCTACTGTGACTGGTCGCGCTTCAGCGACGCGAAGATTGGCCTGCACCGGTTCGGCGTGGAGCTCATCGACGTGCCGCCCTCCACGCGCGCGGGCAAGAACGGCGCGGACATGCGCCTGGTCATCGACGCGCTGGAGCTGTGCTACGCGCGCGAGAGCATCGACACGTTCGTCATCGCCTCCGGCGACAGTGATTTCTGCCCGCTGGCGTACAAGCTGCGCGAGAACGGCCGCACCGTCATCGGGCTGGCGGTGAAGGAGTCCACCTCCCCCCTGTTCGTCAACGCGTGCGACGAGTTCATCTACCTGCGCACGCGGCAGCGCTCGGAGAAGAACGACAAGGGCGACAAGGGTCGTCACGGTGGAGCGGCCGAGGAGGCGGGGCACGGCAAGCGCGGCCGGCACGGGCGCGACTCCGGAGGCAAGGGCGGCAAGGCGGAGGCCGACAAGCAGGCGTCGTCGGGCGGCAAGGCCCACGCCAAGTCGGACGTGCCGCAGATTGCCCGCGAGGTGGTGCAGAACCTGCTGGCTCGCGCGACGGGCCCGGTGAACCCCTCGCTCATCAAGGAGACCATCGTCCGCAAGGAGCCCGACTTCGACGAGAGCGAGTACGGCTTCGCCACCTTCGCCAAGCTGCTCGCCGCGCTGGAGCAGGAGGGCGTGCTGCGCCGCATCCAGCAGGGCCGCCAGTGGTACGTGGTGGGCGCCGACGCGGACCTGGGCCACGGCGGCGACACCAAGGAGCCCAAGGAGTCCAAGGGCAAGAAGCACGGCAAGGGCCGCGTCGAGGAGGTCGAGGAGGAGCTGGAGTCCTACCCCGACCCGGATGAGGACGACGGGCTGTAGGAGCGATGACCCGCGGGCGGTGCGAACCGTCCCGCGGGTCAAGCAACGGGGAACGAGTCAGCTGGAAGGGTCAGGATTTCTATTTTGGGTTCTAGAAAGTAGGGCCGCCTTCCCCCTGCGGTGGAGTCACTCCGACGTGCTCCAAGTACTTTCTTCATTCCCCTGACATTCAATCGCTGTGTTTCCTTTCTTCTGGGTTTCAATTCCGCCCAGGGAGGAGGACTCCTCTTCGGCTTTCGTGAATGGTTGATCGTCAAGCTCGGCAAGGAGCTCAACGCGGGATGGCCCGAGTTCATCATCCAGCTCGCGCTCAAGGCGGGCAGGCCTTCCTTCGATCCCAATGAGAAGTCCGAGGAGAATACGGCCTATCTCCTGGACACACTGGACCTCTTCCTCGCCGAACGAAGTACCGATACGGGAGCCAGAGCCATCTTCCTTCCTCGTCGAGTCCAGCCACCTCTGGGTGGCGGACCAGGGTCTCAGCACGCGCTCTGTTCCCCAGGACAAGGTCGAGACTGAAAGAGGCGATGATGGTGACGAAGGAGAAGCAACGCGGCGCCCTGCTCGCGCTCAATTCCATCCTGGTCCTGTCGAGGAGCCTCGCGCACGAGGGGAGGAGCCACGACCTCGCCATCATCCTCGATATCACCGAGTACCTGCCGATGCTCATGCTCGAGTCCGAGGATAGGACCGGGGTGTTCCGCGAGCAGCTCGTCGACCTCGCGCGACGGTACCCGGTCTTCGCGCACGCATTGGAGCGCTTCGACGGGGTGGATTGACCCGATGCCCTCTTCGCGCCGCGCGCATACGTCAGCGAGCAATCAGTCGAAGCGTCCAGGCGACGCATGACGAACCCCGACCCTGCGTCCACCCCGCGCAGACGCGTGCTGCGCTTCCGCGTCGCGGGCTATTTCCGGGAGCTCTCCTCCGATGATTCTGGAGAGCCCTCACGGGTGGACACGCCTTCCATCGTGGAAGCGCGCGGGAAGCTGTCAGAGGCGCACCGCATCCGCGCCGCGCCCTACCTGGGGGGCGGCCGGGTGTTCGTCGTCTCCAGTGGCTTCGAGAACGACTGGTTCCGCGGCACCCAGCACATCGCCGAGCGCATCAGCCGGACCGATGGCTCCTGGATATGGCCGGACAGCCTGGCCCACTACGTGGCCATCCACCGCGTGGCACTCCCCGAGGAATTCCTCCAACACATGCAGTCCCACCAGTGGGCCTGTCCCTTCCTCACCGATGAGGAGATGAGCGCCTTCGGCGATGTGGTCTCGGAAGACCTCAGGAATCTCCAGAAGTTACGGCGACGTCACCGACGTCCCGTGTGACGTCTTCCGCTACGAATCCGCCGTTTTTGTGACGGCCCACGCTACAGCGCTTCCGGTGTTGGCCTGGAAGACGTCGTTGGCACGCCCACTGCTCTGTGCGGGCTCGCCGGGTTTTCAAATCCCCCAACCGGCCCTCACCGCGGAGCATCCAACATGTCACAGGGTCATTTCCGCCGACGCCTCACCCAGGCGTTGGTGCTGATGGGCGTCTGCAGCGCGCCCTCGGCGTTCGCCGTCGTCCAAGGCTCGGAGGGCGTGCGCAGCCACGACGCCCGCGTCACCCACAACCAGGGCCTGCGCCAGGGCCTCAGCGCGAAGCAGCAGGACAAGGCGGCCCAGCTTCGCAAGAGCGTGCCCGAGCTGCGCGTGGAGCACGACGCCACCACGGGCCTCGTCCGCTCGCTGGTCAACCCCGTGGGCGCGCTGACCTCCCCCCTCAAGGGTGACGCGCTCGCCGTGGGCCTCACCTTCGTGCAGAACCAGCGGGAGCTGCTCGGCCTGGAGCTCAAGGACCTGGCCAGCCTGGAGGTCACCGACCGCGTCTACTCGCGTCAGACGGGCATCACCCACCTCTACCTGCGCCAGACGCACGAGGGCCTGCCCCTCTACAACGGCCAGCTCCAAATCAACGTCGACAGCCAGGGCCGCGTGCTCAGCGTGCACAGCGACTTCCTGCCGTCGCTGGCCCAGAGCATCGCCAGCATCCAGCCCCGCCTGGGCGCCGCCGCCGCCGTCACCGGCGCCGCGCGTCACCTCGGCCTGAAGATGGCCACCGCGCCCCGCGCGCTGGAGAAGGAGGCCGGCCCCCGTCAGCGCACCCGCGTGGAGCAGTCCGGCCTGTCCACCGAGCCCATCGACGCCCAGCTCGCGCTGTTGCCCGTGCGCCCCGGTGACGCCCGGCTGGTGTGGAACTTCCAGGTCCACACCCCCGACAGCAAGCACGTCTACGACATGACGGTGGACGCCAACACCGGCGAGGTGTGGACGCGCTTCGACTGGACGGCCTCGGACGCGTACTCCGTCTACCGGCGCCCGGTGGAGAGCCCCATCCACAACACGCCGCTGCCGCCGATGGACGGCCGGCTGAGCCTGCTCAACCCCGCCAACCTCATCGCGTCACCCTACGGCTGGCACGACACCAACGGCGTCCCCGGGGCCGAGTACACCATCCACCGCGGCAACAACGTCCACGCCTACGACGACTCGGCCAACGCCGACGTGCCGCCCCTGCTGCAGCCCGACTGCGGCACCGGCCTCACCTGCAGCTTCCTGCTGGACCTGACCCAGGACCCGTCCACGTACAAGCCGGCGGCCATCACCAACCTGTTCTACTGGAACAACATCATCCACGACATCCAGTACCAGTACGGGTTCGACGAGGCGGCCGGCAACTTCCAGCACAACACCTACGGCAACGGGGGCCTGGGCAACGACTCCGTGCGCGCCGAGGCGCAGGACGGCTACGGCCTCAACAACGCCTACTTCACGTCTCCGCCGGACGGGCAGCGCCCGCGCATGGAGATGTTCGTCTGGAACCAGACCTTCCCCCGCCGCGACGGTGACTTGGACAGCGGCATCATCGTGCACGAGTACGGGCACGGCATCTCCAACCGCCAGGTGGGTGGTCCCAGCAACGCCAACTGCCTGCAGAACAACCAGCAGCCGGGCGAGGGCATCAGCGACTTCCTGGCGCTGATGTACACCGCGCGCCCCACGGACACCGGGCCGCAGGGCCGCGGCATGGGCACCTACGCCATGGGCCAGCCCACCACGGGCCTGGGCATCCGCACCAAGCGCTACAGCACCAACCAGACGGTGAACAACTGGACCTACGCCAGCATCAACGGCATGGCCGTGCCGCACGGCGTGGGCTCCGTCTTCGCGCAGGCGATGTGGGAGGCCTACTGGTCGCTGGTGGACCGCTGGGGCTTCAGCACCAACCTGTACAACGCGGCGGGCGGCGCCGGTAACCAGCGCATGATGCTGTACTTCAACGAGGGCCTGAAGAACACGCCCTGCGGCCCCACCTTCACCCAGGTGCGCGACGGCATCATCACGGCCGCGACGGCGCTGAACAACGGCGAGGACGTGTGCCGGCTGTGGACGGCCTTCGCCGACTTCGGCCTGGGCGTGGACGCCAACTCCGTGGGCCCCGCCAGCACCGCGCCCGTCAACGGCTTCAACGTGCCGGCCGCGTGCAAGACGGACGTGTGGGGCAAGGACAAGCCGTGGGACACGGGCGCCGAGCCGGACCCGGCCACCGCGGCCAACGGCATGTGGGAGAGCGAGGACATCTGGGTGCGCACGACGGCGACGCCCGGTCCGCACGAGAACCCGGAGGCCGGTCAGCCCAACTTCGTGCACGTGAAGGTGCGCAACCGCAGCGCGGTGGACGCGCACAACGTGGTGGTGAAGGTGTACGGCACCGCCGCGGCCACCAGCACCTCGTGGCCCAGCCTGTGGACGGAGCTGGGCGAGGCCAAGGTGGTGTACCTGCCGGCCGGCGCGGATGACGAGGTGGTGGTGCAGTGGAACCCGGCCGCCGCGGGCCACTACTGCCTGCTGGCGCGGCTGGTGACTCGGGCCGACCCGATGACGACGGCGGAGATTGGCAACCCCGACTACAACACCCGCCAGAACAACAACATCATCTGGCGCAACACCAACGTGGTGAACCTCATCCCGTTCGGCTTCTCCGACGCCACGTTCATCCTGCGCAACACGCTGACGGAAGGCCGCCTGTTCAACCTGCGCTTCCAGGACCGCACCGTGGAGGCCAAGCGCCCGCTGCTCGAGCGCGGCGGAATCGTGGTGGACCTGGGCCGCGAGCTGATGGAGCACTGGAAGAAGCACGGCGGCGAGCTGGAGGGCCTGGAGCAGGTCGGCGAGACGCGCTTCCAGGTCGTGGACCCGACCAAGGCCCGCATCGGCATCCACCTGGAGCCCGAGCAGGAGTTCCCCGTGGGCCTCCAGTTCCGGGACCGCGAGTGGAAGGAAGGCAAGCAGACCGACGAGTTCGTGCAGTACGAGTTCGCGGCCGTGCTCGAGGACCCCAAGCACGAGGAGGCCAAGACGCGGGACATCGGCGGCGTGACCTACTACGTGCGCATGTCCGCGCAGTAAGCCGCGTCGGCCTCACGTGAGGCCGGGGTGAAGCACACGGGGCCGGGTGGAGCCATCAAGGGCCACCCGGCCTTCGTCGTCTCAGGCGACGCGGGGCGTGGTCGCCTCGCACAGGTGCTCGAGGAACTCGGGCAGCAGCGCGGAGGAGATGATCCACAGCTTGCCCTCGCCCAGGTCGGCCAGGGCGGCGCGCTCGACGTACTCCACGCACGCCGACTCCACGTAGTGCACGAAGACGCGGCGGCCGCGCGGGCGGTACCACTCCGCGGCGTGCGCCAGCAGCGCGAGCAGGGCCCGCTGCGTCTCCGGCAGCGCATCGTCGGTGAGCGTCACCAGCCGCACGCCGTCCAGCACGTTGAAGAGGTTGAGGCCCGGCTGCGCGGACTCCATCACCGCGAAGGCCACGGCCTTGCCGTCCACGCGGGCCACGCGCAGCTCGCGCTCTCGGCCCAGGCCCGCCTCGCCCCACTTGGTGCGCGCGCGCGACAGCTCGAATCGCTCGGGCACCAGGTCCAGCGCCTCGCGGTACGCCACGGGGCGGGTGCGCTCGACCTCCTGGAAGAACCTCGCCTGCTCAGCCTCGGTGGGCACGGCGACGTCCACGTCCTCGGGGTGGTCCCAGTCGCGCTCCACCTCCGCCTCCATCAGGCGGAAGGGCGTGAGGCTGGCCTGCCCGGTGTGCTCGTACCAGCTGGCGAAGTCGAACTTGGTGAAGCGCACCCAGCGCACGTTCGCCTCGCAGTAGGCGATGAACCACTTCACGTCCGGGTCCACCTGCGTGGGCTCGTAGCCGCGCAGGTAGATGTCGCGCAGCGCCTCGCGCGCCGAGGAGCGCTGGCCGGGAATCGCCTGACGCGCCAGCTGGTGCGCCATCCACGTGCCCTCGTACGGCTTCACCACGGAGAGCGTGGCCTCCAGCGACTCACCCGCCGGACGCACCACCCGGTAGCCCAGCCGCGTGCGCCCCTCGAGCCGCTCCTGCGTGGCGTCGAACCAGGGGCGCTCCTCGGTGAAGTCCTCGGGCGACTTGCCCGGCAGCCCGAAGTAGCCCGAGCCCTGGAAGAGCTTCCACGTGGCGTCGCCCCAGTCGCCCTCCACGCGGGTGGACGGGTGCATCTGCGCCTCCACCAGCGCGCGCCACGCACGGGCGCCCTCGGCGTCCAGGGGGCGCACGGACATGCCACACCGGCGGCCCACCGCGGTGCCGGAGATGTTGCGCACCTCCGCGCGCAGCCGCACCGGCGCCATGCCCTCCATGGCCACTTCGAGCACCGGCTGGCGCAGCCCGGGATAGAGCAGGTCCTCGCCCGGCTCCGTCATGAAGGCCAGGCCCTCGTAGGACAGGTCGAGCACCGGCCGGCGCACGTGCACCTGGGGCCACAGCGGGTGGTCGAAGGACAACGTGCACGGGCTGCTGGGCGGGGCGCGGCGCAGCCAGCGGTGGCGGTAGCGCACCACCTCCGTGGGCACGGACATCATCACCCAGCCGGCCTCCTCGCGCGCGTCGTGGATCTCCAGGTGGACCACGCTGCTGTAGCCGAAGGCCTCCAGCACGAACGGGCCCTGGGGCAGCGGCCCCTCGAAGCGCCAGCCCATGCGGCCGTTGTGCACGTCGAAGTGGACGGCGGTGACGGGGACCTTCTGGCCCTGCGGCGTGCGGGCGACACCGCGCGCCTGACGTCCCACCAGCGCCTCGCAGATGCGCAGCACGCGCTCCTGGCGGTCGATGCGCTCCTTCCACACGGGCCGCGTCTCGGGCGGCAAGAGCAGGCCGTTGTCGCGCAGCGCCTCCAGCACCGTGACGATGCGCCGGCCCGCGTCGAGCGGCGGCGACACGAAGCGCAGGCTCACCTCCGGCTTGCCGCCGCGCACCTCCGTCACCTCCGCCGCGAGCGACGTGGCCCAGCGCTCACCCTGGCCCAGCACCACCGACGCGGCCTGTCCGGGGCTCGGCAAGGACCTTGAGTCCAGATGCAGTGTCAGGTGCTCGAGCGAGAGCTGCACCAGGCGGCCCGGCGCGTCACCGTCGCCGAACGAGGCGATCGCGGTCAGCTCCGTCCCCACCCGGTAGCCGAGCACCGACTCCCGGCCGCGCGTCCCGTCCCGTGTGTCCGCCTGCATGCCAGCTCCGTTGTGAGAAGGGAGACGATTGTACGACTTCGCGCGAAAGGAAGCAGTCCCCCGGTACGGATACCACCTGGGTGAACCGGGGTTCATATAGCCTGACCACTCCCGCGGGACGGGGAACTTGTTCGCCAGTACAGGCGTGGCGGAACCACATCCGGCGCGCCAACCCCCTGAGATTCAGGGACAAGTCACCTCCCGGAAGCCAGACACCCCCTCCGTTTTCGCGTCGGGTCTGCTTTCACCCGCCGGCACCCGAATCGAGTCCTGTCCGCCCACGAGGGCAGGCTCCCCGTCGCTTCCTCGACATCGACGCCGGGGTCACGGACGCCCGAGTGGCCAGGGTGGACCGTGCGGTATCGGGGGCTTCCCCGCCTCGATGGACACTGCTTCGTTGCCCGCATGAACGGGCGCTCGACGCGGTCCGGTGTGGGCCTGGGTCCGTGCCGAGGACGCGCGCTGCTCCCTCGGAGGAGGGGGACACACCTGGGGACCTCCGCAGTAGCACCTCATCCCACGGGCAGGCGGGCGGGGGCATCCGCCGCGCCTCGCCGAGATGGAACGACGTGCCCAGACGCGTTAGGGGGAGACGATGCCCCTGTCCACCCTCTGCCTTCGTTGCGGCATGTGCTGTGACGGGAGCCTCTTCACCCACGTCTCGCTCCAGCCCGACGAGGCCTCCGCGCTCGAGCGGCACGGTGTCCCCCTCTCGCGCCGCGAGGACGGCACCCAGGCGCTCGCCCAACACTGCGGCGCCCTGGAGGGCCGGACCTGCACCGTGTACTCGGACCGGCCCGCGAGCTGCCGCCGGTACCACTGCCAGCTCTTCGCCGCGCTCGCCGAGAAGGAGGTCTCCCTGGAGGAGGCGCTCGGCATCGTCGACCAGGCCCATGCGCTGAGGGCGACCTTGGAGCGCGAGCTGCCGGACGACTCGACCCTGGACGCACCTCGCTCGGTGATGCAGCGGGCGCGGCGCGCGGCCCAGGCCCACCCGGCCCGGCCTCTGTCCCAGCGTGCGCAGGATGCGTATGCGAGCACGGAGGCCTTCCTCGACAAGCACTTCCGGGGGCGCTTCGGCCGACGCGGGTGAGTCCGCTCCAGCGCACGTGGGCATGACACGGGCGCATGGAGTCCCTTCAGCTACGATGCGCGCCGCGCGGCCCCTTCACCGGGTGCCCAGGTCCTCAACGAGGTCACTGCCATCATGAAGACGTCGCTCCTCCCCGCCATCGCCCTGTCGTCCTTCGCGCTGCTGCATGCTCCGCTCGCGCTCGCGGGTGACGACCCGCTGGTGAAGGCCGCCTCCATCGACCTGAACGGCGACGGGAAGCCGGAGGACATCTCGCTGGAGACGAAGGAGGACGCGAAGGGGTTCGGCTACGTGCTCAAGGTCGGCGCCGCAACCGTCAACGTCCGCTCGGACGCCGAGGTGCACGGCTTCGTCATCGTCGACGTCGACAGTGGCGACAAGCGCAAGGAGGTCGCCGTGCACACCGGCATGACGGACCACGACAGCGCCAGCACGCTCTACGCGTTCGATGGCAAGGCGCTCAAGTCGCTGGGCTCGGTGCGCTCGCCCATCGAGGCGAAGGGCAACAACATCATCCTCTCCAGCACGTGGCAGTCGTTCTGGACGCGCGTCGACAAGTACGTGCTCGACGCGAAGGCCGGCAAGCTCGACCACGTGCCCCAGGAGTTCTACTTCGTGGGACAGGAGGCCAAGGTGCGCGAGTCCTTCCCCATCTTCCAGCAGCGCACCACCTCGAAGCCCGTCGCGCAGCTGGCCACGGGCTCCACCATCCAGGTGCTGCTCGCCGTGCCCGTCACCGTCCCCAGCGGCGTGAAGGGCCACCTGAAGGTCCAGGCCCACGCCTTCCTGGTGAAGTCCTCCACGGGCCTCGTCGGCTGGGTGAGCGAGAGCGTCCTCTCGTCCAAGACGGAGGGGCTCCCGTTCGCCGGCTGAGGCGCGCCCGCGTCTAGCCGACGAGCGCCAGCTCCACGCGTCCGAGCTGCTCGTCGGTGGAGGCCACCTTCACCGTCACCGGCATGCCCACGGTGAAGGCGCGCTCCTTGCCCACCAGCGACAGCTCGCGAGCGTCCGGACGGAACGGGCCTCCGGGCAGTCCCTCCGCGGGGAGCATCCCCTCCGCGAGCATGCCGTCGAGCTGCGCCACCAGGCCGAAGGGCTTCACGCGGACGATGCGCGCGGAGAACTCCTTGCCCACGTGGCCCGCCAGCCACCGCGCCTCCAGCACGTGGTGCCGGTCCGTCTCCGCGCGGTTGGCCGAGCGCGCCCGCGCGTTGATGTGCGTGGCGAGCGACTCCACCGTCGGGTCCTCGTCCAGGTAGTCGCGGCGCCCGTGCAGGTAGCCCTTCAGCGTGCGGTGCACCGCCAGGTCCGCGTACCGGCGGATGGGCGAGGTGAAGTGCAGGTACAGGGGCGCGGCGAGGCCGAAGTGCGGCCCCGGCTTCACGGTGTAGCGCGACGGGCCCAGCGAACGGCGCAGCACCGAGCGCAGCGCGGGCTCCGCGGCCGCACCGACAATCTGCCGGTCGAACGCGGACAGGGCCAGCGGCGTCAGCTCCCGCCCGAAGCCCGCGGCGAAGCCCGAGTGCTCCGCGAACGCGTTCAGGTCCGCGACCCGCTCCGGGTCGGGCTGCTCGTGCACGCGGAAGACGCCGGGCAGGCCGCGCGCCAGCATCCACGTGGCGATGGCCTCGTTCGCCGCGACCATGAAGCGCTCAATCATGCCGTGCGCGGACGTGGGCCGCTCGGACACGAGGCCCGACACCGCGCCGGTGGACGCGTCGAAGGTGAACCGCGCTTCATCTCGCGCGAACTCCATGCCGCCGCGCGCGCCACGGGCCACGGCGAGTCGAGCGGCCGCCAGTCGGAACCACGGCATGACCTCGCGCACGGGCTCCATCGGTGGGGAGACCTCGCCCCGGTCGAGGAAGGCCCCGACCTCGTCGTAGTTGAGCCGCGCCCAGGAGCGGATGACGCTCTCGTACACGTCCGCGGCCGTCACGCGGCCCTGCGGGTCGATGCGCAGCTCCACCGTGAGGCAGTGCCGCTCCTGTCCCGGCACCAGGCTCAGCCAGTCCGACGACAGCGCCTCGGGCAGCATCGGCAGCACGCGGCCCGCCATGTACACGCTGGTGGCGCGCTCACGGGCCTCCGCGTCGAGCACGGTGCCCTCCTTCACGCGCTCACTGACATCCGCGATGGAGACGAGCAGGCGCAGCGCGCCGTCAGGCCCCGCGGGCAGCACGGAGATGGCGTCGTCGATGTCCCGCGTGGACGGCGCGTCCACGGTGACGGTGGGCACGTCGCGCAAATCACGGCGGGAGCCGACGGCGTGAGGCACCTCGCGAGCGAGCCGCGCGTCCTCGATGGCTTGTGGGGAGAAGTCCTTGCTCAGGCCATGACGCGCGATGATGCGCTCGAGCGAGCGGTCCTCGCCGGGCTCGACCTTGTAGAGCAGGACGACCTTGCCCTCGGCGATGGAGGCGACCACCGCGTCGCCGTGCTGCACGCGGGTGGAGCCTGCGTCGAGCACCCAGTCGGCGTTGCCCACCTCGCGGTCGATGCGCAGGAACAGGGCGCCCTTGCGTGAGACGACCTCGCCGTAGACGCGGGTGCGGGGGCGCTCCACCAGGGACAGGTGGCTCGCCGTCCAGCGGCCGTCCGCGGCGGCGGTCACGGTGCCGGTGACGATGTCGCCAGAGAAGAGTGGGTTGAGGTCCGGGGGCGGGATGAAGGCGGACAGCACCTCGCGCGAGCCCGGGGCCTGCACGGTGAGGAAGCCGAAGCCTCGCGGGTGGACATCGATGCGGCCAGTGACGGTGCGGGGAGAAACAGGAGTATCCATGGAACCTTGGAGCGCGTCTTAGCCCAGGTCCCAGCGGGGACGGGCGACACGGACGCGCGGAATGTGAAGTGGGAAGGGGGCGCTGTCCGGAGGCCGGCTCACGAGAGGAGCCTGGGCTCGCTGGGAACAGCGCACGAAACACGATGAGAACGGGGACCCGGACGTGGGGCGGCCCGCGCTCCTGACGCCCTAGTTCTTGGGCTCGTCGCGCATCGCCCGGCGCTGCTCGAATGAGCCGAACAGCGTCTCCACGAACTGCTTCGTGGAGAGGCCCGGTGGAAGGCCGGGCGCGGGGAGGACCGACGTGTAGACCTCGTTTCCACCCTCTAGGACCCGGAACGATGCCCCGATCCAGGCGAACAAGGTGACGTGGCCCTCCGGGTGGCGCGCCAGCTCCAGTTCACCCCCTTCGGGTCCCTCGCAGAAGACGTCGAGCCGGCCGCCAGGCTGGACGGTGAACGGCATCCCCTCGGGCTCCAGTTCCAGCTCCACGGGGATGTCCCGCGTGTTCTCGAAGTCGAACCGCACCATCTTCATGGCCGTGCCCCACTCGCTTCCCGAAGCGTCACGCCTCGGTTTTCACACAACCGCTCGCGCCAACACCACCCGCGCCCCATGGACACACATCACGGCACACCGTGGAAGTCTTCACGGTGGGTGCGTCCCGCGAGCGGCGCGGAGTAGGGTCGCCCCTTTCGCGGTGGCGAGGGGGCCTCCGCGTCCTTCCTGACGGACGAAGAATGAAGACCGAGCTTGGAATCCATCTGGGCATGTCCGCGCGCACGGCCCGGAGGAACATGGGACTGACACAGGCGGTGGTCGCCGAGCGGCTCGGCGTGGCCCGCGAGGTCTACGCGCGTCTGGAGCGCGGCCACATGCTCCCGAGCCTCCACACCCTCAAGGGCCTGTGCACCGTGCTGCGCGTGCCACCCCATGAGCTGCTCGCCCTGGACGCGAGCATCGAGACACCCCCGGGTCGCAAGCGCCCTCCACCCACCCCGCGCATCGAGTCCGCCGCCCTGGTGGACCTCCGCAAGAACCTGCGCGGCCTGTCCCGCTCCGACTTGCGCCTGCTCAACGCCCTCGCCGCCACCCTTCCCGCAACCCCTCCCCGCAGGCACGCCGCACCTGAACCCGACATCAAGAATTCGTTGAAATCGGCGTGATGTCGATATTCATGGACTTTTCTTCGACCACGACTTTCGCGTCCGTCCAGGTGCCGGTGTAGATTCGGCGCCTTCCGATGAGTGGGACGACGCTGCCGCTCGCGCCGGATGCCTCCAGGGGCCGGTCGCTGGGCAAGTACGAGGTGCTCAGCCGCCTGTCCACGGGCGGGATGGCGGAGATCTTCCTCGCGTCACAGCGTGGGCTCGCGGGCTTCCGCAAGCTGGTGGTGCTCAAGCAAATCCTGCCGGACATCCGGGGTGAGGAAGAGTTCATCCGGATGTTCCTGGACGAGGCGAAGGTCACCGCCGCGTTCAACCATCCGCACATCGCCCAGGTGTTCGACCTGGACATCGCCGAGGGTGAGCTGTTCCTGGCGATGGAGTTCGTGCCCGGGGCCACGCTGGTGGAGGTGGCGCGCGCGTGCCGGCAGGCCAACCACCCCATCCCCATGGGCTTCAGCCTGATGGCGGTGCGCGACACGGCCGTCGCCCTGCACTACGCGCACACCTTCACGGACCCGCTCGGCCACCCCTCGCCCGTCATCCACCGGGACGTGGCCGAGAAGAACGTCATGGTGACGTACGAGGGCGTCACCAAGCTGTTGGACTTCGGCATCGCCAAGAGCCTGGCGCGCGCCAGCCGCACCGCGGTGGGCATGGTGAAGGGCACCAGCGGCTACATGTCGCCCGAGCAGATCATGGGCGACCCGCTGGACGCGCGCAGTGACTTGTTCAGCCTGGGCGTGGTGCTGCACGAGCTGCTCACCGGCATGCGGCTGTTCTACGCCAAGCAGGCCGAGGCGATGATGAACGCGGTGCTGAAGTGCGAGGTGACGCCGCCCTCTCGCACCAACAAGCAGATACCGCCGGAGCTGGACGCCATCGTCCTGCGCGCGCTGTCGAAGCGGCGCGAGGACCGCTACGCCACCACGCTGGAGTTCGCCCGCGCCCTGGAGCGCGCGGTGGGCCCGCTCATCTGGCACCCCGAGCAGAGCAGCGAGGTGATGCGCCGCCTCTTCGCCGACCGGCGCGAGCAGACCCGTCAGCTCCTCATCGCCGGTCCCGCTGGCGACGTGACCGGAGAGACGAACGTCGCGCAGATGCTGGCCATGGGCGGTAACGCCCCCACCGCGCCCGACGTCCCCGAGCCTCCCACCGTCAACACCACCTCCGGCCCTCCGGACGCCGCGCCGATGCCGCGTCGGGCCTCGGGGACGATGCCGACGGTGAAGTCGTCCGGCCCGCAGTCCGGGGCCCAGGCCACGCCGCGCCGGGTCACCACCAACGCCCTGCCGGCGACGCCTCCACCACCGCCCCCGCCGGACCCGGAGCCTCCTCGCAAGGCCGTGCTCCGGGCGCCGCCCCAGAAGAAGCTGGTCACCCGGGGCGCCGGTCAGGAGCCCTCGCGTCCGCCGCCTCCGCCTCCTCCCTCGGAGACGCTGCCTTCCCGGCCGCCCGACGATGAGACGCACACGGCCCGCACCCAGCCAGGTCGCCCCGCGCTGTCGACCCCGGGCCCCGCGCGCACGCCACCGCCTCCTCCCCCGGCGGCGCTGACGTCCTCGGGCTCCGGCTCCACGCGCTCGCCTCCCTCGGCCCCGCCCTCCCCCGGCCCCGCGCGGACACCGCCTCCGCCCCCCTCGCGCCCCTCGAGCGGGGATGACACCACGCTGCGCAACGAGTCGCGTCCCCGCTCCGGCCGCACGATGGAGGCCCCACGCGCCCAGGTGCCCGCGCCGCCGCCCGCGCGGAACGAGGAGACGGCCATGGTCCGCATGACCACGCTCTCCTCGGAGTCGGGCGCGTCCCGCAGGCCCCCGGCCCCTCGTCGCAGGACCCAGGCCCAGCTCCCCGCGTCCACCCAGGCGCCGGACCCGAACCTGGAGGTCACCACCAAGCCCGCGCGCTCCTTCCAGGAGAGCCGCCGCCCTCCCCCGCTCGCGGAGGCCGAGGACAACGACTCCCATGTCCACACGCTGAACGGCGTCCCCGCCGCGCGCTCCCGGGTCGGCCTCAAGGTCCTGGCCACCGTGCTGGTACTGCTCGCGGTGGGGGCGGTCGTGGTGGGACTGGGGCTCGACGGTGGAGTCGTCTCCAATCGGGTGCGGCCCCTCCTGGGACTCGCGCCCCGCGTGACGCCGCTGCCTCCGGAGCAGGTGAAGAAGCCCGTCCCCCCGCCCAAGGCGGAGAGCGCCCCCACCCAGAACCCCCTCGCCGACAAGCCCGTGGCTCCGCCGGCGGACCCGGTGGCGCCCCCCGCCTCGCCGGAGGAAGAGGCCGTGCCCGAGGCTCCGTCCGAGACGGAGGTCGCGGACACCGCTGCCCCCGTGAGCGAGGAGGAGAAGTCCTCGCCGCGCGCCAAGTCCCCACGCACGCCCAACAAGCGGGCCCAGCCCAAGGACTCCGCTCCCCTGGCCACCGGCGAGCCGGGCTTCCTCACCCTGAGCACCGAGCCCCAGGCCCAGGTCTTCCTGGGCGGACAGCTCCTGGGCGAGACGCCGCTGTTCAAGGTGAACCTGCCCTCGGGCAAGCACACCCTGAAGCTGGTCGACGATGAGGGCAGGGCGCTCAAGCTGACGGTCGAAATCAAGCCCGGCGACACCACCTCCATGCGCGTGCCGCTGGAGATGTTGTCCCGTCAGTAGCAATCGTTCCCGGCATGGTGCGTAGCCCGGCATGAGGGGCCCCTGCCGGGCTCCACGGCCCTTTGGGAGCACGCCATGAAGACCGCCCGGATGTCCCTGCTCGTCCCCTTGATGATGTTCGCCGGAACCGCCGCCGCCGGGGACGCGCAGACGCGGGACGTCTCCGACTTCCACAGCATCGAGGTGGGCCACGGCATCAAGGCCGAGCTCAAGGTGGGCCCCAAGTCCGTCCGCGTCGAGGGCCCCGCGGACCTGCTGTCCCGCCTGGAGCTCGAGGTGGAGGACGGGGAGCTCGCCACGAAGGTGGAGCGCCAGGGCATCCGCGACTCGTTCAACGGCGGCAAGATTCGCCTCTTCATCACCGTGCCCCGGCTGGAGGAGGTCACCGTCAGCGGCGGCGGCTCGGTCCAGGGTGAGGTGGCCACCTCCGAGGACTTCTCCATCGAGGCCAGCGGCGGCGCCTCCATCGACCTGCGGGGTATCGACACGCGGAAGCTGGACCTGGAGGCCAGCGGCGGGGGCACCGTCGAGCTGAAGGGGCGCGCGCGGCAGCTGGACATCGAGGCCAGCGGCGGGGCCGTGGTCAAGGCGATGAGGCTCGAGGGCCTGAGGAACCTGGACGTGGAGGCCAGCGGCGGCGCGCAGGTGGAGGCCGACCCCTCGGAGAGCCTGCAGGTGGAGGCCAGCGGCGGCACCACCGTGAAGTGCGTCTCCCGTCCCAACCGCACCCAGGTGCAGGCCAGCGGCGGCAGCCGCGTCATCTACTCGAAGGACTGAGGCGCGGCGGGCTTTCGCCCGCTTGGGCGCGGCCTCTTCCACCTGGGTAGGGAAGGACACTCCCACCTGCGGAAGAGGGCCACCTTGCTCCGACGGGGCGGGGCCGATTGGAATGCGGCCTCCCCCACCCCCGGAGAAGCCGCGCCATGACGGACCCGATTCCTCCTCCTTCCTCGCAGGGCACCTCCGGACGCAAGGCCGCGGTGTGGAGTGGCGTGGGGCTGGTGGTGGCGCTGGCCGCGGGAGGCGCCCTCTATGTCCGGAGCGCCCGCGCGCCGGGCCACGCGCAGGACGGACACGGGCCGCATGACGGGCACGCGCACCCGGAGGCCGCCGCGCCGAAGCGCACGCGCGCCGTGAAGCCCACCGCGTCCCAGGAGGTCCTCCGCCACACGGACCGGGCCGCGCGCGCCGCCGCCAGCGGTGACACGAAGAAGGCCCGCGAGTCGCTCGGCGAGGCGCTGATGCTCGCCCCCAAGTACGCGCCCGCGCTGCTGGTGCACGCGTGTCTGGCGCTGCAGGAGGGCAACGACTCAGAGGCCGCCGAAGCCCTGGAGCGCCTGGAGGCCGAGGCCCCGGGCAGCACGGAGGTGGCGCTGCTCCAGGCGATGCGTGAGCGACGGCGCGCGCCCGACGCGGGCACCTGGCAGCAGGCCTTCCGCGACGCGTGGCTGAAGCTGGGCCGCCCCGACTTCCGTCAGAGTGAGTTGTTGCCGGGCGCCACGCCCCTGCCGCCGGACCCCGCCCAGGTGGACTGGGAGAAGGCCGCGTGGGCGCGCGCCACGTCCGACGACACCCGGCTGAGGCTGGCCCTGGCCGCGCGCAAGCTGGAGGCGGAGCAGGCCCTGTTCCTCTTGAACCAGGTGCCCCGGCTGGAGGACCCGGACCTCTACGTGGCGGTGCGGGACGCGCTGCGCGGCGAGGCGCTGCCGGAGTCCGAGTACGCGCGGGCGCGCACCGTCTTCCGCGAGAAGCTGGAGGCGCTGGCCCGGGCGCACCCGCGCTCGATGCAGCTCCAGTTGCTGCTGCTGCTGGGTGACACGGAGTCCGGCAGCGAGCTGACGCCCGTGGAGATCGACGCGCTGGAGAAGCTGGCCACGCTGCCGGCCTGGCGGGAGACGTCCTTCCACGACGGCTACGTGCGCACGCGCGAGCTGTTGCGCGAGGCGGGGGTGCCCGACGCCAGCGCGATGGCGATGGCGGTGTCCAAGCGGGTGCTGGGGGAGCGGGGCACGTGGATTCTGCGCACGCGCAACGTGGGCACGCGGGGCTCGCTCCCGCCCGAGGGGTTGAAGCGCCTGGGCCGCATCACCCGGGACATCGGCGCGAGCCTGGTGCGGCAGACGACGGTGGTGGAGCGGATGGCGGGCCTCCAGCTGGTGCGCGGCGGGGCGCAGGACCTGGGGGACGACGCGGGCCGGGTGCTGGCCATCAACCAGGTCGAGGCGCTGGAGCAGGCGATGACCACGTTCAACCAGACGGCGATGGAGCGCTGGCCGGTGGCGGCGTTGACGGAGGAGCTGCTCGTGGAGCTCACCCGCGACGAGGTGGGCTATCTGCAGGGCTTCGCGGCGAAGGCGCCCGCGGGCACGGCGAAGGCGAGGCCGTAGGCGGCCGCGGGAAGAGACGAGGTGACTCGGGCCCCAGGGAAATCTCTTCCCCCCGGGGCCCGAGCAGACCCCCCACACTGCAACGGAGCCGCCGCACGCCGGACCTCCAAGGTCGTCCGGGCAACCGCACTCCTTCCACACCAGCGCCGGAACCCAGGGGGGCATTTCCGGTCAGGCCTCGCGTGGGCAAGGTGGAACACGTCCACGTCTTTCAACGCAACGATGGGGCGAAGAATATCGGGTACGCGCGGCATGTCCACCCGCAGGGTCGGTGACGCGGGGGGTGCCGTGTCAGGACGGGCGCTGAACGGGCCCTCGTTCACCATCCGTCCGGGAAAATCGCGCGGAAACCCCAGGTCGGTGATTGACAGCGGGCCCAGAGCTTCTTCGGCCACGCCGACAGCGCGCCGCTGACACCTGATGCGCCGTTCATGACGCGCCAGCACGGAGTCACGGTGAAGGCCGCTCGCACCCAGAAGCGTTGTGGAGAAGTTGGGGACGACAACGCCCGTTGTCGGCACTGTCCACGACGTTGACGGACCTTCGCTTTGAATCCGCTGAATCCCTGACGTTTCCGAGGGTTGCAACGCCGGGTGGCACTGGCCACGGCGTTGCACTGGGGCGTGGGCATGCACGTCGCCTTCTACCTGCTGCTGGTCATCGGATTGTTGGGAGCCTTCGACGTCGTCTACTTCCACCACTGGCGTGGCCGGCTGCATGAGCGCGCCGAGTGCCAGCGCGAGGTCTTCTGGCACACGGCGCGGCACCTCATCTACGCGCTGCAGTTCCTCTGGGTGCCGCACGTGCGCTTCCAGGGGTGGGCGTTGGGGGCGCTCGTCGTGCTGTACGCGGTGGATGTCGGGGTCGCCTTCGCGGACGTCTGGGAGGAGAAGGACAGCCGCGCGCCGCAGGGGGGATTGCCTCGGGGCGAGTACTTCGCGCACGTGGTGTTGAGCGTGCTGGTGGGGCTGTACCTCATGGCCACGTTCCAGGCGGTGTGGGGGGACCGGCTCTTGCCCTCGGGGGTGCGGTGGGAGCCCGCCGACGTGCCGGTGGCGCTGCGCGCGCTGATGACGGTGATGGGGGTGACGGCGCTCATCACCTTCACGCGGGACGCGGCCCGGTGGTGGGGGATGCGTCGCGCGGCGGCGGTGCCAACGCGCCGACATCCGCTCCAAAGGATTGTCGCGGAGGTGCTCATCCCCGCGCCGGTGGAGGTGGTGTGGGAGCGGACGCAGGAGCCCAAGCTGCATGTGGCCTGGGACGTGCGGTTCACGTCCATCCGGTATCTGCCGGAGCAGGACGCTCGGGGGTTCCACGGGATGGACTACCGGACGCGCCTGGGCTTCGGGCTCGAAATCGTGGGGTGGGGGCGCTACCTGGCGAACACGCCGAACGTGCGCTCAACGTTCGAGTTCGGCTCGGAGGACTGGCGCAGCCCCATCCTGCGGGGGCGCGGGGTGTGGCTGTATGAGCGGCGCCCCGAGGGGACGTTCTTCAAGACGGTGTTCGACTACCAGACGCGGCACGGGGTGCTGGGGGAGGTGCTCGATGCGGTGCTCTTCCGTCCCATCATGCGGCTGGGGACGGAGTGGGGGTTCGAGACGCTGCGGCGGTGGTGCGCGGGGGATGAGCTTGCCACGAAGCGGGGGCGCTCGCGGTGGCGGTTCGCCCTGTTCGTGCTCGCGCGGATGCTGGGCAGGCAGCCTGCGCCAGGCGCGGCGCGAAGCTGGCTCGGGGGAGGGACGCCGGGCGCGGCGCCGGCTTCGGGGGCGAGGCTCGTGGAGGTGTCGCCGTGAGCGCGGGGGTCCGGCCACTCCGGTTCGACACGCACGAGGCCTTGCTCCAGGCGACCTCATGGGAGGACACGTTCAACGAGGAGGAGCTCGACGAGGCGCGTGACGCGCTCCCCCACGCCTCGCGGGAGGCACTGCATGGCTTCGTCCTGCGTCAGCGTGCCTGTCGACGCTCGCTCGGGCTGCTCGCGGACTTCTACCGGGTGAATCCGTGCCGCATGGCGCGGGTGCACCTGCTCGCGGCCAGCGCCGTGACGCTCGGCCGTTTCTGGGGCGTGTCCGAGCCCTTCGCGCGCCTGGGCGCCGCGGTCATGCCGGTGGATGAGACAGGACTGCCTCGCACACCCCGGTGGACTGCCTATGCGAACGCATGCGCCGAGGGCCTGCCGATGGAGGTGCGTGACGAGCGATGGATTGAAGCCCACATGGTCGACGTCGCGCGCGGACGCGAGCTCGGTCATGAAGCGGCGTTCATCGAGGAGGCCCGAGCGCATGAGCGCGAGCCTCTGTGGCGCCTTCTCGTCCAGCACGTGGAGATGACGCTCGGCGCGCGCTTCTTCGACCAGCATGCGCTGGCGGGCGCGGTGCCCGGTGAGAGCGCCATCGCGCATGGCCTCGCGCTCTCGGTGGTGCGACTCACGAGCGCGGGCTGGGTGCTCCTGCGCCACTACGCCTGGGCCACGCTGCGCGCGCTGTGCCTGCCGCGTTGGCATCGAGTCCCGGGGCTCGTCGGAGAGCGCCGCGCGGCGTGGCTGCTGCTCGCCAGCTTCCTCACCGCGTGGACAGCAGCGGGGGTGTATCGGCGGGGTGTGAAGGCGCTGCATCGGGGACAGCGCACGAGACCCTCGGACGCCTGGTCCCTGCTCGCGAGCGCGATGGGCCCGGAGGTGTCCCGCGTGGACGAGCGGGTCATCCGCTTCTACGCCAACCCCGGTGCCTGGAACGTGCGCGCCTCGGTGACGTTCTCCTCGTGCGTCGCGCGGATGTTCGCCTGGGTGGCGACGAGACTGTCAGGCCAGGGCCTCTTCGAGCACGGAGCACGCACGTTTCCCGGACGCTTCCGGACCTTCCGCCGCGCCGATGGCTCGATGCACTTCGTCCGCGAGCTGTACTGCGATGGAGCGCTGCGCAGCTTCGACTCGGACTTCGTCCTGCGAGGCGACGAGCTTCACGAGGTCTTCGTCGAGCATGGCCTGGACCTGGCCCTGGACGTGTCGGTGCTGGAGGACGGCGGCATCCGACTGCGTGGCGGCACGCTGAGGTGGCACGGCCTGGTGCTGCCACCCGTGGGACGCGGCGTGGAGTTCCGCATCCTCCCCTCGAAAGAAGACCCCAGGCGCGTGGACATCATCGGCACCTTCCGCTGGAGCACCTCCTCGCGCGCGCCCCTGGGCTGCATCCGCTACGAGGCGTGGCTCCCCGACGAGGCTCAGTGGTCCGCGCCCTCGTGATGGTCGTGTCCCGGACCCCCGAACGTCCCGGGCCACGGCTCGTTCGCGGGCAGCAACCCCGGCATCGGGAAGCGCTGGAAGCGCCCCTGGCTCGAAGCGAACGGCGGGTCGCACTCGCCGCAACTCTCGGCCCCATCCATCATCAGCAACGCACCCGGCGCCAGCTCAAACAACTGGGGCATCGTGCGCGCCTCGTAGTCCAACCTGCACTGGAAGGCCTCGCTGCCATCGGAGACCCGCACCCCCACGAGCAGCTGCGCGTTGTCCCTGTCCGTCGCCGTGGTGAGCACCAGCGTCCTGGGTGGCAGCCCTCGCGTCTCCGGCCACGTCGCCAGCCGCAGCTCCTTCGTCGTGAGCGACTGTCCCGAGCGCAGCGAGTATGTCCAAGCATCACCCAGTGACGGCAACGCGAAGCCCTGGAGCTGTGTGACGACGGGCGGGGGGCTTGCGTCGCCGACATTCACCGTCGTGCCCGGCGCGCTCGGCACCAGTCGCTCACGCGTGGCCACCACGCGGCCGAAGACCTGCGGAAGCGTCGCCGCCACCGATCCATCCGCCGTGCGCAACGCCTGCCCGCCCCACTCCGGGAAGAGCAGCCCGTTCACCACCGCCAGCTCCCCGGAGCGCTGCCCCAACGACTTGCGCCAGCGCGGCACCCCGTCCGACGAGAACGCCATCATCAACGAGGGCGCGCCCGCCCGCAGCGGCGCCCCCACGTTCAGCGTCTGCGCGAAGGACACATACAAGTCCCCCGCCGCATCGGACACCACGCCGAACGGGTGCGGGTGGTTGCACTCGGACAACAGCGGGTCCGTGAGCTCCTGCGCGGACACCATCTGTCCGAACGCATCGAGCACCACCAGGAAGTACATGCGGCACAACGTCTCGCGCCGCTCCCCCGCCGGATACGCCTCGAAGAGCGCCGCCAGCCGGTCCGGCGCCATCACCGCCAGCCGCGCCAGGAACAGCGTCTCCGTGCGCTGACGGATGTCCGGCCGCGCGTCGCCCAACGTGAACGTCCACCGAGGCACCCCTGTGTATCGCTCCATCAGCGACACCGTGCCGTCCCGGGGCAGGTCCATGCACAGCAGCCGGTCGTTCCACAGCATGCAGCGCCGGGCCTCGTCGCGGCTCAAATGGGGCACCGGCGCCGCCGCGTCCAGCAGCGCCGACTCGTAGAAGCCCGACAGCGTCACGTCCCCCTCGGGGCCCACCAGCAGGTCATGCAGGTCGCGCGGGTACGCCGCCGCGTCGAGGCTCCAGTCCGGCGCCAGCGCCACCGCCGCGGGGCGCTCGCACACGGGCCCGCGACAACGGCCCTCCGCCTGACACGGACTGGCCGACGCGCAGACGAAGCCATCCGGCAAATCCCTCCGCGCACACGCGCCCTCGACGCACACGTCCGCCGCGTCGCAGCCGCGCTCCGTCCCGCAGAAGGTGCCATCTGGCGCATCCGCCAGGCCACACCCGAGCTTCGAATCACACGTGCCCACCTGGCACGGCCCACCCCCGGGACACGGCGGCGCCGGCACCGAGCGGCACCCATCCAACGCATGACACGCATCCGTGGTGCACGCATTGCCGTCGTCGCACGGCCGCTCCTGCCCTCGGCACCGCCCCTGCTGACAGGTGGCCATGGTGAGGCACGCGCTGCCCGGGCTGCACGCGGTGCCGTCCGGCGACACCGTCTCCACGCAGCGCTCGCTGACGGGGTCGAACACCGAGGACGCACACACCACCGCGACACACACGGGCGTCGACCGCGCCTCGCCCACGAGCACCAGCTCCACGCGCCCTCCATCCGACGCGGTGCCCACCAGCCGCGACTCGAACGTGCCGATGGCGCTGGGATTGAAGCGCACCCGCACGGGCACCTCCTCCACCCCCACGCGCGAGGGCAGCCCATCCAGCAGCGAGAACGGCGCCTCCACCGCGGTCCACGTCACATCCAGCGGCGCGCGCCCCGCGTTGAGCACGCGCACCTCCGCCTCACGCGTGCCCCCCGGATAGGCGAAGGGGAAGTCGAGCCGTTCGAGCGACAACCGCAGCCGCCCCTGCGCGCCCACCAGCGACGGGTCCTCGCGGCAGGCGATGAGCCCCGTGCCCAACACCACCGCCATCACGATGACGGCCCACCCCGCCCCGCCTGTGCTCGTCGCGCGCGCCATGGGTGCCTCCCGGACTCCAGCCCTCCGCGTATAGCCCCGGGCTTCCCACGATGCGAGGGGTGAGCACCTCGCGCCTGTCCGCCATCGCCTCTCACGCACCCCGCTCGTTTCGGCTGCTGAACGCTCGCGTCACGGTCTGCTCACGCCACCACGTGGCGACCCGAGTGCCATGCGTGACGACTTCCGGGACCTCTGCAGGGACATCGCGCCGAGCACCGCTCGACCTCCGCGCGCGCCGCGCCACCAGCGCCCCGAAGTCGCAATCTCGTGGCAGAGCTGAACGTCGGACGGAATCCTCATCCACTCGGGTAATGGAAGCGGGTGGAGGCATGGAAGGCGTGCCTTGCCACAGACACTTCAGATTGCGTCCACCAACACCCTGTCATTTTTTCAGACGGTCGCTCCGGACCCACTCCAACCGCGCGGAATGGTTGGATCCAGGAAAGGTATGGTTCTCGCAATCGGCGCGGGGATGACTTCCGTCGCCGACACGGGCTCTGCGTCCTCCCAGGCCTTCACCGTGCTCATCCCACGCAGCCTGCAAGGCACCGTGGACGGGCTGACGCCGAAGACGCGGCAGGCCCTGCTGTCGGAGCTCTTCCGCATGGCCACGCTGGCGCACCAGGAGCGCGGCCTGCTGCCCGCGTCGGAGCCGTATGCGTTGAACCTGGACTTCGACGAGTGCCACGTCACCGTGGAGATGGACCCCTCCCGCGCCCGGCTGACCCTGGCCGGACTTTCCCGGGCTCGAGCGCTGGGCTGAGCCCGGCGATGCGTGGAAGCAATGTCTCGACGGGCCGGCTACGAAGAATCCTGGGACCTGACCTATCTGGTGGAGCAGCTGCGCGAGCTCATCGGCCGCGACCTGCAACTGGATGACGCGCTCGGCGAGGAGCTGGAGGACACCCTCGCGCGCCTCGTGCTGCGCAACCAGCGGCTGCGCATGCTCCAGCGGATGGTGAACGCGGAGCGCTCGGCCGAGGACCTGGAGATTCTCCGCAATGCCCTGGAGCACACGGACCGTGAACTGCTCACGGCCCTGCCCGGCCTCCTCGAGCGTCTGCGCACCGCGCTGACCTGAGCTTCCGAGGCCGAAGGCCCCAGCGCCTCCTGGCGCCCTGTTCCAGCCCCGGAAGCTCCCGGTGTGCCCGCGAAGGCGCCGCGCGCGCCCCAGGGCCCTCCACGGCCGCCTGGCGATGCCCCGCTGGCACCTGCCCGCGTGGGCTTCTCGTTCCCACGTGCCTGGATGCCCGGGTGCCGTCGCGTGCCCGGATGCCAGGGTGTTACAGCCGTGTGGCGCTCATCCACAGGCGCAAGTCACAGGCACCGTCTGCTTCTTCAAAAGAGAGATGGGGTATTGATCAAGTGGTGGAAGAAGTAGAGGGCACGGAGTTGGGGACAAGTCAGCAAGCTCGCGGGATGACTGACGAATTCGCCCGATGCTACATGTGGGTAAACTGGCGGTTTCCCACGGCCACCCACAGGTGTTGATCCACGCCGGGGTTTCTCCACAGCCATCCCCCCGCTGTCCACAGGCCATCCACAGGCTCGTGGTGGATGACGGGAAGACGGTGGGTGACAGCGTGTTCTCACCACACGTCCGCGCCATACAAGCCTGTTATCCTCCGCGGCGTTGCGGCTCCGGTGGCGGGGCGCTGGCGAGGAGGGTTGACCCATCGATTTCTATCGGGGCGAGCGCATCGGGAAGTACGAGGTCGTCACGCAGTTGTCCGTGGGTGGCATGGCCGAGCTGTTCCTCGGCTTCACCTCGGGTCCGGGTGGCTTCCGCAAGTACGTGGTGGTGAAGCGCATCCTGCCGGACGCTCGGGACAACGAGCAGTTCGAGCGGATGTTCCTGGACGAGGCGCGCATCACCGCGGCCTTCAACCACCCGAACATCGCGCAGGTGTTCGACCTGGGGCAGGAGGAGGACGGCCTCTTCCTGGCGATGGAGTTCATCGCCGGGCAGAACCTCAACCAGATTACCAGCGCGTGCCTGCGCCACCATCGCTCGGTGCCGCTGGGCTTCACGCTGTCGGTGGCGCGCGACGTCTGCATGGCGCTGCACTACGCGCACACCTTCACCGCGCCCTCGGGAGACCCCAGCCCGGTCATCCACCGCGACGTCGCCCAGAAGAACATCATGGTGACGTACGACGGCATGGTGAAGCTGCTCGACTTCGGCATCGCCAAGGCGAAGAACAGCCTGGAGCGCACGCACGCGGGCACGGTGAAGGGCACCACCGGCTACATGTCCCCGGAGCAGGTGCGCGGCGACAAGCTGGATGGGCGCAGCGACTTGTTCTCCGTCGGGGTGATGCTGCACGAGATGCTCACCGGCTCGCGCCTGTTCGCGGGCAAGACCGAGCGCGACGAGATGATGAAGATCCTCGAGGCGCCCATCCCCTGGCCCTCGCACGTCGCGCCGCACGTGTCGGAGCAGGTGTCCAAGGTGGTGATGCAGGCCCTGGAGCGCAGCCGCGAGAAGCGCTTCGCCAACGGGCGGGACATGGCGCGGGCGCTGGAGGCGGCGGCGGGGACGCTGATGCAGGACGCGGAGCACCGCGCCTCATTGATGAAGGAGATGTTCTCCGAGCGCATGGCGGCCACGCGCGCGCTCCTGGAGAGCGTGGACGGCACGGCCAGCTCGCTCATGGTGGACTCCGCGAAGCGCGCCCTGCGCGGAGACGATGGGCCGTACCTGCCGGTGCGCGAGGAGATGGCCACGCCCCGGGCGGGCAATACGCCGCTGACGGGCAGCAAGAAGCCCTCGCGCAAGGTGTCGACGGTGAAGACCGAGGCGCCGCTGCCTCCGCTGGAGAGCGACGAGCTCACGCCCGCGCAGAAGCTCCGCTCCAACGTGCTCTGGGGATTGGTGCTGCTGAGCATCCTCGGCGGCGGCATCTATGGCGCGGTGAAGTTGAGCCGCGCGCTGGATGACTCGGCGACGATGGTGCCCGTGCGGGAGGAGGAGCCGCAGGACGCCAGGCTGCGTCCCATCCAGCCCGGGGCCCTGGCGGGGAACCTGGGGCCGGGGCCGGGCGAGCCGGTGCCCGGGGTGAAGCCCGAGCCCGCGCCGAGGAACACCGTCCCGGCGCAGGGGGAGCCGCCGGATGAGGGCTCGAAGCCGGAGCGCACGGGGACCAAGCCCGCGCGCGTCACGGGCAAGCTGACCTTCAACATCGCCGGGCAGTCGGCGCCCGTCTATCTGGGGGGCAAGAAGCTCGGCGTGACGCCGCTGCTGGGAGTCGCCGTGCCGGTGGGCAAGCACACGTTGAAGATCGTCGACCCGCAGGGGAAATCGCGCTCACTGCCCGTGGTCATCAACGCGGGGGAGACGACGGTGAGCAACTTCTCGAGCTGGCAGGACCTGCCCTGAGGGGTGTGAATCCGCTGCGATGACGAGGGGGCCTGTTATCTTCGCGCCCCCTCATCCTTCCCTCCGAGACCCATGGCCCCGCTCACCCTTGGCTTCCTGATGGACCCCCTCGAGACGGTGCGGGTGGACCACGACTCCACCTTCGCGCTGATGCTGGAGGCGCAGAAGCGGGGCCACCAGGTGGTCTACTTCGAGCAAGGGTGGCTGCGCTTCAACGGTCGGGTGGCGGAGGCGCGCATGCGCCACGTCACGGTGCGCCGGGAGCTGGGACGGCACTTCGACGTGCTCGACGAGGCGCCGCGCGAGCTGTCGACGGTGGACGTGTTGTTCCTGCGCAAGGACCCGCCGGTGGACGCGGAGTTCCTGCACGCCACGCAGCTGGTGGAGCTGTGTGGTGACCGCCCGCCCATCTACATCAACGACCCGGCGGGCATCCGCGACGCGAACGAGAAGCTCTTCTGTCTGCGCTACCCGGACCTGATGCCGGACACGCGCATCACGAGGGAGCTGCCGGTGCTCCTGGACTTCATCGCGAGGAACGCGCAGGGCACCATCCTCAAGCCGGTGGATGGCTTCGGCGGCAAGGGCATCCTCTTCCTCGCGCCGGGGGACCGCAACGCGCGCTCCGCCGCGGAGCTGCTCACCAGCGGAGGCCGCGAGGCCGTCGTCGCGCAGGCGTACATCCCGGAGAGCCGACAGGGCGACAAGCGCATCATCCTGGTGGACGGCGAGCCGGTGGGTGGCGTGCTGCGCGTGCCGTCCGGGGATGACCACCGGGGGAACATGGCGGCGGGAGGCACACCCCACAAGGCGGTGCTGTCTGCGCGGGATTTGGAGATCTGCGAGCGGCTCAAGCCGGAGCTGCGCAAGCGCGGGCTCCTGCTCGTGGGCATCGACGTGCTCGGCGACTACCTCACCGAGGTGAACGTGACGAGCCCCACGGGCCTGGTGGAGGCGAACCACCTGGACGACGTGTGCATCGAGGCGCGCGTCCTCGACGTGGCCGAGCGACTGGCGGCACGGCGTCCGAAGGCCTGACGTCCGGGGCGGAGCGGGGCTCGTGGCGGATGCTCTGGCCATCCCCGCGCCATCCTCCAAGGAGGGCGGGGTCGTGTGCCTCCGCGGAGCTTCATCGAGCCTCATGCCGAGCGCGGGTTGCGGGTGCGCTGGATTCCAGGGGCTCACGGGTGGCTCCGTGGCTGTTCGGATGGCGCCGGGTCCCTGAATCGACTTCATGGAGGTCGTGTTCTTCACGGGCAACCGCTGACGTCGTGAGGACGGTCCGCCGATGGGCCTGTCCGGAGCGATTTCCCGAGTGAAAGTGAGCTGAAGGACGGTTCAGGTTCCAGGGTGCCCGACGCGGTGCGCTGAAATGAACCCTGGTTCATGTTTCAGGGCCTGGGCGACGCGGCGCGCCTTGAATCAGGGGTGTGCGGGGGAGTCACGTTGCCGCCCGCGGCCGTCATCCCCCTTCCCCCGACGGCCCGGGAGGCACCATGTCGCCGTGGCGTTCTCGACTCTCCTCGACGTGCTTCACCTTCACCGTGGCGCTGGGCCTGGGCGCACTTGGATGTGGCGGAACCGACGTGGGCCCCTCGGCGCCGGAGGACTCGGTGCTCGAGCGCTCCGAGCAGGCCCTCACCCAGGTGACGGGCTTCGGTAGCAACCCGGGCAACCTGCTGATGTTCCGGCACGTACCCTCGGGGATGCCGGCCAACGCGCCCCTGGTGGTGGTGCTCCATGGCTGTACGCAGAACGCGACGGGCATGGAGCTCAGTGGCTGGACGGCGGCGGCGAACGTCTACAAGTTCTACGCGGTGTATCCGCAGCAGCAGGGCAGCAACAGCGGCACCAGCTGCTTCAACTGGTACGAAATCGGGGACACCACGCGCGACGCGGGCGAGGCGCTGTCCATCAAGCAGATGGTGGACGCGATGAAGGCCACCTACTCGATTGATGCGTCGCGGGTGTACGTGACGGGCTTCTCCGCGGGCGGCTACATGGCGTCCTCGCTGCTCTCCGTCTACCCGGATGTCTTCAGCGCCGGCGCCATCAACGCGGGCGGACCGCACCGCTGCTCCACGTCGGTGAACGCGGCCTTCACGTGCATGAGCGGCATCGACAAGACGCCCGCGGCCTGGGGCGACCTGGCGCGCAGTGGCTACCCGAGCTACGCGGGCCCGCGTCCGCCGGTGTCCATCTGGTACGGCACCAGCGACTTCACCGTGCGGCCGATGAACGGCACGGAGGCGATGGAGCAGTGGACGAACGTGCACGGCATCGACCAGACGCCGGACACCACGGAGACGGTGGGAGGCTTCCCGCACAAGGTCTATCGCGATGGCGCGGGTCGAGCCCTGGTGGAGACGTGGGAGCTCACTGGCATGGGGCACGCGGTGGCGTTCGACGCGCAGTTCAACTTCCCGGGCAGCACCACGGCCTGCGGCTCGGTGGGCGCGTACGTGACGGATGTGAACCTGTGCGCTGTGTATCACCAGGCGAAGTTCTTCGGCCTCACCGAGGGCGGCAACGAGCCGGGCGGTGACACCACGCCTCCCACGGTGAATGTGACGTCTCCGGCGAGTGGGACCACGGTGAGCGGCACGGTGACGGTGACGGTGAGCGCCACGGACGCGGTGGGCGTGGCGCGCGTGGAGCTGCTGGTGGATGGGACTCCGGTGGCGACGGACACGGTGGCGCCGTACGAGCTCGCGTGGGACAGCCGGACGGTGGCGAACGGCGCGCACACGCTGGGGGCCCGGGCCTATGACGCCGCGGGGAATGCGGCGACGGACAACGACACGAGTGTCACCGTGAACAACGCTGGAGGTCCGCCCACGCCCGTCACCGTGAGCTTCACGAGCATCGCGGCCGAGGACGGCTACCTGAAGGCGAACGCGGATGGCAGCGGCGCGGTGCTCGGGACGCTGACGAACCTGGCGCTCGGGCGTGGGACGGATGGGAAGTACAACCGCTCCTTCCTCTCGTTCGACACGTCGGCGCTGCCGGATGGGGCCACCGTCACGCGGGCGTTCCTCACGGTGAGCTACTCGTCGGGCATGGGGGACCCCTGGGCCACGCCCGCGGGCAACACGCTGGTCATCGACGTGAAGTCCGGCACGTTCAACGCGGCGTCCACGGAAGGTGCGGACTGGGCGGCGGTGGCGGACGCGAGCGCGGTGGCGAGCATCGAGCGGTTCACCAGTGGCGCGAAGGCCTCGGCGGACTTCAGCGGTGCGGGCCTGGGGGCCATCAACGTGGCGGGCCGGACGCAGCTGCGGCTGCGCTTCAGCCAGGAGCAGACGGCGACGCAGTACCTGTTCGTGCGGGACTCGGCGAACGCGGTGCTGACCGTCGTGTACACACCGTGACGTGAGGATGTCCCCGGGGTGGACGCCTGTTCGACGAGGATGCGAGCATGGCGTCCCCCCGTGACTGACTTCGCCTCACAGCCCGGCCCGGACGAGACGCTCGACTCCATCGGCACCTCGGGCGTGCGCGTCTTCCAGCGACGGGATGGGTATCGGTTCACGCTGGACGCGGTGCTGCTCGCGGCCTTCGCTGCCACCGAGTCCACGCAGGGCTCGGGGCGGATATTGGAGTTGGGTGCGGGCAGCGGCGTGGTGTCACTGCTGCTCGTGAAGCAGTTCGGGCTGGGGCCCGTGGATGCGCTGGAGCTGCAGCCCGCGGTGCATGCGCGGCTGACGCGCGCTGTGGCGCTCAATGACTGTGAGTCCCGGGTGCGACCGGTGCTTGGGGACCTGAAGCGCATCCGTGAGCAGGTGACGGGTGGAGCGTATGTGCAGGTCGTGTCGAATCCGCCGTTCCGGGTGGCGGATGCGGGGGTGCGCAGTCCGGATGACGAGCGCGCCATCTCCAAGTCGGAGGTGGCGTGTGATGCCCGGGACGTGGTCGCGGCGGCGCGGTACGCGCTGGCTCCTGGGGGACTGGTGAGCCTGGTGTATCCGGCGGCGCGCGCGGCGGAGGTGCTCGGGTTGCTGGCGCAGTCGAAGCTGCATCCGCGCGTGCTGCGCTTCGTGCACTCGAGGGTGGAGGCACCGGCCACGCGCTTCCTGGTGCAGGCCGTGCGCGACAGGGACCGGGGCCTCACCGTGCGCCCGCCGCTCGTGGTCCACGGGGAAGGACCCGGGGGCTACTCGGCGGAGGTGGCGGCGCTCATGGACCCGCCGCTCAAACTTCCTCGAACTTCGCTCCCGTGACGTTCGCGCGCTCCATGGCCACCTTGATGTCCTCGGTGACGATGAGCGCGACGGTCCATCCCCAGGTACGGAAGACCTTGGCATCGCCTACTTTCGTGCGGTCGATTCGCAGACCCGCCACGCTCCGGTATTGGCCGAGCTTGTCCGGTCGTTCGTCCTCTGGCTTCCAGCGAAGAATCTCTCTGGAGGCCTTGTCGTCGATGCACCGGACGACCTTCGTGGCCACGAGGAGTTGATACGTGTCTGGGAAGCCTTGGATGGCCACGGGTATGCACTGAACATCATCGGGTGCCAGCTCCGCGAAGACATTGGCCACCTTGATGTGAACGACGGGAGTCAATGCCGCGCCCGCCGTGCTGAAGTCCAACGGTCGTCCGGGCACGTCGATGGGAATCGACAGGGGACCTGTGACATGACTGGGTCGTCCCGACGTGAACTCCCTGAAGTTCTCCAACTCGCGGCCCTGGCCATCGAGCGGTTCATCCAGGGACCATTTCCCTCGCTGCATGTCGGGCTCGAGCGAGAAGTATCGAGGCTGTTTCGGCATGGTGGACCTCCTCACTACCTCACAGGCTGTTTCATCAACAGCCTGTAGACTTCCGTCCCTCGGGTCTGGGCTTCCTTGGCGAGAAGGCGCAGCTCGCTCGTGAGCGCCTTCTGACACTCCGCCACCTTCCGACACTCTCCCAAGCCTTGAAGCAATCGCTTGTAGATGAATGAGTGATACTGCTCGGTGTGTGGCCCCTTGTGACCCACGATTCTGACGATGTTTTCGGGATCCTTCAGCTCCATCCCTGCTCTCCTGAAGAGCTTGCGGAACTCTGGCGTCCAGGGCCCCCCAGTCGCGGTGGAGATTTCATTCTTGTTCGTGGCGAGGTGGTGGCGTTGTCCCTTGCCCGAGCGCATCTCCCGGCTCGCCATGGCCAATGCGTTGGGGGCGAGCGCGATGGTGAACCCTTCAGCCGACACCGCGATGGATTGCACACTCCCCACCGCGGCGTACTGGATGCCTGCTTGAGTCTCCACGGCCATCGCGGCCTGCGCGGAGCCCGGAAGTCTCGTGGCCTTCGCAGCCAGGCCTGCCGTGCTTCCGATGGCGGCCGTGGCCAGCATCACGAAGACCCGTGCGGCATTCTCTCCGAGGACTTCGCCGTAGGCCTCACCTGAAGCATGGAGCTGCGCGAAAGTCGTGGCCTGCTCCACCTCGCGCACCAGGGTCAACCACCCGTCCAACAGACGCCACACCGTGTCCACGCCCAGATAGGCGATGGCAATGGCGGTCATGGTCGCGGCGACACCTTTCGAGATGGGCTCGGGTAGCGCCCAGAGCAGGAGGTACATCGTCGCAGTGGCGGTGATGGTGGCCATGACCACATCGGGGTCTGCCATGCCCTCCAATGCCTCGGCCGTCTCCTCCCACACGGAGTCCATCGCGATGGCCAATGCCCATGTGTATTTGCCGTCGCTGGCGAGCAGCGGGCCCTCCTCCAGCAATCGCAAGCAGTCCCCAGGTTGGTTCTTCCGCACGCACCATTGGCCGTAGGCTCGCGTCAGATCGTCGTCTGCGTAGGACGCCAGCAAGTGAGGCCCTTCCGCGTCCTCTCGACGCTGGGGTGTAAGGTGTGGGGGGCGGCTCTCGTATCGGTACACACCACCACGGGATGGCACGCCGAAGAGTTCTCGGGCTTCCTGCATCGGGTTGCGAAACGGACGCACGTCTCGGACCAGTTCCGCGATGGCCTCCTCGTACTCGTCATCGTCGAGTTCGGCTGCTTCCACTTCCGCGCCTGGCTCCTCGTGAGGAGTGACGACATACGAATCAGTTCCGGCATCCAGTCGCACGACCCGACTCGTCGTGCAGCCGGTGATGACCACGAACAAGATCAACGGTGCCGCCCAGCGAAGCAGCATGGAGTGTCCCCCATCAGGTGGCCCTTCACACAGAGGGCACGACTCAGGAGTACCAGAAGGCAATGACCTTCCGCCAAGACTGACGCGGCGTCGTCCGGGGAACTCTGCCTGCGTCAGGTTGCCGTCGCCGCGACTGGGGCCATGAAGACGGCTTGGCATCATCCTGGCCTTGGACTCGTGGAGTGGTTGAAGGCCCGGTCGTCCACCGAGGGAGGGGCACCGGCACACGGGTGCCGTGGTCATGGAGCGTTCCCAACGTACTCAGGTTTCCCGGATGGGCCCGTGGCCCCCGAGCAAGGAGAACAGGGAATGAACGCGGCGACGCTGACCGAGCAACCGGACTTCCTCAAGGCGGCGGCCCTGCTGCCTCCTCGCCTGTCATTGGGCTCGACCATGGTGGTGCATGGCATCGCCAAGCTGCGCAAGGAGGGCACCGAACAGCACGCGGGCTTCTTCGAGCAGCTCGGCCTCACGCCGGCCAGGCCCCTGGTGCTGGCCACCGGCGTGACCGAGGTCCTCGCGGGGGTGGGCGCCATCCTGGGCATCGCGACCCGACCCGCGGCGGTGGCGGTGCTCGTCACCCAGGCGTTCGCCATCGCGAAGGTCCACGGCTCCAAGGGCTTCGACAACACGAAGGGCGGCTTCGAGTTCAACCTCGCCCTGTGCGCCATCGCCCTCGGGTTGCTCCTGCGGGGTCCGGGTCGACTGTCGGTGCACAGCGCCGTGGAGTCGAAGGTGAAGCGCAAGGAACTGCGGCGGTTCAAGCTGCTGCCGCGTCAGCGCCGGGGCTCCAGGCTCCTGGACCTGCTGGGTTAGGCGCGAGCGGGGTGGGTCAGCAGGGCCGCCCGCCTGCCCGCTGAAGTCACAGGCATGCGGGGGCTGTCCCTGGAGGGCCCCAAGGCTCGTAAGATGCGCGAGCCATGTTCCCGTCCGCTTTCGTCCTGCTCGCGCTCGCCACCTCATCGGGTCCCTCCTCGGAGCACGTGCCCGACGTCGCCCACAAGTTCTCCACAATGCCCGTGGGTCGGAGCGCCGAGCTGTTGTCCTCGGCCGGCTCACGGTCCGTGCTCAGCGCGCTGGAAATGGAGGCGCTCACGAGCGCCGCTCAGCGCGCCGGTGAGGCGTCAGCGCGTGCGGTGGTGAGGGGCATGGCCGTGGGCGCCACGATGGCGAGCTCGGGACCGAGCGCGTCCTCCGATGTCATGAGCGTGGGAGAGCATGCGGTGCGCTCCGGACTGAGCGCGTCGAGCGAGGCCACCGTGATGAGCGCGGGCGCGCGCTCGGTTCCGAACGTGCCGTCCATGGCCTCGATGACGTCACGGGTTCCAGTGGCCCTGGCTTCCTCGACCGCCTCGGCGACCGACTCCTCCATGCAGCCCGCCCCCGCGGGAGGTCTCTCGGACATCGGGAACGCGGCCGCTCGAGCCGGTGCCGGCGCGCTCCAGGCCGCCGTCCTGGCCTTGAACGCGGGGGCCTCGTTCGTCCCGGACCCAGAGTCGGCCGAGCTGCACTACGTCCGCGGCCTCGAGGCCCTCAAGCAGAAGAACACCCCCATCGCCATCCACGAGCTGTCCTCGTGCGTGAAGGCCCTGCCCACGCGCGTGGACTGCCGTTGGGAGCTGGGCTGGGCGTACTCGGTGGAGGGCCGCTGGGCGGACTCGCTCACGCAGTGGACCGAGGTCCAGAAGCTCGCGCCCGAGCACCCGGACCTCGAGACCGCGCTGGCCCAGGCCCGAGGTCAGGCCGCGCTGCAGGCGAAGCTCAACCAGACACCGGTCGCCAGCAACCGCCCTCCCCCGCCGCTCGATGCCAAGGTCCGCATCCGCGCTGTGGGCGACATGATGCTCGGCACCACGGTTCCCGAGGGGAACCTGCCACCGGATGGCGCCAGCAGCGTGATTGCGGGTGTGCGCTCTTTGATGGAGGACGCGGACGTCACCTTCGCGAACGTCGAGGGCCCGCTGTGCGACAACGGCTCGACGAAGAAGTGCCGCTCGTCCAGGAACTGCTACGCGTTCCGTTCGCCCACGGCCTACGGGCAGGTGTTCAAGGACGCGGGCGTGGACCTGGCGTCCACGGCGAACAACCACTCGGGTGACTTCGGGGAGCTGTGCCGTCGCGAGACGGAGGCCACGCTCGATGCGCTCGGCATCGCGTGGAGCGGGCCGCCGGGCTCGGTGGCGACGGTGGAGCGCAACGGGCTGCGCATCGGCATGGTGGCGTTCCACACGTCGCCGTCGTGCAACCACCTCAACAACACGGAGACCGCCACGGCGTTGGTTCGCGCGGCGGCCGTGGAGCACGACATCGTCATCGTCTCCTTCCACGGTGGCGCGGAGGGCGGCAAGGCGCTCCATGTTCCTCAGGGCCGCGAGATGTTCTTCGGCGAGGACCGTGGCGACTTGAGGGTCTTCACGCACGCGATGGTGGACGCGGGTGCGCACGTGGTCATCGGCCACGGTCCCCACGTCGTGCGCGGCATGGAGTTCTACAAGGGCCGGCTCATCGCGTACTCGCTGGGCAACTTCGCGACCTACGGACGGTTCAACCTGAAGGGTCCGCAGGGGCTCGGCATGGTGCTCGAGGTGGAGCTGGACCGCGAGGGTGCCTTCACGGGTGGCCGTGTGCTGGCCACGAAGCAGGTGGACAAGGGCATCGCGGTCCCCGACGAGAAGGGCGCCGTCATCAAGCTGCTGAGGGATTTGTCCGCCGAGGACTTCCCCGGCTCGGGCGCGCGTATCTCCGAGGACGGCACCATCCACCCGACGGGCAAGGGCCCTGTCTCCGCGCGCTCCGCGCCCGCGCATCGCTGAGCGCGTTCCAGGTCATGCCGCGCTGCTCGATGATTGGAGCGCGGGCAGCCCGTGACTTCGTCATCCCCGCAACGAGCAATCCGTGTGACTCGTTGCTCCTCATCGAAGCCGTGGTGTCTCATCGCGCGCTCGTCTCCGCACGCGAGCCCCGCTGTCCCGACAGATGCGCACTCGCGCTCACGCGAAAACTCACGGGGCTTCCTCGGAAATCAATGAGTGAACGCGTCCGTGGACACTGTGCTGCCCGCTCCGCTCGCGAACTGTGTGTCACGAAGACGCGGCGAGGGTCGTCCCTGGTTTCGTCATCCACCGCACGCTGAAGCTCGGCTGCTGGCCCCTCTGCCACCCGCGTGATTGCGGCCCCAATGATGACGCGGCTCGGGAGAGCGCGTCGTCAGCGCGTGCGGTACAAGGAACTCCGCCGTGCGCGCACTTCGACTGCCCCATCTCTCTTCGCTTCGCGCCTTCGAACACCCCGGCTATCTCGCGGTCTGGCTGGGCGCCCTCATCTCCAACATCGGTACCTGGATGGAGACGGTGGCGATGGGCGTGTACGTCACGCAGGAGACGGGTCGCGCCGAATGGACCGGCGGCATCGTCGCCCTCGCCTTCCTCCCCTCGGTCATCCTGTCACCGCTCGGCGGCGCGCTCGCGGACCGGTTCGACCGCCGCGTCTACGTGGCGTTGGGCATCGCCGTGCAACTGGTGCTGGCTGCGGTGCTCACCGTGCTCGCCTTCATCGGTGAGCTCACCGTCCCCATCGTCGGCGTCGTCACGCTGCTCAACGGCTGCGCGAGCACGCTGACGAACCCGGCCTTCTCCGCGATGCTCGCGGAGCTCGTCCCTCCCCGCGACTTGCACAGCGCCATGAGCCTCAACTCGGCGCAGTACAACCTGGGGCGCATCATGGGACCGCTGCTCGCGGCGCTGGTGCTCCAGATGGGCGGCGCGTCGTGGGCCCTGCTCATCAACACGCTGTCCTTCGTCGCGAGCCTCATCGCCCTGTCCCGCGTGACGCTGCCCTCTCGTGACACGCCGCGCACACAGGAGAGCCTGTGGGCCGGCATCACCCGAGGCGTCTCCGTGGCCCGCGCCGACGAGGACATCTGGCGCGTGCTCTGGGGCACGCTGTTCGTCGCCGCGCTCGTGGCGCCGTTCATCGGCCTGGTGCCCGTCTTCGCCATCAACGTCTTCGGCCAGGGCGCCGCCGCGACGTCGCTGCTCGTCGCCTGTCAGGGCGCGGGCGCGGTGGTGGCCGCCGTCGTCGTGGGCACGCTCGCGGACGCGCTCGGCCACCGCAAGCTCCTGGGCTTCGCCGCCATGTCCATCGGCGTGGTGTCCGCGCTGTACTGGATGTCCCCCACGCTCACCGTGGCCGCGGCCGTCATCTTCCTGCTCGGCGCCAACTACCTCACGCTGATGAGCGGCCTGCACGCCTTCGCCACCTCGCGTGTTCCCCGGGACATGCAGGCGCGCGTCAGCAGCCTCTACAGCATGGTGCTCGGCGGAGGGTACGCCGCGGGCGTCTGGGCGCTGGGCGCGCTCTCGGACCGCGTGGGCGTGCGCTTCGTCACCGTCACCGCCAGCGTCATCTTCCTGGCCCTGGTGCTGACGCTGCGCCTGCTCAGCCCGCGCAGCTTCGACGACTCGCGCGCCTGAACCCCCGCACCCGGGGTGCCCGCCCGCTCCACGATGAGGCCGTGCCCGGGGTCCACCCCCGGACATGAATGGCGATTCAGGTGCCGAAGGGACTGCGTCCCAACACCCCGCGCGCTACACACGGACGCTGACGACCCCCTCCCGAGGAGCGCATGCCCATCCGTCCATCCGTCCTGGCCCTGTCCGCCCTTCTCCTGGCGGCCCCTCCCGCCCTCGCCCAGTCCAAGGCCCCCGTCGAGCCGCTCGGCACCGCGCTCGAGGGTCTGCCCTCCGCGTTCCCCGTGCAGTACCTGTCCACCCAGGTCGAAGGTCAGGACGTCCGCCTCGCCTACCTGGACGTGAAGCCCACCGCGCGCGCGAACAACCGCACCGTGGTGCTCCTGCACGGCAAGAACTTCTTCGGCGCCTACTGGGAGCCCACCATCCGCGCGCTCACCGCCGCGGGCTTCCGCGTCGTCGCCCCGGACCAGCTCGGCTTCGGCCGCTCGTCCAAGCCCGACGTCCACTACAGCTTCCACACCCTCGCGTCGCTCACCAAGCAGGTGCTCGACTCGCTCGGAATCAAGCAGGCCGTCATCCTCGGCCACTCCATGGGCGGCATGCTCGCCACCCGCTTCGCCCTCATGTACCCGCAGGCCACCGAGCGCCTCATCCTCGAGAACCCCATCGGCCTCGAGGACTACCGCGAGAAGGCCCCGTGGCAGCCCACCGAGGCCTATTACAAAGAGCAGCTCGCCGTGACGGAGGAGTCCACCCGCAAGTACCACCACACGTACTACGTGAAGTGGAAGCCCGAGTACGACGTCTGGGTCCAGGTCCTCTACCGCCAGACGCTCAGCGGTGACTACCCGCGCCTGGCCCAGGTCGCCGCCGAGACCTCGCAGATGATCTATGAGCAGCCCGTCGTCCACGAGTTCCCCCTCGTCAAGCCGCGCGCCCTCGTCGTCATCGGCCAGGAGGACCGCACCTTCATCGGCCGCGGCAAGGTGCCCGCCGACGTCGCCGCCACCCTCGGCCAGTACCCCCAGCTCGGGAAGAAGACCGCTCAGGCCATCCCCCAGGCCACCCTGGTGGAGCTGCCCGGCGTGGGCCACATCCCCCACATCGAGGCCCCCGAGAAGTTCCACGCCGCCGTGCTCGACTTCCTCGCGAAGTAGCCCCTGTGGGCAACTTGGGGACGCAGGACACACTCCCCGCATGAGCGCACCCTCCTCGGGTTCACGGGTTAAAGTCCGTGAATCCGGGGCTCACGGCCCTGACGCATCTCGAGGGGGCGTGGATGAAGAAGCTGCTCGGGCCGATGCTGTACACGACCACCCAGCCGTCGCAGGAGCGGTGGTCGTTCTTCGTGAACCTGTACCTGTCGGTGGACGCGGTGGACGCGGCGAGGCTCCCCCGGCTGCGCCTGCGCGCCTCGGAGGGCACGGCGCTGCCGGACACCGTCGTGGCCCCTCCCCGGCTGGTGGCGGACTTCTCCGCGCTGGAGGGCCGGGCGGCGGGCGTGCTGTGGCGCTGGGAGGTGACGCTCGAGCGCGAGGACAAGGCCCGGCGGGTGACGTACCGCTTCGAGCCGGTGGACGCGGGCGACGCGCTGGAGGAGGTGGACTTCTCCGCGCCGCACCACCCACCCCGGCCGTGGAACCAGGACACGCTGGGGACGGTGGTGGTGCCCGCGAAGGGCGCGCTGCCGAAGGCGGCCTTCTTCTCCTGCAACGGCGCGAGCGACGCGAAGACGTGGAGCTCGGTGATGCGGATGAAGCGGCCCTTCGGCTGCTGGATGGACATGCTCGCGCAGCACGAGGAGCCCACGGAGGGCGGCTTCGAGCTGCTGATGGGCGGCGGCGACCAGGTGTACGCGGACTCGCTGCTGGACCACGAGCCGCTCCTGGAGTTCCGCAAGCGCGAGCTGGAGCAGAAGCTGAACCGCGACTTCGGTCCGCCCAAGGGCTTCCACGAGCAGATGCTGGCGCGCTACGTGGAGCTGTACTGCGAGCGGTGGGGAGGCTCGGCCGGCATCGCCCCCATGCTGGCGCGCGTGCCGGGCCTGTTCACGTGGGATGACCACGACATCTTCGACGGCTGGGGCTCGCACGAGTCCCTGCAGTCCTGCGAGTGGTTCGAGTCCATCTACAGCGCCGCGGCGCTCGCGTTCGAGGCGTTCCAGCTGGGCGCGCTCCGAGGCTCGGAGAAGCCGACGCGGCGCAAGCCGTGCGAGGGGCACTATCTGCAGTCCGTGCGCTTCGCGGGCGCCGAGTGCGACGTGGATGTGCTCGCGTTGGACTTGCGCAGCGGGCGCACCTACCGGCGGCAGACGAACGGGAAGATGGTGCACGAGGTGATGAGCGCGGAGCAGTGGCACGCGCTGGATGCGTGGCGCCAGGAGCACGCGGGGCGGGGCGCGAGCAAGCCTCGCCACGTGCTGGTGCTGTCCTCGGTGCCGCTGGTGCACCTGCGCTTCGGCCCGGCGGTGGAGGCGCTGGGCGGGGACACGGAGCTGCACGACGACATGCTGGACCAGTGGGAGTCGGTGGCGCACCGGGGCGAGCGCATCCGGTTGATGGTGGACCTGCTCCAGTTGGCGAAGGCGTCGTGCTGCGCGGTGACGGTGGTGTCCGGGGACGTGCACGTGGGAGCGCGAGGGCTCATCCGCTCGCGCAACCCGGAGCACGTGCCGGCGGGGCTCGCGGAGGCGGCCATCGAGCAGGTGACGTCGTCGGGCATCGTCCACCCGCCGCCGAGCATGCTGCAGTTCATGGGCATGCGGATGCTGGCCGAGGAGTCGGTGGACGACCTGCCCTCGTACATGCAGACGGAGATGCTGCCGGTGGGCAAGAGCCGCTACCTGCGCGAGCGCAACTGGCTGTCATTGAGGGTGGAGCCCGCGCGATCGAAGGTGTCCCGACCCAAGCTGTGGCTGCGCTGGGAGGCTGAGCACACCGCGCTGTCCATGCAGGTGGTGGTGGAGCCTCCGCCGCTCGCGACGACGATGACGGCGGCGTGAGCCGGCCCGTCCACCGGGCATGCGGCCGGGCCCCGCTGTCGTCGCCCGGAGCTTGGTGTGTGCCCGCGTCGCTCCGACATTGTGCCCATGGGGATGCGGCGCGGGGATGCACCTCGCGCCCTTCGCGCGAGGAGCGCCACATGGGCACCGACAACAAGAAGAACGACCCCTCGAAGGGTGGCAAGGCCTCGGGTCATCGGCCCACCTTCGCGAAGGACCGCGTGGAGCGCGGCCTGGAGGCGGATGACACCCGGCCGCTCTACGCGGCGGACTCCATCCACAGCACCCAGGAGGCGAAGTTCGCGCTCGACAGCGACGCGCCCGTGGGCGGCGACGTGCCCGACATCCGCAGCCCCATCGACGAGGCGGACGAGCTGGAGCGCGAGCGGCGCGGTCGTGAGCGCTCGCTGGAGCGACAAATCGAGGAAGGGGACTGAAGCACCCGGCTCCGCCCGGAGGACACACCGGGCGGAGCGAAGCGACTTTGGGAGACTACGGCCCCGCGCGCGTCACGCCGGGCTGGGTGTCCGGCTCCACGGGCACCAGCTTGCCCAGGTTGAGCGGCGACACCTGCTCCTGGATGAGGAGCGGGTCACCCACGAGCACGATTTGCAGCGTGGCCGGGTCCAGGTACTTCTCGGCCGCGCGCTGCACGTCCGCGGCGGTGGCGGTGCGCAGCCCCTCCACGGTGCGGTTGAACTCGTCCATCGGCCGGCGCTTGCGGAACAGCTGCGACGCGCTGGAGCCCAGGCCCTCCACCGACTCGAAGGCGCCCGGGAAGGCGCGGATGAGGCCCTCGCGCGCGGCCTCCAGCTCCTTCTCGGTGATGGGCCGCGACTTCAGCCCGCTCACCTCACCCATCGCCTCCTTCACCGCGGGGCCCGTCACGTCCGAGCGCACCGAGGCGTACGAGGTGAGCGGCCCCACGCCCAGCCGCGGGTCCAGGCTGGCGCCCGCGCCGTAGCTGTAGCCCTTGTCCTCGCGCAGGTTCATGTTGAGCCGGCTGCCGAAGAAGCCGCCGAACACGGTGGTGGCCAGCTCCAGCGAGAACTCGTCCGGGTTGCCCGCGGCGATGGCGGGCCGACCCATGATGACCACCGTCTGGTCCAGGCCGGGCTTGGGCACCACGTTCACCTGCTCGCGGTTCGTGAGCTTCGGCGTGGGCGGCGCGGCGGGCAGCGTGGCCTGCGACTTCCAGGTGCCGAAGTGCTTCTTGGCGAAGGCCACCGCCTCGTCCAGCGTGACGTCGCCCGTCATCACCAGCGCCGCGGCGGCAGGGCCGACGTGCTTCTTGTAGAAGCCCTGCACGTCCTCCAGCGACAGCGCCTGCACGGTGTCCGGCATGCCCGCCGCGGAGTGCCCGTACGGGTGCGCGCTGCCGAAGGCGGCGGACAGGAACACAATCTGCCCCAGCGCGGTGGGCTGCCCCAGCCGGCGCACCAGGTCCGCCAGCTGCTGCTTCTTCCTGCGCTCGAAGGCCTTGGGCGCGAAGGTGGGCCGCAGCGTCACGTCCGACAGCAGCCCCAGCGCCGCGTCCACGTTGCGCGTCAGTACACGCACGCCCACCTGGGCGCCGTCCGCGGCGACGTCCTGGAAGGGGGACACGCCCAAATCCCCGAAGGCGTTGTCCAGCGCCACGGTGTCGCGGCTGCCCGCGCCCTCCAGCAGCATGCGGTACGTCAGGTCCGCCAGGCCCTGCTTGCCCGCGGGGTCCTGCGCGCTGCCCGCCGCGAAGGTGAGGCCCGCGAACACCAGCGGCAGCTCGCGCCGGGTGCTCACCAGCACGGTGAGCCCGTTGTCGAGCGTGGCCTTCTGGAAGCTGGGCAGCACCAGCTCCGGCGGCTTGCCCGGCTCGGGCTTCGTCGCGCGGAAGGACTCGGCGTCCGCGGGCGCGGTGGGCTGCGTGGCCTGGGGCGGGGTGGCCGGAGTCTCGCTGGAGGCGGGCTTCTGCTGGCTGGCGCAGCCGGCGAGGGAGACGGTGACGAGGGTCGTGATGAGGCGGCGCATCAGCGGCGCTCCTTCGGTTCGACGGGTGCCTGCTTCCGGGCGGGCGGCACGGCGTGGAGGATGACGCGTGAATCAGGGCTCAGGGTCTCTTTGGCGAACTGCTTCACCGCCTCTGGCGTCACCGTCTCGTAGCGCGTCAGGTCCTGCGCGACGTAGCTGGGCTCGCCGACGAAGTGGTTGTAGCTCTGGAGCACGTCCGCCTTGCCGCCGAAGCCGCCGATGGACTGCAGCCCCGCGAGCGTGCGCGTGTCGAAGCGGGTGCGCGCGCGCTGAATCTCCTCGGCCGTGATTCCGTTCTTGCGGACGTCGTCCAGCACCGCGTCCACTTCCTTCTGAATCGTGTCCGTGGACACGCCGGGCCGGGCCACCACGTTGAGGGTGAAGACCGACTGCGCGCCCTGGCTCTGCTGGGTGACGTCCACGCTCTGCGCCAGCTGCTTGTCCAGCACCAGGCGGCGGTACAGCCGGCTGGCCTTGCCCGTGCCCAGGGCCGTGGCGAGCACGTCCGCGGTGGCGTCGCCCTGCTCGAAGTACGCGGGCGTCAGCCACTGCATGGACAGCAGCGGCAGCTGCGCGATGCGCTCCTCGTGGCGGATGACCACGGGCTTGGTGAGCTTCACCGGCGCCACGGTGGGCCGCGTGGGCTTGGGGTGGCTGGGCAGCGAGCCGAAGTACTTCTCGATGAGCGCCTTCGTCTTCGCCACGTCGAAGTCACCCACGACGGCGAGCGTGGCGTTGGAGGGCGCGTACCACTTGCGGAAGAAGTCCTTCACGTCGTCCAGCGTGGCGGCGTCCAGGTCCTTCATCGAGCCGATGACGTCCCCGTGGTACGGGTGCGGCAGCGGGAACAGCGCGTGCCACGCGGCCTCGCGGGCCAGGCCATACGGCGCGGCCTCGGTGCCCTGGCGGCGCTCGTTCTTCACCACCTCCTTCTGGGTGGCCAGCTTCTCGGGCGTCATCGCATCGAGCAGGAAGCCCATGCGGTCGCTCTCCAGCCAGAGGGCGGTCTCCAGGTGGTGGGTGGGCACCGTCTCGAAGTAGTTGGTGCGGTCGAAGCTGGTGGTGCCGTTGAGGTCGGTGGCGCCCAGCTGCTCCAGCATGGAGATGTGCACGTCGTCGGCCACGTTGCGCGAGCCCTGGAACATCATGTGCTCGAACAGGTGGGCGAAGCCGGTGCGGCCGGGCTGCTCGTGGTAGGCGCCCACGTGGTACCAGACGTTGACGGAGACGACGGGCAGCTTGCGGTCCACGGACAGGATGACCTCCAGTCCGTTGGGCAGGGTGTACTTCTCGTAGGGGATGGCGAGCGCTTCGCGCCCGGGCTCCAACGGCTTCGCCTCTTGAGGGGATTGGGCGAGCGCCGGGAGCCCGAACAGGACGAGGGCTGCGGCGACGAGGGCCTTCATTCGGGACAAGGTTCCTCCGGGGGCTTTTCGTGCCAGGGAATCACCTCTCGCGCTTAGCACGCGTGCCTCGGGGCGTGGGCAAGGAATGACCGGGGGAATGGGTGGAGGGGCGCAACTGTTGAGGGCCGCGCTCAGGCGTGGCGAGGTGCGGCGTGACTCGTGCCCGCGAGAGCGGGGCTCCATGTCACACTGGGGCCATGGTCTCCTCCGTCGGTGTCGTGCCCCGCTGCGCGGTCCACCCCGAGGAGGAAGCGGGGGCCACCTGTCAGCGGTGTGGCGCGTTCACCTGTGACACGTGCGCGACGTGGGTGATGGGCGTGCTGTATTGCGCCACCTGCGCGGCCCGGCCGGAGGTGAACTACCTGGAGGCCTTCCGCCTGGAGCGCTGGGGTCGGCGCGACGCGAATGCCTGGACGGTGGCGGCCGTGTCGGTGCTGCTCGTGGGCCTGGCGGCGCTGGCCCTGTACCTGGAGGAGTGGAGGCTGGTGCCGCTGCTGCTCGGCGCGGCGGGGGTGGGCGCGGCGTTCTTCCTGGGGGAGTGGTGGGCGAGGCCGGGCCTGGTGCTCACGCCCGTGGTGGGAGGGCTCTGGGCCACGTCGATGTATGGCCCGGGGGCGCTGGTGGTCGGGTTCCTGATGTTCATCTCCTCGCTGCAGATCTTCCTCGACACCCGCACCCGGCTCTTCTTCTGCGTGCAGGTGTCCGAGAAGGACCTGCGGCGGTTGTGGAACCTGCAGGTGAACAACCCGCTGGCGCGGCACGCGTTGTCCGCGGGGGTTGCGTCGGTGGCCTTCCCGTTGATGGTGCCCATGGCGTTGGTGCTCGGCTTCCTCGGGCTGCGGGCGGTGGATGCGCAGGCGAGACCGCCCATCGGGCGCAAGGGGCAGGCGCTGGCGGGCATCGCGCTGGGGTTGGGCGCGCTCGCGCTGTGGGGGCTGGTGCTGTGGCGGCCGGTGTTGCAGGTCGTGTTCGACCGGGTGTTCGCCGACTGGCCCTGAGTGAGCGGGCGCGCCATGCGTCCGGGCCCTGGGATGTCGCCCCGGCGAAGGACGGAGGTCCCGTGTCTTCCTCTCCGCCGGTGGTCACGGTGAGGAGGAAGGGAGGGCCACGACATGGCGAATGAAACCGAAGGGCAACAGCAGCAGGCGGACGGGCGTGCGAGCGAGGAGCTGCGTGCGAAGCGGCACGCGTCGAGGACATCGCGCACGTATGCGTTCTTCATCCGGGACTTGGAGGCGAGGGCGGGCGTCGACCGGGCGCTCGCGGAGCGGGCGGCGGAGTCGGTGCTCTGCACCCTGGAGCAGCGGCTCATGGGCGGAGAGGTGAAGGACCTGGAGGCGCAGCTTCCCCAGAAGGTCCGGGACATGCTGCAACGGTGTCCGCGTCACGAGGGCCTGCCTCCTCGCAAGTTCAAGATGCTGGAGTTCGTGCAAAGGGTCGCGGACGACCTGGACACCACGCCGAACGAGGCGGAGCGGCTGTGCCGCGCGGTGTTCGTCACGGTGCGCGAGCACATCTCCGAGGGCGAGGCCGACGATGTGATGGGCCAGCTCCCCGCGGACCTGCGCGCGCTGTGGATTCCGGACGTGTGAGGCACGGGCCTCGTGTCGCCTCGTGCGAGGTCAGGTGCGCGACGGCGCGAGGGGGACGAGGTCGGGCTACTCCTGCTCCTTCGCGAGGAGTGAGGAGGCCAACCGACGGAGGTCCTCCGCGTCATCGCGCGCGGCCACGTCGCGAAGCAGCTCGGTGGCCAGGGGCTCCACAGTGAGCACCTGGCCCAGCATCCGCACCAGCTCGGCGCGGACGCGGGGCTCGGGCTCCGTGCGCAGGCACTGCGCCACCGTGCGCAGATGAGGGCCGGAGACGCGCTGGGCCATCAGGGTGGCGGCCTGCTCGCGGACACCGGCGTCCTTATCCGTGAGGATGACTTCGTCCAGCAGGGCTTCGATGCTCGCGCCCTTCATGGCGCCGAGTGCCCGTGTCGCGGCGGCGCGCACCTCGGGCGAGGTGTCCGCGAGTGACCTCCGAGCGTAGTCCCTGCCTCGGGAGGAGCCTGTCCGGGCCAGCACGTGCAGACACTCCCGTGCGTCGAGGCGCCTGGCTTCGCAGCGACGAAGCAACCCGTCGAGGAGCTCGACGGCACGGGCCGGCTCGCTGCGCTCGAGGCCTCGCACCACGGTGCCCAACGCCAGTCCCACCGCGTCCCTCAACGCGGGTTCCGTCGTCGTCCCGACGGCCCGAGCAAGTGCTCGAGCGAGCTCGAATGAGGGGCGCTCCACCCTCCCCACCATCGTGGTCATGGCCTGCGCCAAGGCGTGGGCCTGCTCGGGCGAGGGTGGATTCGTCTTCGACACGGCTCGGGCCAAGGTCTGGAGCAACTCCGACGAAGGTTGCTCTCCGCTCTCCGTCGAGAGGGCCCGCGAAGTCTCCGGTGAGGAGAGGACCTCGGCGCTCCACCGGGCGCGCGCGGCATGGAAGTCCTTCAGCGTGCTCACCGCGCGCTGCTCCGAGCCCAGGTGCGTCATCGCCACCCGCGTCTCCGTACGCACCAGCGGCAACCCCGTCGCGCCCCCTCCGGACTCCACCACGTCCGAGCCCGTCACCTCACGCACGAGCCCGTCCTCATCGAGCGTGAAGTCCCAGTGCCCTCGCGGCCTCGGAACGACGAGCCCCGGCCCACCAGCCCCCGAGGGCGCCCACACGGGCACCGCCGTGCGCAGGTACCGCCGCTTCGTCTTCACGTAGGTGTGGGCGCTGCCCCCGGCGCGGTACTCGGCCTCGAAGTCCCCCGTGGTGTCCTCCTCCTGCGTGGTCCACGCGCGTCCCTCCTCCGCCACGAACTGGGTCGCCGCCACCAGTCGCCGAATGAAGCGCCGGGCCCGCTCACCCACCGACAGGTCGAAGTGCACGGCCACCACCTGTCCACGCTCGTCCTGTGTCACGTACACGGGCCGCTCGAAGCTGGCGCGGAAGTCGCGCAGGGCCCCGTCCACGAGCGGCTCCGCGTCCTCCACCCACGTGGGCTTCACCCGCGCCACGAAGAAGTGCTGCCCTCCCTCCGTGCCCGCCCAGGTCACCGCCACCTCCCCGCTCCAGCCGGAGTGCCGCCAGGTGCGCCCCGCCTCCGCGCCGGGGAGCTGCTCCGCCGTCCGCGTGTCCAAATCGAAACGGTAACGGTGTGTCAGCCCGGCCTTCAGCACCCGCCGCACCCCCTTCACCCCGAAGGGGATGACGGGCGGCGTCAGCACGGGCGGCGGTGGGAAGCGCGGTGCGGGCTGGAGGGGCGCGAGCGAGGGCCGCTCACGAGGAAGGTCCCTCGCGGACTCGAGACTCCACAGCCCCACCACCGCCAACACGGCGAGCAGGGTCAGCAGGCTCTTGAGTCGAGGGGACACGGCACCTGGGATACGGGCGCGAGGCCCGTTCCTGGTTGTACCGTGCGTATGACGTGATGACTGACGGTGGGTGGGCGCTCAGTGCCCGCCGAGCCGCAGCTCCAGCTCCGCCAGCTCGCGCTTCACGGTGGGGTCCGACTCACGCAGGCCCTCCACCTTGCGCACCGCGGAGATGACGGTCGAGTGGTCCTTGCTGAAGCGCGACGCGATTTCAGGGAAGGAGCTCTTGGTCAGCTTGCGGCTCAGGTACATGGCCACCTGCCGCGCGTGCGCCAGGGCCTTGTGACGGCGGTCCTCCTTCAGCGACTCCACCGTGACCTTGTAGAAGCGGGCCACCTCGCGCTGGATGGCCTCCACGTCCACCACGTGCTGGGCGGGGAGGATGTCGCGGAGGACCTCGGCGGCGAACTCCTCCGTCACCGGCTGGCGCGTCAGGCTGTGCACCGCAGACAGCTTCACCAGCGCGCCCTCGAGCTCGCGCACGTTCTTCTGGATGTGCTTGGCGATGAAGTGCGCGACGGAGTCCGGCAGGTCCAGGTTCTCCGCCACCGCCTTCTTCTGGAGGATGGCGACGCGCGTCTCGTACGTGGGCTCGCGGATGTCCGTCATCAGTCCCATGGTGAAGCGGCTGCGCAGCCGCTCCTCCAGGCCCGGAATCTCCGCGGGCACCGTGTCGCTGGTGAGGATGATGGCCTTGCCCAGCTCGTAGAGCGTGTTGAAGGTGTAGAAGAACTCCTTCTGCGTCTCCTCGCGCTTGCCCAGGAACTGGATGTCGTCGATGAGCAGCACGTCGCACTCCTCCCGGAACTTGCGCCGGAAGTCGGTCATGCGGTGCTCGCGCACGCTCTCCACGTACTCGTTGGTGAACTGCTCGCTGGAGAGGAACACCACGCGCTGCGAGGGGTCCTTCTCCCAGATGTGGTTGCCCACGGCCTGGAGCAGGTGCGTCTTCCCCAACCCCGTGCCGCCATAGATGTAGAGCGGGTTGTAGTGGTGGCCCGGCTTGTCCGACACCGCCTGCGCCGCCGCCGCCGGCAGCTGGTTGCTGTCCGCCACCACGAAGGTGCTGAACGTGAAGCGGCTGTTCAGGCGCGAGGGCCGGCCTACACTGACCTTCACGGTGGGTATGGGCGGGAACTGGGGGTCGGGGACGAGTCCCTCGACGACTTCATAGGTCACCGAGGACAGGCCGTTGTCCATCCGGGCCAGGTGTCCTTCGAGCAAACCGCGGTAGTGGTCGTCCACCCAGTCGCGGAAGAAGCGGTCGGGGACACCCAGCACGAGGGCGTTGTCGCGGACCTCCAGCGCGCGCACCCGGTCCAACCACTGGAGCGCGTACTGACGGCCCTCCTGACGGACGGCCTCCAGCAACTTGTTCCAGAGAATTCCAGCACTTGGAAGGGGGGCGGAGGCCTGGGCGAGGGCGTTCAAGTGTGTCTCAACCGTGCAAAGCGGGCGGGACTGCGAGCGTCCGGCGGTGCTAACAGAGGGGTCCAGGTGGATCAAGCTATCGACCCAAAGTGGCGCCGCTGAAGGATCTTTTCCAGACCTCACGAATTGGCAACGGACGTGCCGAGTCAGGGCCGTTGTGGGGATCCGCTCCCCTCCCCCCAACCGCTGGGGCTCCGCCTCCCTGGGTTGACTGGGAGTACGGAACGCAAAACGCCCAAAGCCCTGTCGTGGGCCCTCGAGAAGGTGCGCGCGGATCCGCTCCCGGGTTGATCGAATCCGGTGCTGCCTGGTCGCTTCATATGGATCCACCCAGGCGGGCGGACGCTCCCGGGAGGATTCAGGCGCCTGGAATCCGTTCCCTGGATCTGGAAAATGGGGGTGGTCCAGGTGGTCCTTCGTTGACTTGCCCCGGAAATGGGGCTACGGACCCGGCCCTTTCCCTAGTTCAGGTCGCGCCGAAGCCGTAGGAGGCGCCACCCCTCATCAAGGAGTTCGAGCCGTGTCCAAGCGCACGTATCAGCCGTCGAAGCTGCGCCGCAACCGCACCCACGGGTTCCGCAAGCGCAATGGAACCAAGTCCGGCCGCGATGTCCTCAAGCGCCGCCGCGCGAAGGGCCGCAAGCGGCTGGTCGTGTCGGCCGCCAAGAAGTAAGCGAGTCCGCGTGTGAGGGCCGAGGGTGCGACGCCGGGCCGAGAAGGCCCGGCAGACCAGCGCTTCCCCAAGGCCCTTCGCCTGCTCAGCAGGCGTGAGTTCCTCGAGGTGCAGGACGGCGGGCAGAAGCTCCCCTCCGACTGCCTCCTCGCCCTCTACAAGCGCAATGGCCGGGCGTACTCCCGTGTTGGCCTCACCGTGTCGAGCAAGGTGGGAAACGCGGTGGTGCGAGCGCGCCTGAGGCGTGTGCTGCGGGAGCTGTTCCGCAAGCGGCGCACGCAATGGCCCCAGGGCCTGGACGTAGTGTTGGTGGCGCGCTCATCCGCGAAGGAGGCCTCTTTCGTGGCGCTGTCGCGCGCCTTCGACGGTGTCACCCGTAAGCTGCAGCGGCTCCCGCCGGCCGCCGAGCCGAAGCCGAAGGAGCCTCCCCGATGAGCCCGCTCGCCTTCGTCATCTCGCTGCCCATCCGGTTCTACCGGAGGTTCCTGGGGCCGCTGCTCCCGAAGGTGTGCCGCTTCCATCCCTCGTGCTCCACCTACGCCATGGAGGCGCTGGAAAAGCATGGAGGGTTCAAGGGTTCCTGGCTCACCGTGTGGCGTCTGATGCGCTGCCAGCCCTTCCACCCCGGTGGCATCGATCCGGTGCCTTGACGGGGTCTTCACCCCTTGCCGCACCCTCCCCCGCGGGGAGGGACACTTATGAACGATCCGCTCTCGCCCCAGTCGAACGACTCCCAGAAGCGGCTGCTGGTCGCCCTGCTGCTCTCCTTCGCGGTCACCGCCGGATGGATGTTCCTGTTCCCGCCCCCGCCGGCCGCCCCTGGCGCCGATGACGCGGGTGTGGCGGCCGCAGGCACGCAGGACGCAGGCACGCCGCCCGCACAGGCCGCGCAGCCCCCCACGGGTGAAGACACGCCTCCCATGGGCGGCATCAACCTGCCGCCTCCGCCCGCGAAGGAGGTCGACTCGCACCGCAAGGAGTCCGTGTACCGGTTCTCCTCCGTGGGCGCGGGCCTGACGTCCGCGCAGTTGCAGGGCGTGAAGATGCGCGAGCAGCACTCGCTGACCCTGGCCCAGGGCTACCAGCAGCTGCTCGGCAAGGAGGTGCCCCCCGCGCCGCAGATGAACCTGGCGCAGCCGGTGCCCAACCAGCCGCTGCCCCTGTCCGTCACCATCGAGGGCCAGAGCCCGCTGGGCGCCGGTGTCCCCTACGCCGTCGACGAGAAGACGGGCGGCGACGTGGAGACGCTCACCTTCACCGGCCGCCAGGGCCCGTGGGAGGTGGTGAAGGTGCTGACGTGGCCGAAGGAGGGCTTCGAGCTCACGTACACCGTGCAGGTGAAGAACACGTCCGGTCAGGCGCAGAACGGCGAGCTGCTGGTGCACTACGGCCGCGCCATCGACCCGAACTTCGAGCACGCGCCGTCCTTCTTCGGCGGCGTGGGCAACCTGAGCCGCTCCGCGTGCTGGGTGGATGACAAGCTCCACAACATGAACCCGGGCGACGACGCGCTCGACGTGGAGAAGAGCAAGGGGCAGATCCACTACTTCGGCATCAACCAGCAGTACTTCCTGTCCGCGCTCTATCCGCTGGAGGGCCCGCGCCCCGGCCGCTGCATCCTGGCCGCCACGCCCACCGCGCGTCAGGTCTCCGTGGCCTTCCCGCTGAGCGCCGCCGCGGGTGAGACGGTGACGCTGAAGCTCGGCGGCTACCTGGGCCCCAAGGACCCGGACCTGATGGCCGTGGTGCCCGGGCCGGAGCTGCGCAAGGTGGTGGGCCTGGGTGACGCGGCCTTCCACCCGAAGCTCGAGGACACCGTCGACTTCGGCATCTGGGCCGTCATCTGCAAGATTCTGCTCGGCATCATGAAGTTCTTCCATGGCATCACCGGCAACTGGGGCGTGGCCATCATCCTGCTCACCGTCGTGGTGAAGCTGGTGCTGCTGCCGCTCACCTACCGCTCCATGGTCAGCATGGAAGAGGTGAAGAAGCTCCAGCCGCGCATGGACGAGATTCGCAAGAAGTTCGCGGACAACCGCGAGCAGCAGAACCTCGAAATCATGAAGCTGTACCAGGAGGCGAAGGTGAACCCGCTCGGCGGCTGCCTCCCGCTGGTCATCCAGATGCCGGTGTGGATCGCGCTCTTCACGGCGCTGCGCAACAGCTTCGACCTGTATGGCGAGCCCTTCTTCGGCCCCATCTGGAGGGACCTGACCTACAAGGACCCCACGTACCTGCTGCCCCTGGCGCTGGGCGTGTCGATGATCATCACGCAGAAGATGCAGCCGCAGATGATGGATGCGACCCAGGCGAAGATCATGACCTGGTTCGTGCCCGGCATCTTCACGCTGACGCTGCTGCAGTACCCGGCCGGTCTGTCGCTCTACATCTTCACCAACAACATCTTCTCCATCGCCCAGCAGTACGGGTTGAGGAAGTGGTTGGACCGCAACAAGCCGAAGGCCGGGGGTGGTACGCCGGTGGTCGCGACAGCGGGAGGAAAGCGCAAGTGAGCGAGCAGCCGGTTTCCCAGCAGGCTCCCGTCGCCGGGGGCGCGGATTTGCGCCCCCGCGTGGAGAAGCTCCTCGGTGACATCCTGGGCCTGATGGGCTTCCCGGCCCGCCTGGACATGCAGGACGCGGCGGACGGCAGCCTGTCCGTCGCGCTGCACTTCGAAGCGGGGCCTCCGCCCGGCGTCGAGCAGGGCCGTCGCAGCCAGGTCCTGGATTCGCTCCAGTTCCTGCTCAACAAGATGCTGCACCGCCCGGGCGTCGACCGGCGCTGGGTGGTGCTGGGCTGTGGCGCGCACCCGGAGCCCCGTCAGCGTCGCGAGCCGCAGCAGCCGCAGGCCGCCGCGGAGAAGGTCCCCGCGCAGGCCGCGGCTCCGGCGCCCAAGGCGCAGGCGGCGCAGCCTCCCCCTCCCGCGAAGCAGCAGGCGCAGCGTGGGGCGGCTTCTCAGGCTCCCGCGCAGCGTGGGGCGGCCTCCAAGGCGCAGGCGGATGGGGACGAGCGGACGCTGGCGGTGGAGGAGGATGCCGCGTTGCGAGAGGCGGTCCGCAAGCTCGCGGAGAAGTCCGCCAGCCTGGGGCGTTTCTACGCGCTCGCCGCGATGAAGCAGGAGGACCGCGCGCGGGTGCTGAAGGCGGTAGAAGGAGTGGTGGGGTTGAAGGTCGCGGCCGAGGGTGAGGGCCGCAACCGCCGAGTGGTGTTCACGCCGGAGAAGCCCGCGCCGCTGCCCAAGCGGAGCCTGCTGCCGGACGATGACGAGGACGACTTCGACGAGTGAGGGCGTGCATGGGCAAGGCGAAGGGTCTCAAGGACAAGCTGTACGGCGCGGCGGTGCTGAAGATGAGCTTCCGCCTGCGCGGCGATGAGGAGTCCCCCGCCTTCCGCTTTGTCTACCCGGGCGTGCTGCGGGACTTGGACATCGAGGACGCGGCCGTGGAGAAGTACATCGAGGAGAACCGCGAGGCCGTCGAGAAGGCCGCCCGTGGCTCCACGCCCCCGATGGGGCCTCGGTAGGCCTGGCTCGAGCGCTTCCGGGGATGCGTGTCCCCGGCAGCGTGCCGAACGGCCGCCGTCTTCCGCTGACATGACGTCCGTCTCCCCCACCATCGTCGCCCTCGCCACCGCGCCCACCGCGGGGGCCGTGGGCATCCTCCGGTTGTCGGGTCCCGCCGCGTTGGAGGTGGGGCGTCGGCTGGCGCCGGGCATCCCCGCGGAGCCGACGCCGCGTCACGCGTACCTCGCGGCCTTCGTGGATGCGCAAGGGCGGCCGCTGGATGAAGGGCTCTTCCTGTACTTCCGCGCGCCGGCCTCGTTCACGGGCGAGGACGTGGTGGAGCTGCAGGCGCATGGGAGCCCGCGTCTGTTGCAGCTCTTGCTGGCGCGTGCGCTGGAGGACGGGCTCGCGCGGCTGGCGACGCCGGGGGAGTTCACCCGGCGGGCGTTCCTGAACGGGCGCATCGACCTGACGCGCGCGGAGGCGGTGGCGGACCTGGTGGCCGCGGACTCGGAGTCCGCCGTGCGCGCCGCCGCGGCCGGGCTGTCGGGGGCGCTGAGTGAGCGGGTGCGCGCGTTGGAGGAGCCGCTGCGCGCGCTGCACGCGGACCTGGAGGGCGTGCTCAACTTTCCGGATGAGGCCGAGGGCGCGGACGAGGACGCGGAGGCGCGAGTCCAGGCGCTGCGTGCACAGGCGGAGTCGCTGCTCGCGGAGGCGGGACACGGTCGACTGGTGCGGCGAGGCGCGCGCGTGGCGCTGTTCGGGCCGGTCAACGCGGGCAAGTCCACGCTGTTCAACCGGCTGGTGGGTGAGGCGCGCGCGCTCGTGGACGACGAGCCCGGAACGACGCGCGATGCGCTGGAGGCCCGTGTCGAGTGGAGCGGCCTGGGCGTGACGTTGTTCGACACGGCGGGCCTGCGCGAGACGCCGGGCCGCGTGGAGGCGCTGGGCATCGCGCGCACGCGGGAGCTGCTCTCGGGCGTGGACCTGGCGGTGCTCGTGCTGCCGCCGGGGACGTCCGAGGTGGACGCGGAGCGCTGGCTCGCGGAGGCGGGTGCCACGCCCGTGCTGCGCATCGATGGCAAGTGCGATGTCGAGGCGCGGTCCTCGGAGATGGCCGAGGTGCGCGGCGTGGATGCGCGCTCGGGAGTTTCGAAGATGACGCCTCCGCACCCGGGTGTCAGCGCCATCCCGGCCTCTGTGGACACCGTGCCGTCCGAGTCGTTGTCGACTCCGCGAGCTCCCTCCATGAGCTCATCGGCCTCCCCGTTCGAAGCGGACACGCCCCCAGGCACCCCACCCCGCCTCCGCGTCAGCGGACTCACGGGCGAGGGCGTGGACACCCTGCGTGAGGCACTGCTCTCACGCCTGTGGGGCGGCGGGACTCCCTCGGCGGTCGCCCTGGTGTCCGAGCGTCACGCCGATGCCCTGCGTCGCGCCTCCGAGGCGTTGTCCCGCGCGGAATCCGCGTCGCGACTGTCCACCCTGGAGGTCGTCTCCGGCGAGGTGGCCCTGTCCCTGGAAGCCCTCGGCGAAGTGTCCGGAACCTCCGCTTCCGAGGCGCTCATCGACGCAATCTTCCAGCGGTTCTGCATCGGAAAGTGACGCGCCGCCGCACGGCCCAGGCCGTGTCAGACCCCTCCCTAGAATGCCGCCCTCAACCGCCGCACTTTCGGAGGCGCTGTGACGGAAGGCATCATCCACCTGGCGAACCACTCCATGCTCCAGGCCCTGCCCGCGGGCTGGGTCGGAGAGATACTGGACGAGGAGCTCGTGGCTTCTCCCAGGCTGACGCCCGCTCAAACCCGCGCCGCCTTCATGCTGGGCGTGGAGCTGGGTGAGCAACTCGACCGGCGCCGCGGTGGCAGCGGACGCTGGTGCTTCCTTCGCGCCCCCGAGCTGCGCCTGGGCCACGACGTGCTCGTGCCCGATGTGGCGGGGTGGCGCCGCGACCGGGTGTCCTCACCCCTCGACCCGGACGTGCCCTTCCTCACGCTGGCGCCCGACTGGGTCTGCGAGGTGCTCGCCCCGTCCACCGTCGCCCTGGACCGCACGCGCAAGCTGCCCCTCTACGCGCGCCAGGGCGTCTCCCACGTCTGGCTGGTGGACCCGGCCGCGCGCACGCTGGAGACCTACCAGCGCGTCAAGCGAGGCTGGCTCCTCACCGGCTGCTACGACTCGGACGCGCTCGTGCGCGCCGAGCCCTTCACCTCCGCCCCCGTGGAGCTCGAGTCGCTGTGGCTCCCCGAGTCCTCCCTGGGCAACGTCTCCGCGATGCTCTCCGTGGTGCCGTGAGGTCCGCGCGCCTCAGCTGGCGCGCCTGAGAAACGTGGTGTCGACGGGCGCATGGGCCAGTCGACGCACCGTCCTGAGCAGCAGTTCCGCGTCCACCGGAGCCGCCACGAAGCCCCGCGCTCCCACCGCCTGCGCCCGGGGAAGGTCCACCTCGGGCGTCTTGCCCGCGGCCACCACCTGCGCGCCCACCCGCCGGCCCAGCGCCTCCAGCGAAGGCAGCGGCGCCACCACCACCTGCGTCTGGCTCGACGCCAGCAGCTCCTCGGTGCTCGCCACCCGCGCGGTGAAGCCCGCATCGGTCAGCACCCGCACCAGCCCCGACGCCGCCTGCGCGCCCCAGCCGTACACCAGCACCTGCGCCAGCGCCTGGGCGGGAGCCGCCGTCACCGTGGGCAGCTTCGTCTGGGAGGGCGTGCGGGGCCGAGGCACCGCAGCGATGACGGGCCGCGCCGTCTCCTCCTCCAGCGAGGACAACAGCGGCAGCTCACCCTCGGCGGCCACCACGGGCGGCGCCATGTTCGTCAGCTCCGCCATGCTGCCGCTGAGCACCATGGGCATCTGCTCGTCCGCCTCCGGCAGGGAGAACCCCTCCATGCCAGGACGACGGGGCGCAACCTCCGTCTCACCCCGGTACATCCGGCCGATGGCGCGGCGGATGGACGCGTCCGTGGCCAGCTTCGCCACCACCCGCGTCCGCCCCGTCACGCTCTTCACCGCGTCCACCGACGCCAGGCTCGCCGGCGCGGCGATGGCCACCACCAGCGTGTCCCGAGGAGCGTGTCCCTCCAGCCGCAGCGGCACCACGCGGTGCGTCTCCGCCACCCGCTCCGGAATCAGGCGCGCCAGGGCCGCCTCGGGGGGCTGCGCGTCCAGGTCCACCGTCTGCATCCCCACCTGCTCCGCCAGCGCCTCCAACACCTGCTGCGCCGTGCAGAAGCGCTGGTCCACCACCACCTGTCCCAGCGGAACGCCCCACTTGCGCTGATACGCCAACGCGGAGTGGAGCTGCAGCGCATCCATCATCCCGCGCTCGAGCAGGATGTCCCCCAGTCGCTTCTTCATGATGCCTTGCTCCTCAGGCCCCCCACGGCGGCCCCCTGCCCCTGGGAACGCATGCGTCCCGGAAACTTGAGTGTTCTCTACGCCCGCACCACCCGCGCGGCTTCCTCCGCCGCGACAGATGGTTCCACGTCCGCGACATCTGCAAGGAAGGGGCCCGATGCCCCCACCCGCCATGCCGCGTCGTCATGTCTCGATTTGAAACGGAGCACGTCCACGAAAGGTCTGTCGTGGAGCAGAGAAACACACGAGGCGGGAAGGACCCACGCACCTCGGGAAGCCAGGCGTCCGGACATCACGCCCGCGCGTCCAGAGGGCACGCGCGGACATGACGCCGGAGTGTCGCGGACGACTACCAGCGCGTCTGCGGAATCGGCGCGTGGAGCGAGCCACGCTCCGGTGCGAAGACACCCATGCGCACGCCCACCTCGTGCACCACGCGCGTGGCCTCCACCCACGGCGCCCACGGCGTCGCGAGTGACGTGGTGGCGGAGGCCTCGTCATCGCTGTTGTCGCCCGTCTCTCCCAGCATGGAGGACAGCACCTCCGCGGGGCTCTTCTTGCGCGGGTACTCCTCGACCCGGACCTTGGCGTCGGCGGGGAGCTTCGCGGCCTCACGCGCCAGCTCCAGCGCCTTGGGGTAGCCGCCGAGCGCGTCCACCAGGCCGTTCTCCAGCGCGTCCTCACCCGTCCACACGCGGCCCTTGGCCAGGCCCTGCAGCTTCTCCACCGGCATCTTCCGGGCGCTCGCCGCGCGCGTGGTGAAGTCCGTGTAGATGCGGTCCAGCTCCGCGTCCACGCGCGCCTGCTGCTCCGGCGTGTAGTCGGCGTCCGAGCTGTCCAGCGTGGCGTTCTTCCCGAAGGCCACCGTGTCGAAGTTGACGCCGAGCTTCTCCCAGAAGCCGTGGGTGACGAACTTGCCGGTGTACACGCCGATGCTGCCCGTCAGCGTGCCGGGCTGGGCGACAATCTTGTCCGCGTCCATGGCGAAGTAGTAGCCGCCGCTGGCCGCGTACGTGCCCATGGTGGCGATGACGGGCTTGCCCGCCTCGCGAGCGCGCTGCACCTCGCGGCGCACGGTGTCGCTGGCCACGTAGCTGCCGCCGGGGCTGTCCACGCGGAAGATGATGGCCTTCACCTGCGAGTCCTGCGCCGCCTTGCGCAGCGCCGCCGCCACGCTGTCACCGCCGAGCGCCTGCTCACCGAAGGGGCTGGAGTCGCTCTGGCCCCGCGAGATGGTGCCCACGCCGTACACGAGCGCGATGGTGTCGCCCGTGGTGTTCGGCCGGCCCGCGCGGTCCAGGTACTTCTTCACATACAACAGCTCCGCGCCGTCACCCGCCGCGGCCTTCTGCGCGGCGTAGACCTCGTCGCGGTAGAGCAGCCCGTTGAGCAGCTTGCCGTCCACCGCCTCCGGCGCGAGCAGCGGCGCCCGGTCGATGAGCGCGCGCACCTCGTCCTCCTTCAGCCCGCGCCCCTCGGCGATGCCGCGCACCATCTGCCCGTAGAGGCTGCCCGCGAAGCGCTCCGTGGCCAGCAGGTGCTCGGGCGTGTAGCCCTGCTCGGTGTAGCTGTTGACCGCGTTCTTGAACTCGTAGCGCTTGTCGAAGCGCGGCGTGACGCCCAGCTTCGCCAGCGCGTCGCGCGCGAAGGGCGTCTCGAACGCGAGGCCGATGACGTTCACGCTGCCGGACGGCTGCATGTAGATTTCATCGAACGCCGACGCGAAGTAGTACGCGCCCGTCGCGTTGCCCTCCTCGCCGAACGAGTCCGTGTAGGCGACGGCCTTCTTGCCCTTGGCCCGGAACGCCTTCACCGCGTCCCGCAGCTCCTGCGTCGTCGCGGGGCTGCCGGGGCTGGTGCCCACGCGCACCACCAGCGACTTCACCCGCGAGTCCTCGCCCGCCTTCTCCAGCGCGTCCACCACGTCGCGCACGGTGAGCGGGTCCTCGCCGAAGGCCCCGGCCAGCGAGTCCGCGGAGCTGCTCTCCGCGAGCGGCTTCGACAGGTCCAGCTCCAACACGAGGTTGGACGGCACGCTGGGACGGCTCGACGACGCGAGCACCACCAGGGCCACCAGGCCCACCACGAAGAGGACGGACATCGCGCCGATGACGGCCAGCGCGCCGATGAGAAAGCGTTTCATCCGAAGGAAGCTCCTGGTCCGCGCATGGGACTCGAATCCAGCAGCGGTCCTTACTACTTAACGGACCAGCGCGCCGGTGCTTGCACTCCGCCCCGTGTTCCCCCACCGTCCGAGTGACATTCCAAAGGCTGGAGAGCGGACTTACGCCCGGGTCGCAGGGCCCTCGTCGGGCGGCGCGGCGCTCGTCCCCACCCAAAGCGTTCCCGGGGGCGAGCATCCCTCCTCTCCAGGAGGGCGCCGAGGTGACAGGCTGGCCGGCCTGGGGACAGACCGCCATCCAAAGCGGGCCGGGGCCCGCACGACTGTGCAGCGGACAGGAGGAGTGTATGCGGACGCGGAGGCTGGGGTCATCCGACCTGGACATCACCCCGCTGGGCCTGGGGGCCTGGGTCATCGGAGGCAGCGGTTGGCAGTACACCTGGGGTTCGCAGGATGACGCGGAGTCCATCGAGGCCATCCGGCATGCGCTGGACTCGGGCATCAACTGGATAGACACCGCGGCGTTGTATGGCCTGGGGCACTCGGAGGAGGTGGTGGCGCGAGCGCTCGAGGGCCGACAGCCACGGCCGTATGTCTTCACCAAGTGCGGCATGGTCTGGGACGCGCAGGGGCGCATCTCCAAGGTGCTCGAGGCGGACTCGGTGCGCCGTGAATGCGAGGCCTCGCTGCGCCGGTTGAGGGTCGACGCCATCGACCTGTACCAGATTCACTGGCCGGTGGAGTCGCTGGACGTCATCGAAGAGGTCTGGACGGCGATGGAGGCCCTCAAGCGCGAGGGGAAGATTCGCTGGGCTGGCGTGAGCAACTTCAACACCGCGCAATTGGAGCGCGCGGGGAGCATCGCGCCTCCGACAGCCCTCCAGCCGCCCTACTCGCTCATCCGCCGCGACATCGAGCAGGACATCCTGCCCTTCTGCGAGCGACATGGCATCGGCGTCATCGTCTATTCGCCCATGGCCTCCGGTCTGCTCACGGGCTCGATGACGCACGCGCGCGTGGCGGGCTTCTCCGAGGATGACTGGCGCCGTAGAAACGCGAGCTTCCAGGAGCCGGAGCTCACGCGCAACCTGGCGTTGGTGGAGTTCCTGCGCGAGGTGGGGCAGCGACACGGACGCTCGCCCGCGGAGGTGGCCATCGCGTGGACGCTGCGGAACCCCGTCGTCACGGGCGCCATCGTCGGCGCGCGCAGCGCCGCGCAGGTGGATGGCTTCATCCAGGCCGGGGAGTTCCGCCTCACCGCCGACGAGGTGCGCGAGGTGGAGGACTTCCTCCGGAGACAGCGCGCGTCCTAGGACTCGGGGGCGCGCGCGTCGAGCTCCACCTCGACGGGCGGACGGATGCCGAAGGGGTGGAGGTGGCAGTTGGACACGTTGAGGAAGCGCGTGGGCACCTCGGGCAGGGACTGCTCGCCTGGGGCCTCGTGGATGTGGCCGTAGACGTGCAGGCGCGGGTGGACCTGCTTCACGCGGGCGAGCAGGTCCTCGCAGCCCACGTGCGCGCCGAGGAACGTGCGGTCCCCGAGGCCCTTGGGCGGGCCATGGGTGACGAGTACATCGAGCCCCTCGGGGATGCGGTCCCAGTGCGTGCGGATGTCGGCGCCGCGCTCGCGGTTGAAGGCCATGCCGCCGAAGCGGGGCGTCACCGGTGAGCCCCAGACGCGCAGGCCTCGGACGAGCACCTCCTCGTCGTCGAGGTAGTGCACCCCGGCCTCTTGGGCGAGCCTGCGCGTCAGCTGCGGCGCTCTCTCGCAGATGAAGTCATGGTTGCCGGCGACGAACACCTTCTCGCGCGCGGGGCAACGGGAGAACCAGCCGAGGAAGGACTCCAACTCCTCCTGCTTGCCTCGGCGGGAGAAGTCACCCGCGTGGATGAGCACGTCGCACACGGGGACCTCGAGCTCCTCGTGCCGTCGATGCGTATCGGAGATGAGCACCAGCTTCATGCGTCGCCCCTTGCGGACCTGGGCGCGACGCTACACCGACGCGAGGGGAACCGCGTGGAGTTCCCCTCACGGTGTCATCGCGGGGTCAGTTCTTGAGCAGCTTCGTCAGGATGCTCTCGTGCGCCTGCAGGCGCTTCTCGGTGGTGTCCTGCTCCACGGAGAGTCGGGCCACCTTCTCGTTGACGTGGAACAACCCCCGGCGCATCTCCGAGGCGTTGATGCCCATGGTCGCGGCGAGCTTCGCGAGCGTCTCCACGGATTCCTCGAAGCCCGCGCGCACCACCCGGAGGTCCCGGGAGAAGAGGTCCACGCGCTCGTTCATCTCCTCGTAGAGGCGGTCCGAGCGTTGGAGCTTGACTTCGATGGCCTGGTACCCGGTCTCCATGATGCCGAGTCGGGAGTCGATGGCATCGATGCGCTTGTCCATGGCGTCGAGCCTTCTGTCGATGCCCTCCAGTCTTGCATGCACGGCCTCCATCTTCCGCTCCAGGGAGAGGACCTTCACCTCCAAGGCCTCCACCTTCTGCTTGAGCAGAATCACGTCTTGTTTCAGCTCATGGACGTCGAGGCGGATCTCCTTGACGTCCTGCTTCAGCCCGCCGACTTCGCCCTTCAACCCCGAGACGTCGCCCTTCAGCCCGCTGACTTCCTGTCGCGTCTCCGCGATGGCCACGTGATGCTCGTGGACCATCTCCCGCAGCTCGCCGTACTCCCGCTGAGCCGCCTGGATTGACTGCCTGAAGTCCGCGTGACTCCGGTCCAGCGCGTCCAGGTTCACCCGCGTCCTGTCCATGTGCTGCGACAGCTTCGCGATGGCCGCGAGCGACTCCTCGTGCGCCTTGCGCAGGCGCTCCTTCAGCTCCTCCATCTCCCGTTGGAACATCGGCCCCAATCCCCCACCGTCATTGCGCGCCATCTCGACGTCCTCCTTCGAGCGACCCCATGTCGCTTTTCAGGTGGAAGGCACCCTAGCAAACCGACCTGACATGGAGGCAAGGCAGAGGACAACCCTTGGGGTTGTCACCGGAAAACACGACGAACCCGCTTCGAACCCACGGAGCGCGCCTCGCATGAGCCCCCTCGCCTGTCACACCGAGGACGCCTTCCTGGAGGAAGTGCTGGCTTCCGGGATGGCGGATGGGGTGTGCCGGGTTAGAAGCGCCGTGCACTTCCTGAAGACCCGCGAGGACCGCATGAAGCGTCGTACCCCGCTTTCCCTGCTGGCGCCCCTGATGCTGGTGGCCAGCCAGCCCGTCTGGGCCCAAGCCCCTGCCCCCTCTCCTTCCGCCGCCAAGGCCCCCGCCCCCGCCGCGAAGGCCGCCGCCCCCGCCACCAAGGCCAGCTCGCTCTCCCCCGTGACGAGCGTGGAGGGCATCACCGAGTACCGCCTGCCCAACGGCCTGCGCGTGCTGCTCTTCCCCGACCCGACCAAGCCCAACGTCACCGTGAACGTGACGTACTTCGTGGGCAGCAAGCACGAGGGCTACGGCGAGACGGGCATGGCGCACCTGCTCGAGCACCTGTTGTTCAAGGGCACGCCCACCACGAAGAACGTGCCCCAGGCGCTCACCGAGCGCGGCGCCCGTCCCAACGGCACCACGTGGCTGGACCGCACCAACTACTTCGAGACCCTGCCCGCCACCGACGAGAACCTCCAGTGGGCGCTCTCGTTCGAAGCCGACCGCATGGTCAACAGCTTCATCGCGAAGAAGGACCTCGACAGCGAGATGACGGTGGTCCGCAACGAGTTCGAGTCCGGTGAGAACGACCCGGGCAGCATCCTCCAGGAGCGCGTGCTCAGCGCCGCGTACATCTGGCACAGCTACGGCAAGTCGACCATCGGCGCGCGCTCCGATTTGGAGAACGTCCCCATCGACCGGCTCCAGGCGTTCTACCGGAAGTACTACCGCCCGGATAACGCGATGCTCGTCGTCGCCGGCCGCTTCGAGGCGTCCAAGGCGCTGGGCTACATCCAGGACACCTTCGGCAAGCTGAAGAAGCCCGACGAGCCCGTGCCCGCCACGTACACCGCCGAGCCCACCCAGGACGGCGAGCGCGAGGTGACGCTGCGCCGCGTGGGTGACAACCCGATGCTCGCCAGCGTGTACCACGTGCCCGAGGGCGCCCACCCCGACTTCGCCGCCATCGACGTGCTGACGCTGGCCATGGGGCACAACCCCTCGGGCCGCCTCTACAAGTCGCTGGTGGAGGGCAAGAAGGTCGCGACGGTGTCCGCGTACAACCTGCAGTTCCGCGACCCGGGCGTCATCGGCTTCAGCGCGGAGCTGCGCGAAGGCCAGCCGCTGGGCCCCGCGCGCGAGGCGCTCATCAAGAACGTGGAGGAGGCCGCCCGCAAGCCCTTCACCGAGGAGGAGGTCACTCGCGCGAAGACGACGCTGCTGAAAATCATGGAGCTGACGCTCAACAACTCCGAGCGCGCCGCCATCGGCCTGTCCGAGTGGGCCGCCACCGGCGACTGGCGCCTGATGTTCCTGCACCGCGACCGCATCGAAGCGGTGAAGCCCGAGGACGTCACCCGCGTGGCCACCGCCTACCTCAAGTCCTCCAACCGGACGATGGGCTCGTTCGTGCCGACGGCGAAGCCGGACCGCTCGGAGATGCCGCCGGCGGTGGACCTGGCGAAGGTGCTGGAGGGCTACAAGGGCCGCGCCGCCGTGACGCAGGGCGAGGCGTTCGACCCCTCCCCCGCCAACGTGGAGGCGCGCGTGCAGCGCGGTGAGCTGCCGGGCGGCATGAAGTACGCGCTGCTCTCCAAGAAGACGCGCGGCGAGATGGTGAACGCGTCGCTGTCCTTCCACTGGGGCACCGAGGCTGGCCTGCGCGGCAAGGCGGACGCGGCGGCGTACACGGGCCGCATGCTGATGCGCGGCACGAAGAAGCGCACGCGCTCGCAGCTGCAGGATGAACTCGACAAGCTCAAGGCGCGCGTGAGCGTGGACGGTGGGCTGTCCGGGGCTTCCGCCAACATCGAGTGCCCGCGCGCCAGCCTCCCCAAGGTGCTGGAGCTGGTGGCGGAGGTGCTGCGCCAGCCCGCGTTCGACGCGAAGGAGTTCGCGCTGCTCAAGCAGGAGCGGCTGGCGGGCCTGGAGGCCCAGCGCAGCGAGCCGGAGACGCAGGGCAGCATCGCCTTCTGGCGCACGCTGTCGGGCCACTACCCGAAGGGCCACCCGTACTACGTGCCCACGCTCGACGAGCGCATCGCGGGCGCGAAGAGCACCACGCTCGAGCAGGCGCGCGCCTTCCACAAGCAGTTCTACGGCGGCGCCAACGCGGAGCTGTCCGTCGTCGGAGACTTCGAGCCGAAGGAGCTGACGGGGGTCGCGGGCAAGCTCTTCGGCGACTGGAAGAGCCCTTCGCCGTACCAGCGCGTGCCGGAGGTGTTCAACGACGTGGGCGCCAAGGCCCTGGTGGTGGAGACGCCGGACAAGGCGAACGCGTACTACTACGCGGGACAAGCGCTGCAGCTGCGCGACCAGGACGAGGACTGGCCCGCGCTGATGCTCGGCAACTTCGTGCTGGGCGGCGGCTTCCTCAACTCGCGGCTGGCCACGCGCATCCGTCAGAAGGACGGCCTGTCCTACGGCGTCAACAGCAGCCTGAACCCGGGTGACATCGACGCGGTGGGCACGTTCATCACGTACGCCATCTACGCGCCGGAGAACGCGTCGCGGCTGGAGCTGGCCATGCGCGAAGAGGTGACCAGCGCGCTGCAGAAGGGCTACTCCGCCGAGGAGCTCGAGAAGGCCCGCTCGGGGCTGCTCGAGTACCGTCAGGCGGGACGCGCGCAGGACGGGAGCCTGGCACGCAGGCTCGCCAGCTACCTGTACCTGGGCCGCACGCTCGCGTTCGACGCGGAGCTGGAGCAGAAGCTCGCGAAGCTCAAGCCGGACGACGTGCGCCAGGCCATGGCGCGACACGTGGACTGGGCGAAGGTCACCCAGGTGAAGGCCGGCGACTTCGTCGGCGCGGAGAAGAAGGCCAAGGCGCCGGTCGCGCCGTGATGCCCTGACGACGCGTTCTCTCGCGTCATCCGCCCCGAGGTGCCCGCTGTGGCGCCTCGGGGCTTTTTCATGTCCGCGTGGCGTCAATCCGGAGCAGCGGCGTCGCTGACGCTCAAGTCGAAGAACCCTCTCGTTCTTAGTCCTCTTGGAGGATGTCGTTGCAGAGGCCCACGCATTCGTCGCAGATGTACGCGTGGGCGGCGGCGATGAGCTTCCTCACTTCGCGCTGGGGCTTCTCGCAGAACGTGCACTGCAAGTTGACGTGGTTGCCTGGCCCCCCGATGGAATTGGCAATCGAGAGGATCCAAGGCGCGCACCAGTCCGACAGCGACTTCTTCTCATCCTCGGGGTGGAGTGGACCGGCGCGACTCCACACGTGGGTATCGACCCGGGTCTTCGTCACGAGAGCAAAGCTCCCATGAGGAGCGGACCCACGGGCGGTCCACACACCACGTTAGCCTTTTCATGTGAGGCTTTCTCGCGGGTGGCCCCGTCCGGTGCGGGCTACGGGCTCACGCCGCCACGGTGGGCTCCGGCTTCGCCGCCCCCGAGCGGTGCCGCAGGAACGCGCACAGCCACGCGAGCGTCGCCGCCGCGGCCAACACCCCACCCATGGGCCTCGCGGTGCCGTCATCGAGCGCGCTCACCGCCCACGACGCCGTGGCCGCCGCGGCGAACTGCAGCGCGCCCAGGAGCGCGGACGCGAGCCCCGCGTGCGCGGCATGCCGCTCCAGCGCGATGGCCACCGAGTTGGGCCCCACCAACCCAATCGTCGGCACGAAGAGGAACAGTGCCGCCGCCAGTCCCCACAGGCCCCCTGCCCCGCTCCATGTCACGGCGAAGACGACCAGCGCCGTCAGCCAGCACCACGTCAATGCCAGACGCAGCATCCGATGCAGCGGGATGACCCCGAGCAGCTTGCGATTGAGCTGCGCCATGGCCACCAGTCCCACCGCGTTGGCGCCGAAGAACCAACCGAAGTCCTGCTCCGGCACGCCATGCAGCGTGATGAACACGAAGGGTGACCCGGCGATGTATGCGAACATCCCCGCGTACGCGAAGCCGCCCGCGAGCGCAGGGCCGACGAAGTCCGCGTCCTTCAGCAGCGCCCCCAACTGCGAGCGCACGCTGCGCGGCCCCGAGTGCGCGGGCGCCGTCTCCGGCAACACCCGCACCGTGGCCACCAACGCCACCGCGCCGATTCCCGCCAGCAACACGAAGATGGCGCGCCAGCTCGTGTACTGGAGCACGAGCCCTCCCAACAGCGGCGCGAGCACCGGCGCCACGCCCACCACCAACATCAACCGGGACATCGTCCGCGCCGCGTCCGCGCCGGACCACAGGTCCCGCACCACCGCGCGCGGCGCCACCAAAGCCACCGCTCCACCCAGCGCCTGGAAGAAGCGCATCGCCACCAACGCCGTCGCCGAGGGCGCGAGCGCGCAGCCGAGCGAGCCCAGCACGTACACCGCGAGCCCCACGTACAAGGGCCGCGTGCGTCCGAAGCGGTCAATCAGCGGCCCCGTGAAGAGCTGCCCCAGCGCCAGCCCCGCGAAGCACGATGCGAGCGTGAGCTGGATGACCGAGGCCGACGAGTGCAAATCCTCCGCGATGCGCGGCAGCGCCGGGAGGTACATGTCGATGGACAGCGGCGCGAACGCGGTGAGCGCCCCCAACAGCAGCTCCATCGACAACGTGCCCGAAGGGGGCGACTTCTTCGTGAGCGGGTTCATGCGAACTCGAGCGTGAGGCGCGCCCTCGTGGGGCGTGCGCGTCCATCGGGGCTCCGGGCCTGGGACGGTCGCTCGCGCGCGGCGCGGAAGACGACCTGTCGGAGAGGACCTCGGAGCGGATTCATCGTGAGCGGTGTGGATAGCGGCGCGGACCTCGGCTGACCAGCACTCCCCACCGTCAACGGTGTGTTCCCCACCTGGAACAATCCAGCGGCCCGAGCCTCCCCTCAGGGCCGTCTTCCGAGGGGAGCGCCCGCCTCCCACCTCCACCTCCAGGCCCCCTGCCCTGCGGAGGCCGGCATGTCAGACCCTCCGGTTATTCATATCCCCGTCGCGCACACGGGGGCGCAGGGCCCCTCAAGAGACTCGAGCTCTCCGTAGCGTCCTCACCGCACGGCCAAGGCTCGCCCTCCGTGTGTGCGACACCTGTAGGGGCCATGAACAAGCGAGGGGGCATGGGCCCGCCTCGTGAAGAGGGGGATTCGAGCGACCGCGTGAGGACGCGAGGCGCTCAACCGCAGGACCGGCGAGCCCGAGGAGGCCCGCCCGACATTCTTGGATTCGCCATCCAGGCCGAGGGGGGAAGCCCGTCGTACGGGACTGAACCTCACGGAGGATGGCCGGTGCGCGCGAGGCAGGCAGCTCCTCAACCCCTCCCACTGCCCGCCTCGCGCGCTCCCGTAAACCTTCCCTTTGCTTGCCAAGGGCGTCCGCCGGAGACATACGGACACGCACGGTCGCGGAGCGCCCGGAGCCAGGGTGCTCGGGGTGCCATGACGGAATGCACGGGCCTGGTCAGGCCCGGTGGCCCTCCGGCGACCCTCGTGAGCGATGGGACTCCGGTACGACGTCATCGTGGTGGGCCTGGGCCATGCCGGCAGCGAGGCGGCGCTCGCGTGCGCGCGGCTGGGGCTCTCGACGCTGGCCGTGACGCTGAAGCGCGAGCGCTCCGCGGTGATGAGCTGCAACCCCGCGGTGGGCGGCACCGCCAAGGGTCACCTGGTGCGCGAGCTGGATGCGCTGGGCGGACAGATGGGCCGCGTGGCCGACGTGGCCGGCACGCACTTCAAGATACTCAACGCCTCCAAGGGCCCCGCGGTCCAGGCCACGCGCATCCTCTGCGACCGCGAGCAGTACGCCGCGCTGATGCAGGACGTCCTCTTCCACACGCCGAACCTCACCGTGCGCGAGGGCGAGGTCAGCGCGCTGGTGACGGAGGGTGGTCGGGTGACGGGCGTGCGGATGGGCGACGGCACCGACGTGGCCGCGCCCGCGGTGGTGCTCACCACGGGCACGTTCCTCCAGGCGCTGATGCACGTGGGCGAGAAGAAGGAGGTCGGCGGACGGCTCGGGGACGACGCGGCCAAGGGCCTGTCGGATTCGCTGCGCGCGCTGGGCTTCACGCTGGGCCGCTTCAAGACGGGGACTCCCGCCAGGCTCTCCCGCGCGAGCATCGATTGGGACCGGGTGGAGCCTCAGCCTGGGGACTTCCCGCCGCGCCCGTTCTCCTGGCGCACGCGCGTGGAGCAGGCCGCCGGTGTGCCGTTCCCGCGTCAGCGCGAGGTGACGTGCGGCATGACGCAGACGACGCTCGAGACGCATCGGGTGCTTCGCGACAACCTGCACCGCTCGCCGCTGTACCAGGGGGAGATTGTCGGCCGGGGGCCGCGCTACTGCCCGTCGCTGGAGGACAAGGTGGTGCGCTTCGCGGACCGCCAGCGGCACCAGGTGTTCCTCGAGCCCGAGGGCCCGGACTCCCCACTCGTCTACCCGGCGGGGCTGTCCACCAGCCTGCCCGCGGACGTGCAGCTCGACTTCCTGCGCACCATCCCCGGGCTGGAGAAGGTGGAGGTCGTCCGCTTCGGCTACGCGGTGGAGTACGACTACTCGCCGCCCACGCAGCTGCACCCCACGCTGGAGACCAAGTCCGTCGCGGGCCTGTACTTCGCGGGGCAGCTCAACGGCACCTCCGGCTACGAGGAGGCCGCCTTCCAGGGCCTGTGGGCGGGGCTCAACGCGGCGCTTCAGGTGAAGGGGGAGCCGGCGCTCGTGCTCGGCCGCGACGAGGCGCACGGCGCGGTGCTGGTGGACGACCTGGTGACCAAGGGCGTGGACGAGCCGTTCCGCATGTTCACCAGTCGCTCCGAGCATCGCCTCAAGCTGCGCGAGGGCAACGCGGACCTGCGCCTGGCGCGCCATGGGCACCGCGTGGGGCTGTTGCCGCGCGAGGCACTGGAGCGGGCGGAGGCGCGGCAGCGGGCGGTGACGGAGGAAGTCACGCGGCTCAAGCGCACGGGGCTGGCGGCGCGGCTGAAGCGGCCCGAGGTGACGTACCTGGCGCTGGGGGAGGGGAGGGCGGACTGGCCCTCGGTGGGCGAGGACGTGGCCGAGGAGGTGGAGGTGGAGGTGAAGTACGAGGGCTACATCGCCCAGGCCGCGCGGGCGGCGGCGCGCGAGTCGGAGGCCACGGACCGGTGGCGGATTCCGGAGGGCTTCCGCTTCGGCGAGGTGCGCGGGCTGAGCAAGGAGGCGGCGGAGAAGCTGGCGTCGCACCGGCCCTCGACGGTAGGGCAGGCCCGGAGGATTCCCGGCCTGACGCCCACCGCGGTGTCCCTGCTGCTGGTGGCGCTCAAGCGCGTCTCGGGGCCCTCGGGCGGCGGGGACGGACACCCCCTGGAGTGATCAGGACTGGGGGTGTGGATAACGTGTGGGAAACTTTGGGGATGAAAATCCCCTGAATGATTCCGGGGGGTTGCGACTCCGCCGGCTGTGGAGGGGCTGTGGATAACACGCGGTTCGACGATCTGCTGGCATCCGGTTGCCAGGCGCTGGGCGTGTCGGTGGGGCCGGACGTGGGGCCCCGGTTGCAGCAGCTGATGGCGGAGCTGCTCAAGTGGAACGCCAAGGTGAACCTGACGGCGATTACCGCCCCGGAGGAGGTGCTGGAGAAGCACTTCCTGGACTCGCTGGCGGTGCTGCCGGAGGTGACGGGGGCGGCGTCGCTGCTCGATTTGGGCGCGGGCGCGGGCTTCCCGGGGCTGCCGTTGAAGATTGCGCTGCCGTCGCTCGGCGTGACGCTGGTGGACACGGTGGGCAAGAAGGTCGCGTTCATCAAGGCGGCGGCGGCGAGCCTGCGGTTGCAGGGCGTGCGCGGGCTGCATGCGCGGGCGGAGGGACAGCCGGAGACGGAGGGCATCCCCCGCGCGGAGCTGCTGATTGCCCGAGCGTTCATGGACCTGCCGGACTGGTTGGGATTGGCGCCCGCGTACGTGGCGGAGGGCGGGCGCGTGGTGGCGATGCTCGGCAAGGCGCAGACGGACGCGGAGCTGGCGGCGCGCGCCGAGGAGCGTGAGCTGCGCGTGGTGTCCGCCCGTGCGTACCGGCTGCCGTTCTCCGGCGCCGAGCGTCAGGTCGCGGTGTTCGCGCGGCGGTAGGGCAGGGGAGGACCCTGGGCACCGGGCCGCTCCGGTGCGGTGTGTTCCTCGGTTGCAATCGCCACCCGGTCTCTTCGTGAGGAGAAGGTCCGGGTGGGGGAGCACGGGGAGGCAAGGTGTATCGAGCGGTGGTCGGTATGGTGTTGTTGGTGGGGCTGCCCGCGGCGGCGAAGCCCGCCCCCAGTCCTCTGTGGGGTGAGCTGGTCCCCGGGCCTCATGCCGTCGGGTATCAGGTCCTGTATCGGTTCGACATGAGCCGCACGTGGGAGGTGAGCCGTCCCTACGGCAAGGCCTTCACTCCGGACTCGAGGGGCCGACCGCTGCGAATCAGCGTCTGGTATCCGGCCGCGAGCGCCACGGGTCGACGGCTGCGTTTCGAGGACTACTTCCGGGGCGGCACCGCGCCCAAGGGCTTCGCCGACGTCGAAGCGCTCCTCGTCGAGCGGGAGGGTGGCACGTACCAGCGCAACTTCCGCGAGGCCTACTCGACGCTCGCGGCCACGCCGGTGAATGCGTTCGCCAACGCGCCCGCCGCCACGGGCCGCTTCCCGCTGGTCCTCGCCACGGGAGGACAGGGGGCGATGCTCACGACGAACGCCACGCTGGCGGAGTACCTCGCGAGCCACGGCTACGTCGTCGCCACCGTCTTCACGTTGGGGGTGAGCCGTGATGAGCCGTCATTGGGGCTGAGCCCCGCGGAGGTCTCGGTCACGGTGAGGGACCATGAGTTCGCGTGGTCCGTGGTGCGGGCGTTGCCCAACGTGGACCCCGCGCGTCTGGCGATGGTGGGGCACAGCCTGGGTGGCAGCGCGGCGCTGCTCTTCGCGATGCAGAACGCGAACGTCTCCGCGGTGGTGGGGCTGGACGGCACGTATGGGTTTCCCAACCCGCCCGCCGAGCCGGGAATCCTCTCGGTGACGCAGGGCTATCACCATGCGCCCCGGAAGATGCGGGCCGCGCTCCTCGACCTGCGACGTCAGCAACCGTGGATGGATTTGAGCGCGGTCCGCTCGTATCGACACTCGGAGCGGTACCTGGTGACGCTCACCCAGATGTTCCACACCAGCTTCACGGAGGGCACGCTGCATCAGCGCTTCTCTCCGGAGTTCTCCGCGAACCCCGAGGGGACGACGCCGCGCTCGAGCGGAGAGGGCTTCACCTGGTCCTGCGCGTTCATCGAGGCGTTCCTGGATGCGCAGCTCGGCGTGGATGCGAGTGGACTCCGTCGGATGAAGGAGGCGGTCGCGAGCAACCCGAGGGCGACCCTGGCTCATGAGCCCGCGTTCCCCGCGAGGCCACCGCCCGCCGTCGTTCTCGACGACGTGGCGGCGCGGGGGCTGGACGCGGTCATCGCGACCGTCGAGCAGCTCCGCCGGGAGCTCCCCGAGGAGCCCGTCGTCGAGGAGTCTGTCTTCGTTGCGTTGGGTTACTCGTTGTTGGGACAGGGCAAGGCCGAGCGTTCGGTGGTGGCCTTCCAGCTCGCCGCGCACTTCTCGCCGAAGTCGGCGAACGCCGCGGACAGTCTGGGCGATGGTTATCTGGCGGCGGGTCGGAAGGAGGATGCGTTGAAGGCTTTCGAGTGCGCCATTCAACTGGCTCCAGAGGACCCCGCGCTCAACGCCGAGTCCCGGGCCTCGCTCCTCGCGGAGAGCACCCGGAAGAAGAAGGCGCTGAGTCCCTGAGCGCGGTGGGGGAGGGGAGGGGTTGTGACGGTCCTCCTCCCGAGTCGTGCCGTGGGGCTTCGGACAACGGTCATCGGGTTGCGATGGGGTGGTGGGCCAGGGGCCTCATTCGAGCAACTGTTGTGAGGTGTCAGTGGGCGTCTCCGGAGCGAGGAGGCGCTGCTGAAGACCGTGGGTGTCGACGTTAGGTTCGAGGTGGAGGTGCCCTGGATGAAGCCGCTTCCGACGGACCGCCCCGTGGTGTGGGGCGATGACGAGCCCTCGATTCCTTTCATTGTCGCCGCCGCGGAAATACCGCTCGCGGACTTCGAGCGACGCTGGGGACCTGCGCATCTGCGCGACGAGGATGGAGACGGTTTGGGTCCCACCCGTTATTGGGGATGGTGCGCGGATTGTGGCTTCAAGTTCGTCGTCGAGTTCCTGGAGGTGAAGAACCTCTTCCATGTCATCGCGCGAGAGGACGAACTGGACCACGCGCTCGCGCACCTCGACTGGTGGCGAGGCGAAGTGATGTGGCGGGTGGATGCCGACAAGCCTCGCGCGAAGGATGGCTGGGCGGTGTACCGGCAGGACGACACGGGCAACCGTCATGATGTCTGTGTGATGGGGCAGCGAAGTCATGCGGAGTGCCTGGCGCGCAGGTTGGAGGCACGGGCGCACAAGCAGTGGTACGCGGTGGAGGCGCGCGGAACACCGCCTGTTCCACCGTCGCGCCCGCGTGAGGGTTGGGCCGTGGTCCGACAGGATGAGCACGGCAATCGCGCGGAGGTGGCCGTGTTCTCGAGCGAGCCGCGCGCCCGGGAACTCGCCACCGCGTACGACGCGGAGCCTCGACACAAGCAGGCCTACTTCGTGGAACGTGTGCCTCCGAAGTCCTGAGTCGGAGAGAGGACCTTCAGGGTCGGATGGCGGGTCGGCCGCGCGCGGAGGGGGACGGTCCGTGAGGTGAGCTCGCGGGCCCCGCTTCGGAGGCCCGTGTTGCTCGACTCGATGTGCGCGTCGCGGTGTGACAGGTCTCGGGCCGTGAGGTGCTCCGAGCGCGCGGTGGCTCTCCTGGTCATGCACTGACGATGGGGTGGATTCCTGCCATCGCATTGCCGCGTGAGCACATGGCTGCCGTGGACAACGCCATGCTGGTGGCACGTCGTCGAGCGCGTGGTGGCGCGCATCACCTCGGTCATGCGAGTGGATGCAGTCCTCGACGCGAGGATGGAGTTGGGATGGACATGGGCAAGATGAGGGTGGCGCGTCCGACACGGAGTCTCGCGCCCGTGGTGAGGTTCTATCGGGAGGGACTCGGCTTCGAGCTGCGAGGTGGCTTCGAGGACCACGCGGGCTTCGACGGAGTGATGCTCGGTTGCCCCGGCATGCCCTACCACCTGGAGTTCACGGTGGAGCAAGGTCACGAGGCTCCGCGTGCGCCGTCGAAAGACCACCTGTTGGTCTTCTACGTGCCGGAGCGCGACGAGTGGAAGGCGAGGGTGACACGCATGGTGCAAGCGGGCTTCGAACCCGTGCGCTCACACAACCCTTATTGGGATGTGAATGGGGTGACCTTCGAGGACCCGGATGGGTACCGCGTGGTGCTCTATCAAGGAGAGTGGACGCGGTAGTGCGGTGCATGCGTTGGCGCGGTGATGAGGGGGCCGTGCCATGCGTGGACTTCGATGAGGCACGAGCTGCACGGTGATGCGTACGGCTCGCGCGGAACGAGGGTCACTCGGTGGGCACCGAGGACGTGTTCGTACACGCATCGGTGAGAGCCACGAGAGTTCCGACGACGATTGAAGACGAGCAGTCGAGGCGGCGAGCGCTCTCCGAAGTGGAACGGTGCACATGCGAGGGGCCCACGGTTCGCTGCCGCGACGAGCGAGCAAGTCAGTGCTCCTTTGAGTCAGGCAGCGCCCTGCTTGGAGGCCAACGCGGGATGCGTGCGTGCATGCGCTCCGTTGCATGCAGTGGGGTGCGGTGTGCCTGGTGCCGCGTCGAACCGTACGTGCACCGGGACGACACGAGCGCCGCCGGATTTCGAGTGGCCGCGCGTGGTGTTTCGGGACGTCGACGGGGTCACTCGAACCATGTCGATGAGGCGTTCTCGGGCGACACCGCGGAGGGCTCGGTCAGCCAGTTCTTGCTGTATCCGCGGAGGTGTCCACCCACGCGCACGCTTCGAGACCGCGTGAGGCGCCCGCTGAGGTCCTCGGGTTCGAGCGACATGGGCACCGACTCATGCATGAGTCAGTGGCTGCGAGGATGCTCGTTGTCGGAGTGAAGTGATGGAGGCACTGCTCACGGGGAACGCGAGCACTGCGACTCGATGGAACGAGCCCACGCTCGCTTGCCCGACTGCATCCTGAGCGAGGTGGACACCGGCAGGTCGCGAAGTCGAGTGCAGTTCGCGCGAGAGGAGGCTTTCCAGCGCGGGATGAGTCGACCTTTCGAGCCGATGAATCGCGCTCGTGTCGTCAGCGAACCGGCGAAGGGCTCGGTCCGTTGCATGAAGCGCAGGCCTCCCTTGGACCGGCTGGCCCCTGGAGCCCCGAGGTCGACGCGGGACTCCGGTGCTGCGCGCCGTCCGAGTCACCCATGTTGGAGCGACAAGACGAACAGTTGCAGATGCGTGAGCGACTGATGCGCGAGCTGGGTTCCACGTGGAACGCGGGTGGAGACGGGGTCAGGTCCACGTCGGGACGGTGAGGGGCTTCTCGACGAGAGCCCCAGTCCACGAAGTGCTGGCCTCTCGGTCCCTGTCATGGAGTGGCGGAGGCCTGGTGCTGAGTGCACGGTGGAGCACCGCACCTGCACGATGCCATCGACGTTGGCGGAGTATCCGACTGCGTTGCATGCGGAGCTCGGCTGGGCACCGAGGAGACGAGTCCGACGCTGACGACGCTCGTGTTTTCAAGGACGCGAGCCAACGAAGGATTCGGTGTGGTTCCTTGGCCGGTCACCTGGGCCGCGTCCTCCCGGACCAGCGAAGCGATGCGCGGTTGGACGAGCCCGGCCTGTCCCATCTGGAACGCAGCGTGCCCGAGCCGTGACCTACGCTTTCGCGCAGCGGTTCGGATGGCGGGTCGCCGAGAACGGGGGCACGGAGAGGACCGAGTCGCTGACCTCATGTGGAGACCGCCGACCCTCCATGAATCGCGTCCAACACGGGGGGGATGCCAGACCTCGTTGCGCGTGGGGTGAGGCATCGGTCCATGACGGGGAGGCGCGCCGTCAGTGCCCGCCTTCAGGGGCGGTTCGAGGAGTCGGCCGATGCCAGTCCGGGTTCGACAGGTCCACGAATGCGGCACAGGCAGCGGCAACATGTGTCCTGGGGCTCGCCATCGCGATGCGGTTCGACCGGATGAAGGTGGGTTGAGTCGCTGGCCGTCTTCGCGGGAAGAAGTCGGACACCACAACGAAGACTCGCGCCGCCATCACCGCGTGGACGCGATGAAGGGCGAGCAGCCCGCCGATGACCACGAGGCGTTCCACGTGGAACGCGCATCCGCATGTGGCGAGCGCCGTCGCCTCGACGGCCTCGAAAGGCATGAAGGCGAAGGAGTCCGCACCAAGGGCCATGCCGTGGACCAAGTCGAACCGCGCACCCGCATGCCGCGAGTGCCATCGGCTCGCTGGCTTCGACGCCGAGAAGGCGAAGAAGTCCGCATCGAGGTCGTGTTCCACGTGGAACGTGCATCGGCATGTGGCGTGTGCCGGCACCTCGTTGATGTCGTTGCCGCGCAGGCGGGAAGTCCACGGCCAGGTCATCTCGTGTTCCATGTGGAGCCGTGCGTCCGCATGGAGTTCAGGCGGGTGCTCCGCTGGCTGCACCGCCACGAAGGTGGAGAGGTCCGCACCCAGTCCCGTCGTGTTCCACGTGGAACGCGCGTCCGCCTGTGTCGCGTGCAGTTGCTTTACTGGCCGCCCCACCACGAACGCGGAGAGGCCGCGTCGAGTCCCGTCGTGTTCCACGTGGAACGCGCATCTGACTGCGTCGCGTGCCGGCGCATTACTGGCCGCCCTGCCACGAAGGAGGAGAGCTCCGCACCGAGGTCGTGTTCCACGTGGAACCGTGCATCCGCCTGCGGCGAGTGCTGTCGCCAACGGCCCCGCCTCGAAGGCGGAGAGGTCTGCATCGAGGCCTCGTCGTGTTCCACGTGGAACGGCGCATCGGCATGGTGCGTGTGACGGCATCCATGCGCTTCGTTGTCGCGAAGGTGGCGAAGGACCGCACGTCGGCCATGTCGTGTTCCACGTGGAACCACGCATCGGCATGGTGCGTGTGACGCACCCATGCGCTTCGTTGCCGCGAAGGTGGCGGAGGACCGCACGGAGACCATGTCGTGTTCCACGTGGAACGTGGAAGAGCACCGCGAAGAAGTCCCTGTCCGAGGTCCATCACGAACCCAGAAGAAGGGCAGGGTGGCCGGTCCGAGCCTCAGTCGAACGGGACGAGTGACCACGCGAAGGACTGCTGAAGCCCATGCGGATGAGGGACTCGTGAAGGCGGTGCCGTGTTCCACGTGGAACTCGCGCATGCGCACGACGAAGGTGGCTGCGTACCTGAGGTCGCATCACGGCGAAGCAGGATGACGGCTGCGACAGCCTGGGCGTGTTCCACGTGGAACGAGGAATGGCTCCTCGGATGCCACGCGTTCCGATGTGAAGCGGCATGGGCTGCAGGTGAGGCGCGTTCGTGTTCCACGTGGAACGTGGAACGTGGATGAGGCCAGCTGGCGGATGCGTGCGCCCATCAAGCGCAGGCGCGCGCGAAGCAGGCGGACGCCTGTTCGTGTTCCACGTGGAACGTGGAACGTGGATGCGGCCAGTTGGTGGGCTCGTGAGCCCATCAAGTCGAGCTTCACGAGAAGCAGGCGGACGCCTGTTCGTGTTCCACGTGGAACGTGGATGAGGCCAGTTGGCGGATGCGTGCGCCCAGCAAGCGCAGGCGCGCGAAGCAGGAGGACGCCTGTTCGCGTTCCACGTGGAACGTGGATGAGGCCAACTGTCGGATGCGTGCGCCCATCAAGCGCAGGCGCGCGCGAAGCAGGCGGACGCCTGTTCCACGTGGAACATGGATGAGGTTAGTTGGTGGGCTCGTGAGCCCATCAGGTCGAGCTTCACGAGAAGCAGGCGGACGCCTGTTCGTGTTCCACGTGGAACGTGGATGAGGTCAGTTGGTGGGCTCGTGAGCCCATCAAGTCGAGCTGCACGAGAAGCAGGTGGATGCCTGTTCCACGTGGAACGTAGATGGGCCTCACGAAGATGTGCACGCGCAGGGGTCCATCGACCTGGAGCAACACAGGAGGCACGTGGATGCCTGTTCGTGTTCCACGTGGAACGTGGATGAGGCCAGTCGGCGGATGCGTGAGCCCACTGGCGTGGAGCAACACAGGCGCCACGTGGATGCCTGTTCGTGTTCCACGTGGAACGTGGATGAGCATCGCGCAGGTCGTCACCTGGGCTCGCTTGTGGAAGGTCGAGCCGTGTTCCACGTGGAACGCAGAACGGACGCCATCCCTCCGAACCCGGCGTGACACCGCGAGATGAAGGTGTCGATGGTGGCTCCGTGGCTCCACCGTTCCGCGTGGACCGTGGATGGGCAGCACGGAGGCGTACTCGCGCAGGTCGTCACCTGGGTTCGAGCGTGGAAGGTCGTTTCGTGTTCCACGTGGAACGCCACGGGATGGGCACCCTCAGGTCGAGCACCACGCGAACGCATCGATGAAGGTTGCGAGGACGTGCGGATGGCGGCTCCGCGGTTCCACGTGGAACACGACCTGAGTACGGCGAGGCCATCGCATGTGTGGCGCGGCATCGGCGCCAAGTGGGTCGAGAAGCCTGGAGGGTCGAATCGTGTTCCACGTGGAACGCCACGGGATGGGTCCACGACCTTCGCCTTGAGCACGGCAGAGGCTTGGCGGATGCCAGGACCTGTTCCACGTGGAACGTGGATGGGCACCGCGAGGTGAGTGGATGACGGTGCCGCCTCGATGGCGCGCGGCGCCGCACGTCAGTTGATGGCCTGACCGTTCCACGTGGAACGTGGAGGCGGGGCGTGAAGGCGCGTGGTGACTGAACGGCGTCGGCGCGAAGTGTGAAGGATGCCGAAGGATGGCCAGCCGGGTTCCACGTGGAACGTGGATGCGCGCGACGCGGGCTCCAAGGTTCGGATGCCGCATCGCCGCGAAGCAGCGGGAATCCGATGGAGGTGAGTCTCCGGCGCAACTGGAACGCGGATGCGTGTGATGCAGGTCCACAGGTGCAGCGGCCGCATCGCCGTTTGGCGGTGAGAGGTCGATGGAGGTCGGTTCCTGTTCCACGTGGAACGTGGACAGGCCTCGATGCACGTCAGTGGTGGGGACACGGCATCGGCATGCTGCGGGCGGGAGGCTGATGGAGGTCAGCTCCTGTTCCAGGTGGAACGTGGACGACTTCGATGCGTGTCAGCGGCGCGGACACGGCATCGACATGAGGCAGGCGCGAGGCTGAAGGAGGTCAGCTCCTGTTCCAGGTGGAACGTGGACGGCCTGGATGCACGTCGGTGGTGGGGACACGGCATCGACATGAGGCAGGCGCGAGGCTGAAGGAGGTCAGCTCCTGTTCCAGGTGGAACGTGGACGACCTCGGTGTGCGCCAGCGGCGTGGACACGGCATCGACATGAGGCAGGCGCGAGGCTGAAGGAGGTCAGCTCCTGTTCCAGGTGGAACGTGGACGACCTCGATGTGCGCCAGCGGCGTGGACACGGCATCGACATGAGGCAGGCGCGAGGCTGAAGGAGGTCAGTTCCTGTTCCAGGCGGAACGTGAACGGCCTGGATGCACGTCGGTGGTGGGGACACGGCATCGACATGACGCAGGCGCGAGGCTGATGGAGGTCAGTTCCTGTTCCAGGTGGAACGTGGACGACCTCGATGCGCGTCAGCGGCGCGGACACGGCATCAACGTGAAGCAGGCGGGAGGCTGATGGAGGTCGGTTCCTGTTCCATGCGGAACGCGGACGAGGTCGATGCAGGGCGGAGGCGCGGCTGCGGCATCGGCGTGAAGCGGCGAGGAGTCGATGGGAGGCCCGTCCCTGGTCCAGGTGGAACGTGATGAGGCGCATGACGGGCCAACAACACGTAGCGCGGTGGCGAAGAGGCGCTGTCAGAGGCTGGTCCCTGTTCTTCATGAACGTGGATGAACTCGGCGCAGGTCAGTACACGGATGCGGCATCGGCCTGAACCTGGGGAACGATGGGTCGGTCATCGGTTCACGTGGAAAGTGGATGAGGCAGGAAGGCTCTGCCCTCCGTCACGCGGCGTCGGCTCAAACGAGGTCGATGGAGTTGGGCTCCTGCCCCAGGTGGAACCCGGATGAGGAACAGGAAGGTCCAGCCCCGTGCGACCTGTCATCGGCAGGGAGCAGGAGAAGTCGAGGGAGGTCGGTCGCTGTTCCTCGTCGAACCCGGATGACCGGCACGAAGGAGGTCAGCCATCCATGGCGCGGCATCAACGCGATGCTGAAGCGAGGTCGATGGCGGTCGGCTCCCGCTCCACATGGGTGAGGAAGTCTCATCCATGTGTGGCGTGGCATCGGCGCGGAGCCGCGAGAAGTTGATGGCTGTCAGCCGCTGGTGCGCGTGGCTGAGGAACTGGAATGCCCCATCGGCGCGGAGCCGCGAGACGTCGATGGAGGTCGCCCTGTTCCAGGGGGAGCTTGGATGAGGAGCGCTGAGTCCCGGCCCCGCGTGACGCGACATCAAATCGGAGCTGACCGAAGTCGCTGAAGGTCAGTGCCTGTTCCTCATCGAACCCGGATGAGGAACACGAAGGCTCAGCCATCCATCACGCGGCATCGGCGCGAAGTCGATGGAACTCGGTCCGCGGCCCACGCGGGAACTCAAGCGGGGCGGGGCGAACCGAGTCCGGGTGGAACTTGGGTGGCCGTCGCGACGGTGAGTCCCTGTGGCGCCGCATCCGTGTGACGCAGTTCGCGAAGTCAGCTTCGAGTCCAACCGAACTCCCCGTGGCCTCCCTCCAGGTGTCACGCAGCTTCGTTCACGCAATGGGGTGCGAACCCACTGGTCCTCGAGGTCCGCGCGGAACTCGAAAGACCAAGGTCGCATGCGCGGAAAGTGGCGTCGTCGCGATGCTGACCAGGTCGCATCTGCCTCAACGCGGTGTTCCGCGTGGAACGCCGGCGCGGCTCACGTGAGGGACCGCATGACGCGCAGAACGAACCTGCGGACGATGCGCACGACCTCCGTCACGCGAACACCAAGAGCAGGGACGCCATCCTCAGTCAGCCAGATGAAGCCGTGCTGACTCCCACCACCCCGAGGCGCGAACACGGAACCCCCACCCATGTTCCACGAGGAACGTCGTGTCCGGACACCCTCCATCCCCACGTCCCCCTCCCACTGGAAGGAAGACCCCATGTCTCCAGCTGATGACGAAGCGCTGTCCGACATCTCCCGGCGGTGGAAGTCCGCGCTCCTCATCGAGCGTTGGAGGTCACTCCCTGCCGCGTCCCGCGAAGAGGTCCTCGCCGACATGGAGGACTCATCACGCACGCTCCGCGACCACGACCGCCAACTGTCCGAGTCCTTCGTCGCCGCGATGGACGCGCTCGATGTCGTCGGCCTCGATGGAACGCTGCACCTCTGGACCCAGGCCACGGAGGATGTGCGGCACCTGCTCGACGAAATCACGCGCCTTCGCGCCGAGCTCCAACGCGAGCGCACCCGCCTCAAGTAGCCCACGCGCCTCCTTATAAGGAGGGCATCCGAGCGGGCTCGAGCCCACACCCCGAACCCAGGATGCCAAGGCACCGCTCGCCGGGTTCTCCAGCATGAAGACCACTCTTCCAAGTCTTCGGAATCAGGCCGTTTGGCCGGCTGGCAGGCCCTCGGATGAAGCGTCCGCGTAACGTGCGCCGCGAATTTGATCCAACACCGAGGCGCATGTTAGCAGCGGGATCAGCGTGCAACCGTGCACCGCATCACGCACGGCGCCTGGCTCTCGCCGGGCATGAGAGAGGATGGGGCTCGTGGGTCGAATCATCTGCATCTCCAATCAGAAGGGCGGCGTGGGCAAGACGACCACCGCCATCAACCTGGCCGCGAGCCTGGCCTCCGCCGAGCGGCGCACGCTCCTGGTGGACATGGACCCGCAGGGCAACGCTGGCAGCGGCCTGGGCCTCAAGCAGGACAAGCTCCACGGCACCATCTACGACGCGCTCCTCAATGGACGCCCCATGAAGGAGCTGTTCCACCCCACCGAGCTGCGCTACCTCCAGGTCGTCCCCGCCACGCCCGACCTCACCGGCGCCGAGGTGGAGCTCGTCGGCCAGGAGAACCGCGAGTTCCGCCTGCGCGACGCCTTGCGTCCGCTCGCCGCCGAGTTCGACTACATCATCATCGACTGCCCGCCCTCGCTCGGGCTGCTCACCCTCAACGCGCTGTCCGCCGCAGACTCCGTCCTCATCCCGCTGCAGTGCGAGTACTACGCGCTCGAGGGCCTCTCCCAGCTGACGCACACCATCGACCTGGTGAAGCAGGGCCTCAACCCGGACCTGAAGATGGAGGGCATCCTCCTCACCATGTTCGACGCGCGCGCCAACATCGCCCACCAGGTGGTGGAAGAGGTGCGCGGCTACTTCAAGGACCAGGTCTTCCAGGTCGTCGTCCCGCGCAACGTGCGCCTGTCCGAGTGCCCGTCCTTCGGCAAGCCCATCATCCTCTATGACATCAAGTCGAAGGGCTGCGAGAGCTACCTGGCGCTCGGCCGCGAGTTGATGAAGCGCGACACCCCCAAGTCCCCCCGTCAGGCTCCCCGTCGTCGGGTGGCCTGAAACCCTTGCCGCGCGCCGTGCGCCACCGTCACGCGCGGTCCGCTCGCGCCGCCCATGCCCGCCGTGAGCCGACTCATGGCGCTGGAGTCATGTCTTGGTGAAAGCAGACACGCAGAAACGCGCCCTCGGTCGCGGCCTCTCCGCGCTCATCCCCCAGGCCGCTCCCGGTGGCGGCAAGGCCGCCGAGCAGGCCGCGCTCAAGGCCGGCGTCCTCAAGCTCCCGATTGAGTCCATCCACCGGGACAAGGACCAGCCTCGTCATCACTTCGACGAGGAGAAGCTCAAGGAGCTCACCGAGTCCATCCGCGTACAGGGCGTCATCCAGCCCATCCTCGTGCGCAAGGACCAGGACGGCTACCGCATCATCGCGGGTGAGCGCCGGTGGCGAGCGTCCCAGGCCGCGGGCCTCAAGGAGGTCCCCGCCATCGTCAAGGAGGTCACCGAGGTCCAGGCCTTCGAGCTGGCCCTGGTCGAGAACCTCCAGCGCGCGGACCTCAACCCGATTGAAGAGGCCGAGGGCTACAAGCGCCTCTCCGACGAGTTCAAGCTCACGCAGGATCAGATCAGCCAGCGCGTGGGCAAGGAGCGCTCGACGGTGGCCAACGCCCTGCGCCTCCTGGCCCTGCCCGCGGACGTCAAGGGTATGGTGGCGGACGGTTCGCTGAGCATGGGACATGCGCGCGCGCTGTTGGGCGTGCCCCGGCTGCCGGAGCTACAGAACCTGGCCAAGCAGGTGGCCGAGAAGAAGCTCTCCGTGCGTGACACGGAGCGGCTGGTCCAGCAGAGTCGCTCCAACGGCAAGAAGGATGCGGGCAAGACGCCGCCGAAGCAGAGCCCGCAGGTGAAGTCCCTGGTGGAGGAGCTCCAACGTCGATTGGGGACGAAGGTCCGGTTGACCGAACGAAGCCCCGGAAAGGGCACCATCGAGGTGGACTTCTTCTCCTACGATGACCTGGACCGGCTGTTGAAGCTGCTCAGGAAGGAGTAGCGCGTGGCGCTCCTTGGCGGGAAGAAAGACGAAGCACCCAGCAGGCCCTTGTTCAAGCGGGAGGAGGAATCCGTGTCGCAGCGCTCTGGTGAGGTCCATACGCTTCTGGGCAAGGGAAGCGAGTTCGAGGGGAAGCTCACCTTCGAGGGACAGGTCCGTATCGACGGGAAGTTCCAGGGGCAGATCATCACCAAGGACGTGCTCGTCATCGGTGATGGCGCCAAGGTCCAGGCCGAAATCCAGGCCGGCACCGTCATCATCAACGGGCAGGTCGAAGGCAACGTGAAGGCGACGCAGATCATCGAGCTCAAGACGCCCGGTCGCGTGAAGGGCAACCTGGAGACGCCGTCCCTGTCGATGGACCGGGGCGTCATCTTCGAGGGCTCGCTGAAGATGGAGAACCTGGGCGGCAACACCACCCGTCCTCCTCCTCCTGGCGGCGAGAAGAAGTAGCCGGTGCGGCGCGCCAGGCACATCGCGTCCGGCGTGGTGCTGGCGCTGTCGATGCTGTCCGGGTGCAAGGGCTGCGACGGGGGGAAGGACTCCCCCGACGCGTCCTCCCCGGAGCAGACGTCGCGCTCGGGTGTGAAGGTGCCGCTGCCCGAAGGTTGGTCCGCGCAGGTGGCTCCCGATGACAGCTTCCAGGCGGGCCCTCCCGGCCGCCCGGTGCTGCGGGTGGACCTGCGACGCGGCAAGGGCGAGGAGATGTCCTCCGTGGAGGACCTGGCGGACCGGGTGCGCTCGGAGTCGAAGAACTTCGAGGTGTCCCTCGACCAGGAAGAGGAGAAGGACACCTACGCGCTGTTGCGCGTGACGCTGGCGCCCAAGCACGGTGACGGCGGCATCGGCGCCGCGGCGCCCGCGCTCTTCGGGGCGCGCCGCGTGGGCAACGACTTGTTCCTCTGCGCGACGCTGCCGGGGGCCACGCCGGAGGATGTGCGGCTGGCCACCGAGGCGTGCCGCGAAATCGAGATCCAGGCGGCCCAGCCGCGCTGAGCCTCACGGCGCACCGGGGTCTCCCGGGCGCGATGTCCCCGCTCATCTCCGCGCGTCTTCCGCCGTCGTGCCTCGGCGGGGCCCGTCCTTCGCACGTCCCATGCTCACGCGGCGTCGTGTCTCGGCGGCATCCGCCCTTCGAGTGTCCCATGCTCACGCGGCGTCGTGCCTCGACGGGAGCGCACGAGACGCTGTCTGCTCGGGGCGCTCCCTTCGCCGCGGCACCACTGCTCCTCGTGGAACATCTGCCTCGGCGCCATCGGCGCAGACCCAGACGGTGCTCCCTCCCCACTGCGAGCAGGCGGGCAGGAGGGCCCCGTTCCACTCGCCTCCCCCACGAGCGCAACGCGGCATGCGCTGGGGCGTCTGTGCCTGGGACTCGGACCTCACGGGTGGGCTGTTCCCCGGGGGTGACGGCTTCGCGAGGATGGGCGGGTCGCTGCTCGAGGCCGGCGTTGAACGGTGGTTCGTGGTGGAGGTGGTCATGGACTGGAGAGCGAATCTCATCGAGGACGACGCGGGCGTCCGGGACGTGCTCACGCGCTCCCGACGGGTGGCGGTGCTGGGCATCCGCCCAGAGAGCCACGCGCACAAGCCCGCGCACTCGGTGCCCGCCTATCTGGCGAAGCACGGCTACGACATCGTGCCCGTGCCCGTGCACGGTGAGACGGAGCCCATCCTCGGACGGCCCGTGTATCGCGCGGTGGCGGACATCCCCGGACCGGTGGACCTGGTGCAGGTGTTCCGTCGCCCGGAGGACATCGATGCGCACGTGTCCGACCTGCTCGCCAAGAAGCCGCACGCGGTGTGGTTCCAGCTGGGCATCCGCAATGACGCAGCGGCCGAGCAGCTCGCGCGCGCGGGCATCCGCGTGGTGCAGGACCGGTGCATGAAGGTGGAGCTGGCGCGGCTGTCCCAGGAACGGGAGCTGTCCGGAGCGAGTCCTTCGTGACGCCCGGGAGCAAGCAGGCGTGGCGCGGTCCTGAACATTCCGCGAGCGCCAAGCGTCCCACGCATTATGGAAGGATGGAGTGGGGACTTCCCCATTCCGTCGCGAGTCCTTAACCTTGTCGTTACCCCGGCCCGTGGTGGGTGAACACCCCGACCCATCCCAGGACCTCCACGCAGCGCCCAGCAAGGAGTCCCCGCATGTCGTTCACCGGAATGCTCCCCCTCCACCTTGCCACCGTGGACCTCAGCCCCGTGGGTGAGCGGCTGTTCGCCGCGAGCGGGCTGGCCGTCACCGTGCTGGCCGCGCTCTGGTACGCGTGGACGCGCCCCGTCGCGCAGCCCGTGCCCGTGCGCGTCTCCTCGCGTCGCAACCCGCGCCGTTAGTCGCGGATGGGCCGTGAAGCCCTCGGGCCCGAGGGCCGGGTGACACCCGACCCCAGGCCCGAGTCCGGACGTCTCAGCCGCGCTTGAGCGCGAGCGACAGGGCGAAGTCTCCCGCCTCGTCCGTCCACCACGCGGCGAGCCCCAGCCCGGCCGCGTCCAGCTCCGCCTCCACGCGCTGCTGCTCGAACTTGCAGCTGACCTCCGTGCGCAGCACCTCGCCCGCGGCGAAGTCCACGCGGCGCTTGAGCGACTGCATCCACACGGTCTGCTCGCGCCGCGACACCAGGCGCATCTCCACCCAGCGGTTGTGCTCGTCGAAGGGCGCGAAGTGCTCGAACCCGTTCGGGTCGAAGTCCGCGCCCAGCTCGCGGTTGAGCACGCGCAGCACGTTGCGGTTGAACTCCGCCGTCACGCCCGCGCTGTCGTTGTACGCGGCGTACAGCCGCTCGCGGTCCTTGATGAGGTCGGTGCCCAGGAGCAGTCCGTCACCGGGGCGCAGGCCCGAGGACAGCTCCGCGAGGAAGCGCGCGCGCTGCGCGGGCTTCAGGTTGCCGATGGTGCCTCCGAGGAAGGCCACCAGTCGCCGTCCCCCCTGGGGCAGCCGGTTGAGGTGGTGCTCGAAGTCGCCCACCACCGCGTGCACGCTGATGCCCGGGTACTCACGCGCCAGCGTCCCCGCCGCGCGGCGCAGGAAGGACTCGCTCACGTCGAAGGGCACGAAGCGCGACAGTTGCCCCGCCGCCTCCATCGCGTCCAGCAAGAGGCGCGTCTTCTCGCTGGTGCCACTGCCCAGCTCGATGAGCGTCGTCGCGCCGCTCAGCCGCGCCACGTCCCCGGCGTGGGCGAGCAGGATTTCGCGCTCGCGCCGCGTGGGGTAGTACTCCGGCAGGCGGGTGATGTCGTCGAAGAGCTGGCTGCCGCGCTCGTCATAGAGCCACTTCGGCGACAGCTCCTTGGGGGTGTTGCACAGCCCCTGGAGCACCTCCTGCTTGAGCGCGCGCCGGGCATCTCCCGGCTTCACGTAGACCTCCACCTTCACCCCGGGGAAGCCATTGGGCTTCTCCTCGAGCGTCGTCGTCTCCACCGCCTCCACCATCGAGCTCATCGCCTCTCCTCACGCCTCTGACGCACAACGAAAGCCGGCGAAAATCTGCCGGCGGATGGGGTAGTCCCAGTTGCGGAATCCATTGCGGACCGCCACCGGCGCGCTCGCCCACGCTCCTCCTCGCAGCACCTTGTATTCGTCGCCGAAGAACACCTCCGAGTACTCGCGATATGGGAACGCGCCGAAGCCCGCGTAGGGCTGGAAGTCGCTCGCGGTCCATTCCCACACATCACCCAGCAGGCCCCAGACCCCCTCGGCGCTCACGCCCTCCGGGTGGCTGCCCACCGGCAACGGGCCCCACGTGTCGCCGCCCAGGTTGGCGTGCGCGGCGGTGGGAGCCGCGTCACCCCACGGGTGCTCACGCGTCACGCCGCGGGCGCCGTGCGCGGCGCGCTCCCACTCGGACTCCGTGGGCAGACGCTTGCCCGCCCATCGCGCGTAGGCGTCCGCTTCGTACCAGCACACGTGCTGCACGGGCTCGTCCGTGGGCAGCGGCTCCACCTGACCGAAGCGCCTGCGCAGCCAGGGGCCCTCCCGCTGCGGCAACCAGAACTGCGGATGGGCGAGCTTCTGTGCGCGCACGAAGTCCCAGCCCTTCGGGTGCCACCAGCGTGGCGCGTCGTAGCCGCCGTCCTCGATGAAGGCCTGGTACTCGCCGTTGGTGATGGGGTGCGCGTCCATCAGGAACGGGCGCACTTCGCGCGTGTGCACCGGGCGCTCGTTGTCGAAGGCCCACGGGTGCGTGCTGCCCAGTCGCGCGACGCCGCCTTGGATGAGCACGGGGTGTCGAGACACGGACACGGGCGTGGGGCGCGCGGGCGTCGGCGGCAGGCGGTACTCCACCTCCGTCATCAACTGGAGCGTGGCCGCGAGCGTCTCCGCGTGTTGCTGCTCGTGCTGCGCCACCATGCCGAAGACGTATCCACCGGCGAGCAGCGGTGTGTCGCTGTCCTCCGGCACGCGCTCGGACAGGTGCGCGCGCACGGCCTCTCGCACGCGCGCGGCGTAGGCGAAGGCGGACTCGGGCGGCAGCAATGGGAGCGTGGAGCGTGTGCTCCGGGGATGTCGGAAGGCGTCGTAGATGGTGTCGAAGGCCGGGTCCGTCAGGGCCGGGGCGCCGAGCGCGCGCAAGAGCCACTGCTCCTCGTAGTTCGCCACGTGCGCGACGTCCCAGATGAGCGGCGACATCAGCGGCGAGTGCTGGTTCATCAACACCCGCTCGGGCAACCCGGCGAGCATGCGCAGCACCCGCGCGCGCGCGGTCTCCAATTGGGCCCAGGCGCGCGCCTTCCACGCCTGCCTCGTTCCATCCCCTGTCGGTGCTGTGGTCGAGCGGCCCATCGTGCGGGACATGGCGGACTCAACCTAGGGAGTGCCTGGGCGCGGAGGTAAGTCCCAGGCCCCCGGGGCCCGAGACCCTCGTGTTGGAATGTACGTTTCCGTGGAGAGCGGCCGACGCGCGAGGTGTGTCGTCACCTCGTCGACACCTCGCGCGGGGCGTGCGCCGCTCGGAGTTCTGTCCACTATCCCCGCGTCGTACAGGGCCCCCGGTCGCGGCGAGGGGGAGGGGGCCTCTATGCTGCGCGCCATGTCCAGTGCCGCGAAGCACAGCACCGTGCTCGTCGTGGAGGACGAGGACGACATCCGGGCCGCCATCGCTGAAATCCTCGAAGTGGAGGGCTACGACGTCACCGTGGCCTGCAACGGCCGCGAGGCCATGGAGGAGCTGACGGACGTGCGCTACGTGCCGGGCCTCATCCTGCTCGACCTGATGATGCCGGAGATGAACGGACACGAGTTCCTCGAGCGACGTAAGTCCATCGCCAGGCTGCGCAACGTGCCGGTGATGGTGCTCACCGCGGTGACGACGGACATCCCCCATGGCGCCAACGGCCTCCTGCGAAAGCCCTTCTCCGTGGAGGAGCTGCTGGACGCGGTGCGCAGCATGTTGCCCATCGCCGCGTGAGGCAGGCCGCGTGCCCGCTCACGGCTCGCGCTCCAGCGACAGGAGCGTCAACGTGCGCGAGCGGTCATCCCACGCGTAGCCCAGCACCAGCCCGTGGCGTGAGAGCCGGTGGTGCCCCGCCCCGCCGCCCTCCGGCAACGGCCCCCTGACCGAAGCGTCCCCCAGCCGCTCCAGCGCGCCCTGGAGCTCGCCGAAGGCCTCCGCGCTCATGCGCCCCACCTCTCGCCACGCTTGGGGCGAGTAGTGGATCCGATGAGGTCCTTGCGGACGCTGGCGAAGCTGCAGGGGCATCGGCCGGAGCCCTATGCCAATGCCGTGCCCACGCGATGGCGCCTGGGACTCGGAGCCCAGCTGCGGGGGAGAAGGTTTGAGCCTGAAGGAGTTACAGATCAGCGCCCTGGGAGACGGAAGAAACGACAGGTGGCGAGCGGGCGGGGGCCTGGGAGTCCGGGCGGGGGCAGGGCGAGCGCCGGGGCCCCTCTGAGCGCCGTCCGGGTGCCCGAGGGGGAGGCGACATCCCGAGCCGTCGCCGTGCGCTGGCTGCCCGTGGATGGCGTACGTGCTCACGTTGACACATGGGGCGACGTGTCCCCGGACAAGGAGAAGCCAAATGGCGGCACGGAGGCGGTACACCCCCTGGTCTGCCACGAACGGGCTGCTGTTCGGAGTGGCCGCGGGCGTGGTGCTGGCGCTCGCGGAAGTGGTGATGGCCCTGGCCTCGGGTGACAGCCCGTGGCGGCCGGTGCGCATGTCCGCGAGCGTGGTGTTGGGGCCTCGGGCTTTCGGCGAGGACTACCCGCTGGGGACGTTGGTGATGCTGGGCGTGGGGATGCACCTGGCGCTGGCCGCCATCGTCGGGGTGTTCTACTCGTTCCTGGACGCGATGCTGCCGCCGGATGGACGCGGGCGTTGGGAGTTCCAGGCCGCGGTGGGGATGCTGTTCGGCATCGGTGTGTGGCTGGTGGACTTCCAGTTCGTCGCGCGCGGCTACTACCCGTGGTTCCTCGACGTGCCGCAGTTCGCCCAAATCGTGTTGCACGCCGTCTTCCTGGGGCTGCCGTTGGCGATGCTCTTCACGGCGGCGGAGCGGCGTCGCGCGTTGATGGACATCGCGGAGAGCACACCGTCGTCAGCGCCGTGAGGCGGGGGCTCGCCGGAGCGCGTGGAGGCGTGCCACCAGAGGCGTGGGCGGGCGCGACGCGAGGCGTCGCGCGTGTTTGAAAAAACGCTGAAGGTATGGTGAAAGTACCCGACCTTCAGGGTTATCCAGGAGCCCTCGTGGCACCTGGGTAGGGCCCCCCTTTCGTGGACGACTGACACAGGCATGGACACAGAACTGGCGAGCATGCTGGGCGCGGCGGCGAGGGCCGCCCGGGTGCGGATGGGACTGACGCAGGCGGATGTGGCGGAGCGCATCGGCATGGCGTCGGAGGTGTATGGGCGCCTGGAGCGGGGCCACATGCTCCCCAGCGTGCAGAACCTGCGGCGACTGTGCGTGGTGCTCAACGTGCCGCCGCACCAGTTGCTGGGGTTGGGGGATGACCTGGCGGCGCCGCCTCCCGCGAAGGACAAGTCGGGCGCGAAGGCGCGCGAGGACGACACGCCGGAGATGCGGCGGCTGATGCGCAACCTGCGCAAGCTGTCCCCGGTGCAGCTGAAGCTGATGAACCTGGTCGCCTCGGCGATGCAGCAGAAGAAGAAGTGACGCGTCGCGGCCCCGTGTGCACGGGGCCGTGGGTGACGGCGTCACGGGCGCCGGTCGCGGATCCGCTCGGGGCGGGGTGACTGGAGGGATGCGCCCGGGTGCGCGGCGCTCTCGAGGGCCGTCTCCAGCGTGCAGCGCAGGGCGGCGAAGGTGCCCCCGAACAAGAACAACAGGCCCAGCCACGTGCCCGCCATCCAGAGCTTCCGCGCGCGGCTCCAGTGAGCGGGGTCCACCCGGCGCAGCCACGCGAGGGCGAGGGCCTCTTCCGTCGGAGTGATGCGCCTGGGGACGGTGCGGGTTCCACGGGGTGGGGTGGAGGCGCGCGGGTGGGCGCGCCTCGCCTCGGAGGAGGGCCTCGGGTGCGAGTGGGTGCCCTCGGACGAGGTCCTCGCGCGACGACGCGCGGCCTCGCGTGGATCCACGGAGTGCTCATGTGCGTGGGCGTCCTCGGAGGGGGTCCTGGTGCGGGGGCGTCCACCCTCGCGCGGCTCCTCGTCGCGCTCATGTGAGCGGTCGCCCTCGGACGGGTGCCTCGTGGGGGGATGCGCATCCGAGCGTGGATCCACGGAGTGCTCGTGCGCATGGGCGCCCTCGGATCCACTGCTCACATGGGAGCCTCCCGACGAAGTCGCGTGCCGCAGGTGTCTTCGCGCCAGTCGCACGGGCCACGGACTCGCGGAGGCGTCGTCCGGTGGCACCTTCCTCCGATTCACCTCCGAGTCCGTGGGAGACGGAGTCCGTGGGAACAACGGCCGGTCCCACTCGGGCGTCGCCGCGCGCAAGGCCGCCTCGAGCGCCGCGTGCAGCGAGCCTCCCTCCTGGAACCGCTCCTCGGGCTTCTTGCGCAGCAGCCGCTGGGTGATGGCGTCCAGCTCGTTCGGGACGCGCTCGTTGAGCGAGGACGCGGGCGCGGGCATGCGCGTCTCGATGTGCTCGGAGAGGACCTCGCGCGGCAGCGTGAGCGAGAAGGCCGGCGCACCCGTGAGCATCTCGTGCAGCGAGACGCCCAGGGCATACAGGTCATCCGTGGCGCGGAAGGCGTAGCGCGCGGCGCGCTGGGCGTGGTGCTCGCGGTGGAAGCGCAGGGCCTCCGGGCTCCGGTACTGGGGCGTGCCCGGAGGCAGCGGGCCCTCGGTGAGGGGCAGCGACTCCGCGTGGTTGGCGCTGCCGAAGTCCACCAGGACGGGCGACTCGTCCGAGGCGCGCACGAGGATGTTGGAGGGCTTGAGGTCTCGGTGGAAGACGTGGCGCGAGTGCAGCTCTCCGAGCGTCCACGCGAGCTGGGAGAACAGCCGGGCCACGCGCCGCGCGGAGGGGGCCTCGCGCTTCACCCACGTGGCCAGCGTGGCGCCCTCCACGTAGTCGAGCACCACGTAGTGGTAGCCCGTCCGGACATCCGGCCAGCGCCCGTGCGCCCAGACGCGCACCACATGCGGATGCACGGCGTGCAGCAGACACGCGAGCTCGCGGACGGCGCGCGCGTCCGTGCGGTCCAGGTCCTCGCTGCCCGGTCCTCGCAGCGCGAACTTGAGCGCGTGGAGGCGCCCGCCCTGCTCCACCTGGAACACCGCGCCGAAGGCGCCCTGGCCCAGTCGGGCACGGACGCGCCACGGGCCCACCTTCATCCCGGGACGCAGCGCGAGGGGATGGCCCGTCATCATGGGGTGCCTCGGGGGCTGTGGGCCATGAGGGTGATGGGGGACGCAACGGGCCGGTGTGCAAAGGGGGCAATCATCGGCATGACCCTGGGGTGGGGTTGGAACACTGGGTGACGACCTCCTGGGTAGCGAACCTAACAGGGAGGCACCACATTCAGTGATGGAACAGGTCGTGTCCTGTCACGCCGTGGATGAAACCCCCGGAAATCCCCGGGCTGTAACCCGTGGGCGCGTCCCGGCGTAGCGAGGAAGTCCCGCTCGGGCCGGCTCCGGTCCGCGCCTCTTCGCTCGAGGTCCCGCGTGCGTCCCACCTCCCTGCCGTGCACCGTGCTCCTGGCGCTGGTCGCCTGTGGACCCTCGTCGTCCGTGGACGAGGGCCTGGGGGAGGTCGGCGGGCTGGACACGTCCGAGGCGGGCATCACCGCCTTCGTGCGGGAGGGGCGCTACCGGGAGTGGCTCGCGGAGCCGGCACCGCGTCGCTCGGTGCGCTCCCATGGCGACCGGGTGCGCGTGTTCTTCAACGACGTGCTGGCCCGCTCCATGGCGGAGGGGAACCGCGTCCACCCCGTGGGCAGCATCACCGTGAAGGAGCTGTTCGAATCGGATGGCCGTACGTCGCGAGGCCACGCCCTCGACGTGAAGGTGGCCGAGGGGACCGGCAAGGACACCTGGATCTTCTACGAGGGCTTCGGTCCGGACTACGACGACAACTACTACGGCCGGGGACACGACACGTGCCACGGCTGCCACGCGGACCAGGGGACGGACTACGTGGCCACGCCCCTGCCTCGCTGACCTCGGGCTACGGCCGGTTGAGGGTCACGAAGGGGAAGGTCTGGATGACGAAGTTCCCCGCGTGGTCCTCCAGCCACACCTCCACGGTGTGCGGGCCGTCCAGCAGCTCCCGCGTGTCCAGCTCCGCCGTCCAGAGGCCGTCCCCCCAGTCCGTCCCCGCGCGGATGCCCGAGCCGTCCCGCGTGAACGCGACGCTCCTCACGCCGCTCACGTCGTCCGTCACCCGGACCTCCAGCACCACGATGCCCGACACGGCCTCGTCCGGTCCCGGCGAGAGCAGCTGCGCGCGCGGGGGCATGTTGTCGTAGCGCACCGTGCGGGTGAGGGTGGTGCTCAGGCCCGTCTCGCTCGTCGCGACCATCGTGAAGACGTTGTCCCCGGGCACCAGGGGCAGCCGGGCCATGAAGACGCCGCCGCCGCGCGGCACCTCGTACGTGCCTCCGCCGGGCGTCACCTCCACCCGCGTGGCCGACTCCGAGTACACGGCCAGCTCGTAGTCCATCATGTCCCCGGGCTGCGGCCCCACGAGCCACCCGTCCGGCAGGCCCGCCACGAGCCACGGCGCCTCGGCGTCCACCCAGAAGGTGAGCACGTGCTCCGTCACGTGGCCCGCCGCGTCCGTCGCGCGAATCAACACCTCGTTGGCCCCGGGGTTGAGCGCCAGCTGGTGCGCCACCAGTCCTCCGCCCGCGGGCACCTCCGTCACGTGCACCCAGTTGGTCTCCACGCGCACGGGGGAGGCATCGTCCACCCACACGCGGACCTCCGTCAGCAGCGAGCCCACCATCGAGCCCTCCGCGGGGTACAGCACCGTGAGGGTGGGTGCCACCGCGTCCACGCGCACCGTGGCCTGCTGGCTCGCGCGTCCGCCGAACGTGTCCGTGGCCACCAGCTGGATGACGTTGAGGCCGTCGCGCAGCGGGAGCTCCGTCCACACGAAGCCGCCGCTGTCCTGGGGCACCACCGGGTACTCCTCGCCGTGGAGGATGAACGCGGCGGACTCGATGAGGGCCCCGGGCGCCAGCGCCGTCACGAAGCCGCACACGCCCAGGCTCGTCTCGCCCATGAAGTCGGGCAGGCCGCACAGCGTCACCGAGGGCAACGGGTCGGGCGATGGGAGGATCTCCACCGCGCGCGTCCCGGTGCTGCCCAGGCGGTCCAGCTCCCGCGGCTGGAGCGTCACGCCGGAGAACACCGCGCGCACCTCCGAGTCGCCCAACACGCCCCAGCTCCCACGCGGACGCCACACCACCGAGTAGACGCCGTCCCCATCCGCGTCGTGGTCCGTCCCCACGGTGACGCCAGCCACCTGGAACGTCACCTGCCCCAGCCCTGGCCCTCGCGCACTCCAGCCATCGGCGCTCGTCACCCGGGCGGAGAGCGGGTTGTCCCGCCCCACGGTGAGCTGCGCCCCCGCGAGCACGGTGGTGATGGTCTCCACACCCTCGGTGGGCGGCGGAGGATTCGTGTACGCCGTGAGCAGCGTGGCGCCCGACACGCCGGGCCGGCTCATCGACGTGGCCGTCACCCGGACCTCCGAGGTGAGGGACGGAGCGAGCTCGATGGGCGTTCCCACCGAGAGCGTGAGGGACGTCCGCTCGCCAGGAGCGAGCGTCACGGTGGTGCGGTCCAGCGTCGCCGTCCAGCCCGGCAGTCCGCCCGAGGCCTCGAGCGCGAACGTGTCCGCGCGGAGCCCCAGGTTGAGGACCGTCAGCGTGTACGTGACGCGCTGGGGGTGGGGCAGGGCCTGGGCCACGGGCTTGCTCGCGGCGTCGTCCACGGTGACGCTGACGCCGTCACCCTTCTCGGGGAAGCAGGACAGCGCGAGCGTGGCGAAGGTGGTGGGGATGTCCGGATGGCGGGAGGTGCCCACGCCCCAGCCGCCGTCCTCGGCCTGCCGCGAGGTGAGCCACTCGAGCGCCCGGGCCACGCGCGGCTCCTGCTCCGGCGTGCGGCCCGCGAGGCACAGCGCGTACAGGGCGAAGCCGGTGGAGGTCTCGTCCGGAGTGTCTCCGTCGATGCTGCCCCAGCCCGGCGCGTCGTCGAGCGTGCGCGTGGCGAGCAGCCGCGTGGCCACGGACTCCAGCGCCACCGTGTTCTCACCCTGCTCACCGGGGCCCGCGGCCTTCAGTCCCACGGCCGCCCAGGCCACCTGATACGTGTACCGCTGGGCGTCGTCGAACGGGCCCTCGGACAGGTCGTTCAGGTGCTCGCGCAGGTACGCGGCGGCGCGGCGGAGCGCGTCCTGGTACCTCGCGGCGCGAGCGGGGTCCGCGCGCACGCGGGCCTGGGCGAGCGCCGTCATCAGCCGCGCGGTGACGCCCATGGTGGAGGCGCCCACGGGCCTGAGGGGATAGTCCTCCACCCAGCGTCCGCTCATCTCCTGCGTGCTCACGGCCCAGTCGGCCGCGCGCGCGAGCGCCTCCGAGTGCCGGTTGCCCACCTTCGCGTCGTAGCCGGCGAGCCCGAAGGCCGCGTAGCTGGTGTACGCGTTGCGGTAGTGCATGCCCTCCAGCGACCACGAGCCGCTCGTGTCCTGGCCCACGAGCAGGTCGCGCGCGAGCCGCTCCATGTTCTCGCGGTTGGTGCGCCCGTTGGTGGTGACGGTGTCCAGGTCGAAGCCGTTGGCGCTGGCCTGGGTGAGGCCGAAGAGCGTGGCGCCGTGGCGGTGGCACGACGTGCAGCCCTGGTCCTTCGTCCACGTGACGGCGTCCGCGCTGACGAAGTCGAGCGCGCGCTGGGCCGCCTCCACGCGCTCGTTCGCGCGAGAGGTCGTGGCGGACAGCAGCGTGACGAGCACGAGCCCCAGCAGCGAGGGCGAGACGGAACGAAGCGAGAGCGCGCGGATGGACATCGGACGTGTACCCATGGAGCCGGGCCCGCGCGCGGTTCACGCCCAGAGACTCAGCGCCCGGGATGAATCATGACCCGCACGCGCTCAATCACAAACAAAGGAGCGCGCACTTTCGAGCCTGCCTGGAGGGCTTGTGTAGAAGGTGTCATCAGACCCAGCACCGGGCCGCGAAAAGGTTGTCCGTGAGAGCGGCATACTGGGTGAGCGCGGGGGATTTGATTGGGAATCCACGAGTCGATTCCGCCTGTCCATGGAATCCCGAATGACAGTCATTGTGTAACGTGCCCGAGCACCCAGTCGCTCAGCGGGCGAGGAGCCGGGCCCTGTGCTCTCGCGGCGCGCGAGCCGGGGCTCTCACAATGTCAGACTCCAGGGTGTGTCCGGACTCGCGAAGTCCCGATGCACCGCTCGCGGGGGTGGATGCATCGTGTCATCGCGGTTGGCTGCTGACGGTGCGCGCTGAAACATGCGAGGAAGGCCGCCTGTCTCGCGCCTCATCTCGCGGCCCATCCCGGTGCTCGTCGCTCGCGCGTGGGGACAGGAAGGAAGACCCTCGATGTCGCAAGCGCTGCTCGAAGCCATCTCCCAGGACGATGTCGCCGCCGTGAAGGCTCGGGTCGCGACGGCGGATTGGAGTGTCCGCGACGGGTTCGGTCGTGCCCCGCTCGGCGTGGCGGCCTCGCGCGAGGGTGCCCAGGCGCGGGACATCCTGGCGGTCCTGCTGGACGCGGGCGCGGACGTGAACGCGGCGCAGGGCGCGGACAGTGACGAGGAGGAGGGCTGGACGGCGCTGCACCAGGTCTGTGTGCGCGGCACGTCGCCGGAGACGCTCGGGGCGGTGGAGGTGCTGCTCGCGCGTGGGGCGAAGGCGGATGGGGTGAGCGACAAGGCGTCGGTGACGCCGCTGGAGCTGGCGCTGCGCACGCACCACCTGGGCATCGCGGAGGCGCTGTTGAAGGCGGGGGCGAACCCGGACGCGGTGGGCACGTCCGGCCTGGCGCCGCTGCACCTGCTGGTGCAGCTGTACCGCGAGCGTGAGGGGGACCGGTACAAGAAGGGCGAGCGTGAGCACATGGCGGGGGCGGCGGTGAAGCTGCTGCTCGCGCACGGCGCGAAGGCGGGGACGAAGGACCGGAAGGGTGAGACGGCGCTGGCGAAGGCGCTGCTGTCCCGGCTGCCGGAGGACTTCGTCCTGGCGCTCGTCGCCGCGGGCTCGCCGTTGGATGAGTGGGTGGATCTGGGCACGCCGCCGGAGAAGGTGCTCGTCACGCCCGCGTCCATGGCGGTGGGGTTGGGGCAGCCGCCCTCGGTCATCAAGGCGATGCTGGAGACGGGGCTCGACACCACGAAGCCCGTCGGGCCGGACCAGCAGAACCTGCTGCACTACGCGGCGATGAAGCGCTTCGCCGCGCTGGCGCTGGTGCTGGAGCACCGGCCCACGCAGGACGTCGACGCGCGCGACGAGTCGGGCTCGACGGCCCTGTTCCTCGCGTCGTGGAAGGGGCTCACCAACAGCGTGCAGGCGCTGCTCGCGCGCAAGGCCAACCCGGACATCCCGGATGTGGATGGGAACACGCCCCTGCACACGGCTGCGCGCAACGGCCTGCAGGAGGTGGTGGAGGTGCTGCTCGCCGCGGGCGCGAACAAGTCGCTGCGCAACCAGGCGGGAGAGACGGCGGCCGACCGCGCCCGGCAGAAGGGCCACGAGAAGCTGGCCGCGCTCCTGGGCTGAGCGGTCCCGCGTGGGCCCACGGGGATGGGGCTCACATGAAGCAACGGGGTGGCCTCCGACGAAGAGGCCACCCCGGACCTACGGATGCATCAGTTGTCGACGAAGAAGTTGAAGCGCTGGACCGTGGAGTTGCCCACGCCGTCGCTCATCCACACGTCGACGGTGTGCGAGCCGTCCAGCAGCTCGGTGGTGTCGAGTGACGCGGTCCAGTCACCGTTCGCCTGCTGCGTGCCCGGGCGGATGCCGGACATGTCGCGGCTGAAGCCCACGTTGGTGATGGGGCCGAAGTTGTCGGTGACACGCGCGCGCAGGGTGATGGTGCCGCTCACCGTGGCGCCCGAGGCGGGCGACAGCAGCGTGGCGGTGGGGGCCTGCACGTCGTAGTTCACCCGACGCGTCGTGGTGGTGGAGACGCCCGTCTCGCTCAGCGTGACGATGGAGAGGTTGTTGACGCCCGGGGTGAGCGTCAGCGTGCTCTGCACCGCGCCGCCGCCGCGGCCCACCGACAGGGGCGCGCCGCCGTTGATGCGCACCGTCGTGCCGGACAGGGACTGCACGTTGACCGTGTACACGAGCTGGTTGTTGGGCTGCGCGCCGAAGGTCTGGTTGTCACCGGGGTTGGTGGAGACGACGGGCGTGCCCGGGTCCACCCAGATGAACACCAGCTTCTCCGTCACGTTGAAGGCGCTGTCCGTGGCGCGCACCAGGATGACCTGGTCGCCGTAGTTCATCGGCACCGTGTGCTCCACCGTGCCGTTGCCGAACTCCAGGATGGACGACGCCACCCACTGCGTCTCCACGCGCACCGGCGTCTGGTCCTGCACCGACGACGTCACCGTCACGTTGAGCTGGCCCAGCGCCGCGCCGTTCACCGGCGACTGCACCGTGAGAACCGGCGGCACGCGGTCCACCGTGAGGTTGACCTGCTTGGTGGTGACACCGCCGAAGCTGTCGCGCGCGGTGAGCTGGATGATGTTCGGGCCTTCCTGCAGGGTGATGGTCGTGTAGATGAGGCCGCCGTTGCCCGGCGTGAGCGGGATGACGGTGGCGCCGTTGATGATGAAGGCCGCGTAGGTGACGTAGGCGCCCGGAGCGCGCGGCGTGGCGTAGCCCCAGATGTCCAGCGTCGTCTCGCGCGTGAAGGCGGGCGGGTTGCCGATGGTGACCGACGGCGTCAGGTGCGGGAACGGGTCGATGATGACCGTGCGCGCGTCGGTGCTGCCCAGCAGGTTGGACTGCGGCGCCGAGCGCTCGATGCCCGAGTACACCGCGCGGAAGTCCTGCGCGCCCGTCACCGTCCACGAGTCCGCGGGCGGCACCCAGTCGAAGGTGAACAGGCCGTCCGCGTTGACGTCCGCGTCCGCGCCCACCGGGACACCGGCCACGTAGAACGTGACGACGCCGTTGGTGGGGCCCACGACGGGGTTGTTGTTGGCGTCACGCACGCGCGCGGACAGGATGTTGCCCGTGCCGATGGTGATGTGCGCGTTGACCGCGGGCGTCTGGATGGTGGTCGTGGTGGCCATGCCCGTGACGGGCGGCAGCGGCGGCGTGTAGGCGTTGACGCGCGCGGAGCCGGACACGCCCGGGGCGCCGCCGGAGACGGCGGTGAGGGTGAACTCGGACGTCAGCGCGGGCAGCAGGTTGGACGGCGCGTTGACGGTGACGGTGACGGTGCCCTCGCCGCCCGCGGGCAGGAAGAGGCTGACGGGGTTGGGGAAGGAGGCCCAGCCGGGCAGACCGCCCGACGTGCTCAGCGTGTACGTGTCCGCCTGGTAGCCGTGGTTCTTCACGTTGAAGGTGAACGTCGTCTGCTGGCCCTGCTGCGAGCCGATGAGCAGCTGCTTGCGCGCCTCGCCCACCACCGTGACGTGCACGCTGAAGTCGCCGTAGCAGGACAGGCCCAGCGCCGCGAACGTCGTGGGGATGTCGAACGTGACGGAGCCCGTGCGCCAGCTGCCGTCCGCGGACTGGCGCGTCTTGAGCCACTCGATGCTGCTGCGCACGCGCGGGTCCGTGGCGGGCTCGCGGCCGGCCAGGCACAAAGCGTAGATGGCGCTGCCGGTGGCCATGTCGTTGGCCGCGGCGTTGTGCAAGTCACCCCAGCCCGGGTTGCCGGGCGAGGCGCGCGCGAGCAGCCGGTTGGCCAGCGTGTCGATGGCGGTGAGGTTCGCGTTGGAGGGGCCGGGGCCCGCGGCCTTCAGGCCCACCACGGCCCAGGCCACCTGGAAGGTGTACGGCATGCCGTTGCCCGTGGCGCCCTGGTCCGCGTTGTCCAGGTTGGCGCGCAGGTAGGCGGCGGCGCGGTCCAGCGACGCCTGGTACTGCGCGGCCCGGGCCGGGTCCACGCGCTGCTTCGCCTGGGCGATGCCCACCATGATGCGCGCCGTGGTGGGCACGCTGCCGTGGTTCACCGGGAAGTTGGTGTAGTCCGACGGCCACCGGCCGCTGGCCTCCTGCGTGAGCAGCGCCCAGTTGGCCGCCGCCACCAGCGTGGCGCTGTACTGCGTGGACACGGACTGGTCATACCCGGCCAGGCCGAACGTGGCGTAGGACGTCTTCTCGTTGCGGAACGAGGAGCCCTCGTGAATCCACGAGCCGTTGGCCAACTGCTCCGTCGCGATGCGCTGGCCGAGGAACTCCAGGTTGTACTGGTTGGTCCGCCCGTTGGCGACGACGGCCGTCATGTCGTAGCCGTTGGCCCGCGCGGCCGCGAGGCCGAACGTCGAGGCGCCCACGCGGTGGCACGCCGCGCAGCCGTTGCCCGTCACCCACGTGGCGACGTCCGAGCTGAGGAAGTTGACGGCGCGCTGGGTGGACTGCGTGTTGGTCTGCGTCTGCGCGGACGCAGGCGTGGACAGGAAGGCGAGCAGCACCGTCAGCAGGCCGACGAGGGCCGACGGACGCGTGACACGCCGCGACGAGGCGGGGTGGAACATGGGTCTCCGGACAGGCGAAGAGCCGGTGCCAGTCATTGGCACAGGGCGCGGCACCTCCGGGGGCGCCTGGACGCACGAAGACCCGTCCTGAAGGAGGACCCAAGGCCCTCCGCCAGAGCGGACACGTCCAGGATGTGTGGATGGCTCCCCCCCGCAGGCAGCGCGTATTGGTGGAATACTCCACAGTGGTTGAAATTGTCCAGTCACCGAAAATCGGACAGTTTCAGTGATAACGGTGTTTTAAGTGACACCCACCGTCCGTGGGAGAGCGGCGCGCTCGGAGTGGTCTGGAAGGACCCGCAAGCGAGACTTGCGTGACACTCCCGTCACATGGCCCGGGGGCACGCCGGGGATTCATGGTGAAGACGGCGCGCTCGAGCGGGAGGGTTGGCCTCGCGGTGGGGCCGCTTCGCGCGACGTGAGGTGCTGGCCGCGGCGCGCCCGCGTGGGGGCCCCACCCGCGCGCGAGGGTGTCTGCTCGCGCGCGGGGACTGGAGACGCGGGACTTCAGCCGCCGACGATGTCGAGCGTCTGGCCGACGCCCTTCGCGCGGGCGACGTCGTAGAGGGCGCGGGCGAGGGCCACGTCCTGCAGCGCGAGGCCGGTGGAGTCGAAGATGCTGATCTCCTCCCCGGAGCGGCCGGGCTTCTTGCCGGCCACGACTTCGCCGAGGGTGCCGGCGATCTGCTCGGCGCGCAGCACGCCGTCATGCAGGGGGACGTTGACCTCGCCGGAGTGCAGGGCCTGCTCGGTGTCGTCGATGAAGACGCGGCCCTCGGTGAGGATGCGCGGGTCCAGCTCCTGCTTGCCGGGGGCATCCGCGCCCATGGCGTTGATGTGGGCGCCGGGCTTGACCCACTCGCGCTTCACCACCGGGGTGCGCGAGGGCGTGGAGGTGCAGACGATGTCCGCGCCGGAGGCCTCCTGGAGGCTGACCACGCGGCCGCCCTTCTCGGACTGGAGGGCCTTGGCGGCGGCGTCGGAGGCATCGGCGAGCAGCAGCTCCAGCTCCCCGAAGAGGGCGCGGTGCGCGTCGATGAGGACGCGGGCCTGCACGCCACAGCCGACGAGCCCGAGCGTGCGGGGCTTGGGCTTCGCCAGGTACTTGGACGCGACGCCGCCCGCGCAGCCGGTGCGCCACGCGGTGAGCCAGGTGCCGTCGAGGATGGCGAGCGGGGACGCGGTGTCCGGGTCGCTGAGGATGTAGAGGGCGCGCACGGTGGGCAGGCCGTGCTTCTTGGGGTTCTGGGGATGGGCGTTGACCCACTTCACGCCGGCCGCGCCGTCGAGGAACGCGGGCATGGCGCGGAAGTCGCCGTCGTACTGCGGCAGGGAGAGGTACACCTTGGGCGGCATGAGGGACTCGCCGCGGCCGTGGGCCCGGAAGGCCTTCTCGACGGCCTGGAGTCCGAGCTCGACGGTGTAGAGACCGCGCAGCTCTTTCGCGCTGAGGATGAGGGTGGACATGGCGGCGCTATATACCGGAGGTGTCGGTACGCCGCCCTGTGGGTGATGCTCCAGGGCCTGGTGAAGGGAGCTTCTTCCGTGGACTTGTGCACTTCCCCGCTGTTCGAGCGACTCGCCTCCGCCCGCCACGTGCTCATCGCCGGGGGCGGTGGAGGCTTCGACGTGTTCAGCGGGCTGCCGCTGTACTTCCGGCTGCGCGCGCAGGGGAAGACGGTGTCGCTGGCCAACCTGAGCTTCACGCGGCTGGAGCGCGTGGAGGGGGAGTGGACGGCCCCTGGGGTGGTCCGCGTGGACTCCACCACGGTGGGACCGGAGCACTACTTCCCGGAGGGGTGGCTGGCGCGCTGGTTCGCGCGGCAGGGGGAGGAGGTGTCCATCTACTGCCTGGACCGGGGCGGCGTGGCGCCGGTGCGGAAGGCCTATGCCACGCTGCACTCACAGCTCGGGTTCGACGCGGTGGTGTTGGTGGATGGGGGCACGGACATCCTGATGCGCGGGGATGAGGTCGGACTGGGCACGCCGGTGGAGGACATCTCCAGCCTGGGCGCGGTGCACGCGCTGCCGGAGATGACGAAGCTGGTGGTGTGTCTGGGCTTCGGCGTGGACCGGCACCATGGCGTCTGCCACGCGCACTTCCTGGAGTCGGTGGCCGCGCTCAGCAAGGACGGGGGCTACCTGGGCGTCACCGCGCTGCTGGAGTCGATGCCGGAGGTGGCCCGGTACAAGGACGCGGTGTCGTTCGCGTGCGAGCGGATGCCGAGCGCCCCGAGCATCGTCTCGCTCTCCGTGGTGTCCGCGCTGGAGGGGGAGTACGGCGACGTGCACCGCACGGTGCGGACGCAGGGCAGCACGCTGTGGATCAACCCGTTGATGAGCATGTACTGGGCGTTCGATTTGTCGGCGGTGGCGCGCAGGTGTCTGTACCTGGAGGCGCTCGCGGACACGCAGACGCCGTGGCAGATGGGCCTCATCATCGAGAAGTTCCGCGAGGAGCGTCCCATCCGGCCGTGGATGGACATCCCGGTGTGACGCGCGAGGAGTGCGCCAGCGTGAGTGAGCAGGACGAAGCGCAGCTGCGGCAGGCCGTCGCCGAGGGGGTGCTCGCTCGCGACGAGGTGGAGGCGCTGCGCGCGGAGGCCGTGCGGCTGGGACAGCGTCCGCTGGAGTTGCTCCGGGCGCGAGGGCGGCTCTCCGAGGACACGTATGTGTCCCTGCTGCGGATGGGCCGGGATGCGCGGGAACCGGTGACGCCAGGGGCACCCGTGGCTGGCGCTGACACGGCGGAGGTCGTCCCCGGACGCCCCGGCGATGCGCCCGTCTCCGACGACACGCCCGGCCTTCCAGGCGGGAGCCCCGGTCCCTCGGACAGACTCGGCGTCGACGTGTCACCCGGACGAGGGACCTCCGACGCCGACGTGCCCGCGTTCCCGGTGCCGGGGTGGGAGCGCTACTCGCCCGTGCGCTTCCTCGGTCAGGGCGGGATGGGCCGCGTGTTCCTCGCGTGGGACGCGCGGCTTCATCGTCACGTGGCGCTGAAGTTCGTGCGCGGGGACGAGCCAGAGCTCACGCGTCGGTTCGTCTCGGAGGCCCGTGCGCAGGCGCGGGTCTCGCACCCTCGGGTCTGCGAGGTGTACGAGGTCGGCGAGGTCCAGGGGCGCGTCTACATCGCCATGCGCTACGTGGACGGGTTGCCGCTGCAGTCGCAAGTGGAGTCGCTCGGCGTCGAGCAGAAGGCCCGCGTCCTGCGCGACGCCGCCGAGGGTGTACACGCCGCGCATCGCGCCGGGCTCATCCATCGCGACATCAAGCCCTCCAACCTCCTCGTCGAGCGCTCCGCCGACGGCGAGCTGTCCGTGTACGTCATGGACTTCGGGCTCGCGCGCGACTGGAAGGAGGGGGCCACCGCGACGGGCACCGTGCTCGGCACGCCGCACTTCATGTCGCCCGAGCAGGCCCGAGGTGAGGTCGCCCGGCTGGACCGACGCGCGGATGTGTACAGCCTGGGCGCCACGCTCTACGCGCTGCTGACGGGGCGCGCTCCCATCCCCGGTGAGAACGGGCTGGAGGTGCTGGGCAACATCGCCACCGTGGAGCCGCGTCCTCCGCGGGCCCTGGACGCGGACCTCCCCGTGGACCTGGAGGCCATCACCCTCAAGTGCCTGGAGAAGGACCGCTCCCTGCGATACGGCTCGGCGCGCGAGCTGGCGGAGGACCTGTCGCGCTTCCTCGACGGCGCGCCCGTGCTCGCGCGCACCGGCCCGGGCTACCGCGCGCGCAAGTGGCTGCGCAGGCACCGTCGCTCCGTGGCGCTGGGGACGGGGGCGCTCGTCGTGGTGTCGCTCGCCCTGGGGCAGGCGGTGCTCGCCCGTCGCGAGGTCTCCCAGCGCGAGGCCCTGACCCGCCGCTTCACGGAGCAGGTGGAGCGCATCGAGGCCCAGGCCCGCTACACGGGCATCGCTCCCGTGCATGACACCCGCGCGGACCGCGAGGCCCTGCGCGAGCGCATGCGCGAGCTGGAGGCCGCGATGCGTGAGGCGGGGCCCATGGCCGATGGCCCGGGGCACTCTGCGCTGGGGCGAGGCCACCTCGCGCTCGGGGATGACGTGCTCGCGCACCATCACCTGGACGCGGCGTGGCGGGCGGGGAACACCGAGCCGCGCGTGGCGTACTCGATGGCCCTGGTCCTGAGCCACCTGTACCAGCGCGCGCGGCTGGACGCCGAGCGGACCCGGGACGAGAAGACCCGCGCGAAGCGGCTCCACGACGCCACCCGTCGGTTCGGTGAGACGGCGCGCGACTTCCTGCGCCGGAGCGAAGGGGCCCAGGTCCCCTCGCCGGAGTATGTGGCCGCGCTGCTCGCGTTCCTGGAGGACCGTCACGACGAGGCGCTGGAGAGGCTGGAGGCGCCGGGCTCACGGCTGCCCTGGTTCCATGAGGCTCCGTTGCTGCGCGGGGACATCCTGGTGACGCGGGCCGCGAGTCGCTGGAACACGGGGCAGCGGGACGGCGCGCTCGCGGACCTGGAGGAGGGACGACGGGCCTATGCGCGCGCGGCGGACATCGGTCGCAGCGTGCCCGCCGTGTCTCTCGCGCGGGCGCGCCTGGAGGGCTGGGCGTTGTTGCTCGCGCTGTATGGCCAGGGCGAGGTGGCGCCTCACTACGAGCGGGGCATGGCGGCGGTGTCCCAGGCGCTCGTGCTCGCGCCGGACAACGCGGAGGCCCATGAGCTGGAGGCGGGCTTCCATCGACGCCTCGCCGAGCACCAGGCCCGCCTGGGGGGTGAGGTGGAGCCGCTGTTGGACCAGGCCCTGGCCTCGGCGCGCCGGGCGATGGAGTTGTCGCCGCTGCGGCTGGAGGGCTTGCATGAGCTGGCCCTGGTGCACTGGCAGCGGGCCCGGCTGCGACAGGAGAAGGGGTTGGACCCGCGGGACTCGTTGCGGGAGGCCGTCGCCGCCTTCGACCGCATGGTCCCCGAGACGTGGGACTACGACTTCCACGCCGACCATGGGCAGGTGTTCCGGGTGTGGGCGGACTACGAGGACGGGGTGGGGGGCGATTCGCTGCCCTATCGGCAGCGGGCCATCGACTCGCACGAGCGCGCGGTCGGGCTGGATGCCAAGCGGCCCGAGGCGTGGATCAACCTGGGGACCGAGTACCTCGCGCGCGCCACGAATCCTCGGGCGCCGAGCCCCGGGGAGGACCTGGACAAGGCCGTCGCGGCCCTGGAGCGCGCGCGGACCCTCAATCCCGAGCACGTGGTGCCTTGGTTCTACGAGGGCGAGGTGCAGCTGGCCCGGGCCGCGAGGCAGCGGGACTCGGGCGCGGACCCGGGGCCGGCGTTGAGGCGAGCCCATGAAGCGTATCTGCGGGGCGTGGCCATCAACCCGAGGCTGCCTCCGCTGCACAACGGTCTGGGCACCGTGTGGTTCGAGCAGGCGAAGGACACGTGGGAGCGCGGGGGAGACCCGGGGCCGTCGTTGCGTGAGGCGCTGAAGTCGTTCGAGCAGGCCATCGCGTTGGCGCCGGCCCAGGGCTACGGACAGAACAACGTGGGGGAGGTCCACGCGTGGCGTGCGCGGATGCGAGTGCTCGAGGGGCGCTCTCCCGAGGCCGAGGTGAAGGCGGCCCGCGCCGCGCTGAAGGACGCGTTGGAGAAGGTGCCGGACCTGGCCCCGCCGTGGATGAACCTGGGCACGGCGCTCCTGGCGGAGGCTGAGTGGAGGAGTACGCGGGGACAGTCGGTGGAGCCCGTTCTGGCGGAGGCGGTCCAGGCCCTGCGCCGCGCGCTGAAGCTGAACCCGAAGCAGGCCCAGGCGTGGCGGGTGCTGGGCGAGGCGCTGGCCGTGGATTCGCTGGCGAAGGGAGACGCGGAGTCGCTCACGCAGGTGGACCACGCGTTCCAGCAGGCCCTCACGCTGGAGCCGACCCAGCCCGAGCATCGTCTGGCCTTCGCGCGCTTCTGTCTGCTCTGGGGGCAGCGGCCTGGTGCGAGTGATTCCAAGAGGCTGGAGCGTGGACGGGTGCTCACGGAAGAGGTCCTCGCGGTGAGGCCGACGTGGCCACGAGCGCGGGCCATGCGAGCCGGAGCGCTCCTGGCCTCGGAGGAGTCGGGACTCGCCCAGGTGGAGGCGCGCGAGATGTTGTCCCGCGCGCTCGGCGACAATCCGCACCTCACGCGTGGGTGGGGCCCGGTGCTCTCCGTGGAGAAGTCTCCGTGAGGAGAACTTCAGTCCGGGTCCTCGGTGGGCTCGGGCACCTTGGTGACGACATCGAGGTTGCCGCGGATGGTCTGGTCATCCGTGACGCAGTCGGCGCTCTTGCAGCCCTGGGAGCAGTGGTCGTCCGTGTCGTTGCAGATGCTCAGGCAGTACTCGCCCGAGGGCAGGTCGGGGGCGGACCACGAGCCCTTGCCGCGCAGCTTCGTCAGGGCCACGACGCCTCCATCCGCGGAGGAGCGCACATCGCGCAGGTCGATGCACAGGTCCTTGCTCAGGTCGGAGGTGATTTCGATGCCCTGCCCGGAGCACAGCGTCCAGCCCTTCGAGCCGGGCCCCGGGTCGAACCGCTTCCCCGCGCCCCCGGTCTCCACGAGGAGCTCCAGGCAGCCCCCGTCTTGCGCCATGCACGGGTCCACCGCGCAGCCTCCATCGGTCTGCTGCAAGCGGGGCAGGCCGTCCGCCCGTGCATGCTGTTGATTCGACTCCGACGCGTTGCTGACTGGCTCACGCGTCCGTGATGCACACGCCGCCCAGCCCGCCACGAGCAACACTCCCAGCACCCCGCTTCTGTTCCTCACGTTCCCTCCCATCGACACATGTCGCGATGCACGTGGAGAGAGCATGCACCGTGCCACGCGTGTCGCGTGGGAACGTGTCACTCACCGCGAGGCGTGAGGCCCAGCTCCTTCATGCGCCGGCCCAGTGCCTTGCGAGACACCTCCAGCGCTCGTGCCATCGCGTCCAGGTCACCGCCGTGTGCCTCGTATGCCCGAGCAATCTCGTCCGGGCGCAGGTCGCCCGCGGTGCGCAGGTTCGGGCTCTTGTCGATGAGGTCGTAGAGCGACGGCCTGGGAATGCCCAGCGCCTCGGCGGTGGCCTTCAGGTCCCATGCATGTTCGCGCAGCGCGGCCAGCAGCTCCTGCTCCGTCACTTGTGAAGCCTTGCGACGCGGCGTCACCGGAGTCCGAGTCTCCGCGACAGGCTCGGGTGAAGACACCGGTGCGCCAGGGGTCGAGGCCGCGGCCACCTCCAGCTCGTGCTCCAGCCGAGGCTCGGCCTGGAGCGTCGGCTCCCCACGGCTGCCGATGACGAGCTGCCTCGCGAGGTTGCGGAGCTGACGGATGTTGCCCGGCCAGGGGAAGCGCACCAGGCGGGTCGCCAGCGGCGCGGGCAGCCACGGCGCCGCATACGCGTCCTCGTTGTCGAGCCGATGCGACTCCCCCAGCGTCGCCAGTTCCTCGCGCGCGAAGTGGAAGAAGAGCCGGCCCAGATCCTCGCGCCGCTCGCGCAGCGGAGGCACGTGCACCTCGTAGCCCGCGAGCCTGTGCAGCAGCGGCGCCTTGAAGCGTCCATCACGGATGCGCTCATCCAGGTCCGCATCCGTGGCGGCGAGCAGCCGCACGTCCACGGCCACGGGCGTGGTGCCTCCGACGGGATACAGCTCGCCCGTCTCCAGCACGCGCAACAGCATCACCTGGACCTCGGGCGGCGCCTCGCCCACTTCGTCCAGGAAGAGCGTGCCCCCATGCGCCGCGCGGAAGAAGCCATCACGGCTCTGCGCCGCGCCCGTGTACGCGCCCTTCTGCGTGCCGAACAACTCCGCCGCGGCCAGCTCCTTCGGAATGGCGCCCAGGTTGACGCTGAGGAAGCGGCCCTCGCGTCGACGGCTGCGTTGGTGGATGGCCTGGGCCACGCGCTCCTTGCCCGTCCCTGTCTCTCCTCGGATGAGCACGGGCACATCCAGGTCCGCCACCCGCTCGATGTGCCGACGCAGCCGTCGCACACCCGTGCTCTCGCCCACCATGCCGAGCGCATCCCCCGTGGCCGAGTCATCCCCCGCATCCATCAGGTGCAGCAGCACCACCACGCGCCCACCCAGCTCGAGCGGCACACCCTGGACGAGCTCCGCCTCGGACAACTCCCAGGTTCCCTCGAGCACCGAGCCGGCGATGACCACGCGCTCGCCGCCCTCCGTGCACGTCAGCCGCACGCTCCCCGGCTTCGAGCCCGGAGCGAGCGTCAACGGCTTGCGACTGATGAACGGGTCGTTCAGCGGCTGCCCCAGCACGGACCCGGGACGCGTGAAGTCGGGCGCGTTGCGAGACAGCGCCACCTCGCGCCCCGCCACCAGCGCATCCAGCCGGAGCCGCTCGCCCACGCGCGCCGGCACGGGGTGGGAGACGAGCGTCAGCGCGGGCACGAGACGAGGCCCCTGCGGACCTCCGCCGCGTTGGGGCATGGCGGCGGTGGACACATCGGCGAGCGTCGGAGACATGGTGGCCGGGCCTCATGCTAGCCGAGTCGGGAGCATGAGGCCCTCGGGCCCGCTCGCGTGCCTCAGCCCGCGCTGACGAACCAGGACGCGGAGATGTTCCAGCCGCTCAGCGAGCCGCTCTGGTTCGCGACCAGCCCCGGGCTCGTCGGCCAGCTGAAGTTGTTGGAGCCCACCGAGGGGATGTCCCAGTTCAGCGTGAAGGTGGCGTTGTTCACCGCGGAGGCCTGGTACACGACGAAGCCGGCGGCGGGATTGCTGAAGTCGCCGGGGCTGGTGAAGCGACCGGACTGTCCCGCGGGGATGACGCTCGGGGGCGGCAGCGTCCACTGCTCGTCCGTGGAGGACTTCACCAGCACCAGGTCGCCCGAGGTCTGGTTGACGATGGTGGCGGTGAGGCTCTCGGTGGACTCGGGGCCGGGCTTCGTCTGGTTCGGCTTCTCGACGCTCACTTCGGGCATGACGCACTCCTGAGGAATGGGGGAACGGGTCCCGTGGGCCGGAGGCGCATCCACCTCCGGTGCCTGCCCTCAGTGCAGCGCGTGTGCCGTGCGCCCCGTGTCCGCGTCTCCGAGGAGGCCCCCTGTCGACACGGCCTCCGACACACGGGCCGACACGGCCGCCGACACGTCGGACCGCGAGCCCGACGTGTCGACACCGGGCGTGGGGCCTCAGCGCTTCGCGCGCGAGTCCAGCCAGGACACCAGCACGTCGGCGTGACAGGGGCCGGGCTTGCACCAGCAGCCCAGGCGCTTGCCGCGCAAGGCGAGCACGTCCTCGTGCCAGGCGGCGTCATGGCGGGAGCGCAGCTCCAGGTACCAGCGGAACGACTCGAAGGCGTCCACGTCCGGCCCCATGCGATGGAGGGCCTCCTCGTGGATGCGCTGCTGCTCCGCCTCCGGCAGTGCGGCGACCCAGGGGGCGAAGTACTTCTTCCACATCGCGCCTGGTGTGCCGACGCCACCGGGCTTGAAGGGGTTGCCGAAGTGACCGGGCACGGGGTTGGTGGGGCTGGGCTTCGCCCACGCGCGGAAGGCCCGGCCCACGTACACGTCACAGCCGTCGTGGACATGGACCGCCTGGGTGCGCGTCCCGGTCATCGGCGTGTCCCCGACTACTTCTTGCGCTTCTTGCCGGCGGACTGGGCAGCGGCGGCGGCCTCGGCGGCGGCCTGCTCGACGGCGACCTTCAGGTCATCGCGCTCCTTGGTGACGCTGGCCACCTCGCCCTCCAGCTCGGTCACCTTGGTCTTCAGCGCCTCGTTCTCCGAGCGCAGCTCCTCCGTGGTCTTCTTCAGCACGTTCGTCTCGGCGCGCGCGCGGTTGAGCTCACGCGAACCACCGCAACCGACGAGGGGAACCACCGCCAGCATCGCCACGGCCATCCAAGCCTTCATCTGAGTCTGCTCCTGTGTGGCCCCGGAAGGGGGATTTCCGGGGACCTGAGTCATCCGGCACGGAAAAGGGGGGACGCACCACTCCAATGTCCTTCCGCCCGGCATCGGACCGGCGAGCCTAGACAGTAAGGCCCACGAGAGGAAGCCACTGCAGGGTGGGGTGCACCCGCTCCCTCGGACCGGAGAGGGATTCTCACGGAGTGGAAGTCGGGACCCGGGAGGTGGAGTCCAGGACTTCGTGAATCCAGACAGGCTCCAGGCCCCAGGTGAACAGGCCCTGGTGACGGGCGCGCGGGGGGAAGTCCGGAGCCTCGATGGGACGGGTGACGGTGAGGACGCGAGTGCCGGGGCGGCAGGTGCGCAGCCGGTCGACGAGTCGGGTGCGCGTCTCCGGGGCCAGGGCCGTCCAGTTGACGAGGACATGGGTGGCCTCGTCCAGGTCGGCCAGGGCCGCGTCGCCCTGGCGCAGCACCGCGCCCGCTCGGGACAGGGGGACCGAGGCGAGGGTGACGTGCTCCTCGAGCAGCTCGATGCCCGTGGCCCGGGCCCCCAGCCAGCGCGCGGCGAGCAGGGCCCGGCCGCGTCCAGCGCCCAGGTCCACCAGGTGGCCGTGGGCGGTGAGCCCGGCCTTCTGGAAGAGGCGCAGGGCGGTGTGCACGGGCGTCTCGCCGTACATCAGCTCGTCGAAGTCCTGGCCGCTGGCCTGGAGGAGGCGAACCACCTCGAAGGAGCGACGCGGCCGGTAGGGCGACACGAGCAGCTCGCGCAGCCACAGCGACAGCGCGGGCCCGAGGAGGCGAGGTCGCCACACGAGCACGGCCAGGTCCGCGGCCCGGTTCACCGCGTCCAGCCACAGGCTCCAGAGCCGCACGAGCAGGAGCCGGGGGAAGGACAGTCGGGGGACCTGGGGCCGGGTGGATGTCGTCGGGGTGGAGGCGTCCTCGGCCATGTCTTGGAGGCAGAGGTTAGCCGAATCCGGTGCGAGGGCTCGGTGGGTGTCGAGCCCGGTGACGCGGATGCAAGGCGTTGCGCCGTGAGGACGTGTGCGGCCACCGCATCCGCGCAGAGGGGCGCGAGGGCCATGCGTCGAGACATTCGTCGCGCGGTCTTGGGGCTCAGGCCTGTCTGGCAAGGGCCTCCCAGTGGCCATCCCGAATGCGCTCCTCGGCGGAGGAGGTGGGTGGCGTGGCGTACTCGCCCGCGGGCAGCTCGGAGCGGTTGCTGATGAAGCTGACGTCCTGAGGTGAGAGGTGCGACGTGAAGGGCGCCGTGGCCCGCTCGTGCCAGAGGTCGTCCGCGGCTCGGGGGGCGAAGACGGCGGCAGGTCCGCGGCACCGAGTTTAGAAATCGTTCGAGAAAGGGCTTTTGCCGAGGAAGTCGTTACGGCTTTGTAGAAATCGTTGGAAACGGCGCCTCGGCTTCAGAAATCGTTACGCGGCCGTGAGGTCACTCCATGACGAAGGACACGAACGCAACCCTGTTGCGAGAGCTGTCGGCGGTGCTCCCCGTCGAAGCCCTCGTCACCGACGCGGACGTGCTGGAGGCACACCGTCGTGATCAGGCCGAGTGGGCCCCCGCGGGGACCCCTGGTGTCCTGGTCCGCGCCACCTGCACGGAGGACGTGCGCGCGGTGCTCCGGGTCGCCTCGGCGCACCGGGTCCCGGTGGTGCCCCGGGGCGCGGGCTCGGGACTGTCCGGCGGAGCCAACGCGGTGGACGGCTGCATCGTGTTGTCGCTGATGCGGCTGAACCGGGTGCTGGAGGTCGACGCGAAGGGGATGCTCGCCGTCGTGCAGCCCGGGGTGCTGAACGCGGAGGTGAAGGCGGCCGCGGCGGCGCACGGGCTCTGGTACGCGCCGGACCCCGCGAGCTGGGAGTTCTCCAGCCTGGGCGGCAACCTGGCCACCAACGCCGGCGGCCTGTGCTGCGTGAAGTACGGCGTCACGGGGGACGCGGTGCTGGGGCTGGAGGTGGTGCTCGCGGATGGCTCGGTGGTGCGCACCGGCGGGCGCACCGTGAAGAACGTCGCGGGCTACGACTTGACGCGGCTGTTCGTCGGCTCGGAGGGAACGCTCGGCGTCATCACCGAGGCGACGCTGCGCCTGCGCCCCAAGCCGCCCAAGGCGACGACGCTGGTGGCCACCTTCCCCACGCTCGCGGGCGCGGGCCTGGCCGTCACGGACATCATGGCCCGCACGCGCCCGTCCATGCTGGAGCTGATGGACCAGGCCACCTGCCGCGCGGTGGAGGCGTACAAGCCGCTGGGCCTGGACGTGGACGCGGCCGCGTTCCTGCTGGCGCGCTCGGACGCGGGAGGCGAGCAGGGCGTGGCGGAGATCGAGACCATGGCCGCGGCCTGCGCGTCCGCGGGCGCGACCTTCGTCACCCACTCCTCAGACGAAGCGGAGGGCGAGCTGCTGCTCACCGCGCGCCGCCTCGCCTATCCCGCGCTCGAGCGACAAGGCGCCACGCTGCTGGACGACGTGGGCGTGCCGCTGTCGAAAATCCCCGACCTGCTCGCCGCCGTCGAGCGCATCGCCGCCGAGCGCGGGGTGCTCGTGGGCACCTTCGGCCACGCGGGCGATGGGAACATGCACCCCACCGTCGTCTTCGACCGCCAGGACCCGGCGGCGCTCACCCGGGCGCGCGCCGCGTTCGATGACATCCTCGCCGCGGCGCTGGACCTGGGCGGCACCATCACCGGAGAACACGGCGTGGGAGCGCTGAAGCAGCCCTTCCTGGGGCGCCAGCTCGGCGAGGAGGGCCTGCGCCTGCACCACCGCCTCAAGGGCGCGATGGACCCGCTCGGCATCCTCAATCCGGGCAAGGTGCTCTAGGTTTTCCTGCCGCGCCCCGGGGCGTGTCCGGCCCGCTTTCCCTTGGAATGACGTGGGGTTGCGGAGCCCTGGAGGAAAACGGCCGGGTATTTTCGGGGGCATGTCGAGAAGCTCTCCGCGGCTTCGACATAGGGGTGAACGCACCCCGATTCCGGGGCGCGGCGGACACGGAAAGAGGGAGCCACCCATGAAGTACATGCTGATGATGAACCACGCAGGTCAGGGCCCGTACGCGATGATGAGCTGGCCGCAAGAGGACATCCGGGCGCACATCGCGTTCATGGTGTCGTTCGCGAAGAAGCTCTCCTCCACGGGAGAGTTGCTGGCGGCCGAGGGGCTGGCCGGGCCGGACCAGGCCAGGCTCGTGAAGGCGGGGGCGGACGGCAAGCCCATCACCGACGGCGTCTTCCCCGAGTCGAAGGAGTTCCTCGTGGGCTACTGGATGGTCGAGGTGGACAGCCCCGAGCGCGCCCACGCCATCGCCGCCGAGGCGTCCACCGCGCCCGGCCTCGGGGGCAAGCCGATGAACATGAACATCGAGGTCCGGCAGGTGATGAGCGGTCCTCCTCCCGAGTTCCTGTGACGTGAAGTCCCCGGCCAGCCACCCCATCGAGTCCCTGTTGCGCGAGCACGCGCCCAGGGTGCTGGGCGCCATCCTCCGCCGGTTCCGTGACTTCGGAGCCTCGGAGGACGCGGTCCAGGAGGCGCTGCTCGCGGCCGCGATGCAGTGGCCCGTGGGGGGCGTGCCGGAGAACCCCCGCGCCTGGCTGATTCAGGTGGCCTCCCGGCGCATCACCGACCAGGTGCGCGCCGAGGCGGCCAGACGCCACCGCGAGGAGCTGGTGGTGAGCATGGTGCCGCCGGAGCTCCAGCTCGTCCTGCCCGTGATGGGGGACGAGTCGATGGGGCGCGACGACACGCTCGCGCTGCTCTTCATGTGCTGTCACCCGGCGCTGACGACGTCCTCGGCGATCGCCCTCACGCTGCGCGCGGTGGGCGGCCTGACGACGGCGGAGATCGCCAGGGCCTTCCTCGTCCCCGAGGCGACGATGGCGCAGCGAATCAGCCGCGCCAAGCAGAGCATCCACGCCTCCGGGGTGCCGTTCCAGAAGCCCACGCCGGAGGAGACGGCAGCGAGGCTGGGCGCGGTGCTGCACGTGCTCTACCTCATCTTCAACGAGGGCTACACCGCGACCTCCGGACCCCAGGTGCTCCGCACGGACCTGTCGGGCGAGGCCATCCGGCTGACGCGGATGCTGCACACGCTGTTGCCGGAGGACGGCGAGGTGGCGGGGTTGCTCGCGCTGATGTTGCTGACGGACGCGCGGAGGGCCGCGAGGACGGGGCCCTTGGGAGAGCTGATTCCGCTCGACGCGCAGGAGCGCGGACGCTGGGACGCGGCGATGATTGCCGAGGGCGTGGCGCTCATCTCGGCCACGCTGTCCAAGGGCTCCCTGGGGCTGTACCAGGTGCAGGCGGCCATCGCGGCGGTGCACGACGAAGCGGTGCGCGCCGAGGACACGGACTGGCCGCAGATTCTCGCGCTCTACGGCGTGTTGATGGGACTGACGGACAACCCGATGGTGGCGCTCAACCACGCCATCGCGACGGCGATGGTGCACGGGCCTCGCACGGGCCTGACGTTGCTGGACGTGCTGCACCAGAGCGGGCGGCTCGACGGGAGCCACCGACTGGACGCGGTCCGCGCGCACCTGCTGGAGCGAGCCGGCGAGCCCGCGAAGGCGGTGGTGCATTACCGCAAGGCCGCGGAGCGCACGACGAGCCAGCCGGAGCGCGACTATCTGCTGCTGCAGGCCGCGCGGTTGAGCGAGGGGATGGGCGCGTAGCCGCGCGGCGGATGCGGACCGGGGCGAAGCACGGGCTCCTGGCAAGAGCACCGTCCTCGCCCCGGAGACAACTTGGACGGGCTACTTCGTCGTCGCGGCGGTGCCGAGCGTCTCCAGCACCTTGCGCGCGTTGTCGTTCTTCGGGTTGAGCTCCAGCGACTTGCGGTAGCTCGCGGCGCCCTCGTCCTTGCGGCCCGCGGCCACGTAGCCCTCACCCAGGCTGTCGTGTGCGTTGGCGTCCTGGGGGAAGAGCGCGACGTTGGCCTCGAACACCTTCACCGCGTCGGCCTGCTGACCCCCGCGCATCAGCGAGTACCCGAGCTCGTTGAGGATGTCGGCGGACAGCTTCTTGTCCTGGGGCGCCTCCGTCTTGCGCGCCTTGAACCACGCGACGGCGTCCTCGACGCCCTTCGTGCGCACAATCAGGTCCACGGTCACCGAGGGGTGCTCGGGCTCGACGGTGTAGCCCTTCCAGCCGTACACGGAGATGGCGCTGGCGACGAGGCGCTCGAAGAGGCGCGAGCCATTGTCCGAGTTGGTCATGACGACGATGCCGCTGCCAGACTCCGCGAAGGCCACCATCACGGCGCGGTAGCCCTCGTTCGCGCCGCCGTGACCGAACCAGCCCTGCCCCGGGTTCCGCATGAAGCCGATGCCGAAGGCCTCCGACTCGGGCTGACGGGTGAGCATCTGCTTCGCCATGGCCTGCGACACCACGCGCTTCGACTGGCCCTTGGTGGCCTTGGACATCTCCAACGCGGCGCGCGCCAGGTCCGACGGCGTCGTCCACAATCCCGCCGGAGCCATCTCCGGGTAGACGTGCCAGCCGCCCTGGACGCTCTTGCCGTCGGGGTGGGTGCCGGTGGCGGCGCGCGGCGCGAGCGACGCGGGCAGGGGCTGCTCGAAGGTGCTGTCCTTCATGCCGAGCGGCGTGAGCACCGTCTCCTTCATGATTTGGGGGAACGGCTTCTTCAACTGGTCGGCCAGGAACTGCTGGACGATGGTGGTGCCGCCGCCGCTGTAGCGGGTGATGGTGCCGGGCACGGTGTCCACGCGCACGGCCGACGTGTTGGCGGGCTTCTCACCGTCGAGGATCTGCTGCGTCGTGGGCAGGGGCGCGTCGACGGCGTAGCCCCCGAAGCCGTGCACGGTGGTGCCCGCGGTGTGCGAGAGCAGCCGGCGCAACGTGACTTTCTGCTCCTTCGTGAAGTCGTTGTCGGGGAGCTTCCACGACACCAGCTTGTCGTTCACGTTCTCATCGAGCGACCACTTGTTCTTCTCGGCGTGGTGCATGGCGGCCATCGCCGTCACGGGCTTGCTGATGGACGCGGCCTGGAAGAGCGTGTCGATGGTGACGGGCTCGGTGCCGCCCGCCTGCTTGACGCCGTAGCCCTTGGCCCAGACCAGCTTGCCCTGGTCGAACACGGCGAGGCTCAGGCCGGGGACCTTGTACAGCTCCATCCACTGCGGCAGGGACAGGTGGCGCGGCGTCTCTCCGGGCAACGAGATGCCGGGCAGGCCCTCCTCCACGCGGGCCACGCGAGCAGCCTCCGCGGGACGCGACAGCCACTGCGTCTGGGGTTTGGAAGGGGCCGCGCCGGTGAGCAGACCGAGCGCGAGCGCGCCCGTGAAGGACACGGCGGCGAGGCGGGAGGAAGGGACTCGAGACATGGACGGGGTTCCTGGAGGACTCGCGCGTTGACGGGGTGTGTACGCGGAGGCCCTCACATGATTGCCTCGGCGTGTCGTCGCGAGAAACTCCCGGATTCTCCGGGGAGCGTCGACCCTGGGTCGCCAGGCGACGCGCGTGGGGACACTCCCCGGGCTTGCTTCACGACAGGGACGCTCAGTTGCGGACGGCGGCGTGCTCGACGGCCCAGCTCAGGGCCTGGTCCGCGATGGCCTCCCAGCCGGGCTGGGCCACGGTGTAGTGCGAGCGGCCGGGCACCTCGACGTACTCCGTGACGGCGCTCGACTTCGCGTAGCGCTTCGCGTTCTCGCGCTGGATGCTGGCCGGGAGGATGACGTCCAGGTCACCCGAGAGGAACAGCAGCGGGGCGCGCGCGTCGTTGCGCAGATTCACGGTGACTTCCGAGTGCGGCGTCAGGTTCGCCAGCGCGCCCTGGAACAGCGCCCGGCCCGAGCCGGGGATGTACTGGGTGCGGTAGATTTCGTCCGACTCCGCCTGCGTCAGCGTGTTGGTGAAGGCGTAGTGGAACTGCTCGGGCGTCATGGGCGCGTGGCGCTTGACGTTGGCGGGGTTGAGGAGCGTCGACGCGGTCGACTTGATGGTGGTGAAGGGCAGCGTGTAGACGCCCTTCACGGGGGCCGAGTGGATGGCCACGCCCGCCGCGCCCACGCCCCGGTCCAACAGCATCTGCACGAAGGCGCCGCCGAACGAGTGGCCCATGAGGATGGGCGGCGTGGGCAGCGCGCGGATGATGCGCTCGTAGTGGTCGACGATGTCCTTCACGCCCAGGTTGTTGAGCGGCGTCGGGTCCTTCTGCAGCGCCTCGACGCCGCCCTCCAGCCCGGGCCACGTCGGGGCGATGACGCGGTAGCCGGCCTTCTCGTAGCGGGCAATCCAGCCCTGCCAGCTGCGCGGCGTCATCCACATGCCGTGGATGAGGACGATGGTATCCGGCTGGCCCTGGGTCTGCTGAACGGTGGCGCTCATGACGTGCTCCCTCTTGGTTCACCGCGTCGTCGCGGTGTGCGGCGTTGACAAGGGGAACAGTACGGATTCGGGCCGGGGCGAAAAACAGGCGCCTGGGAAGAGCACTGTTTCCGCCCCGGAAACAATCCGGACGGGCTACTTCACCGTCGCGGCGCCGAGCGTCTCCAGCACCTTGCGCGCGTTGTCGTTCTTCGGGTTGAGCTCCAGCGACTTGCGGTAGCTCGCGGCGCCCTCGGCCTCGCGGCCCGCGGCCACATAGCCCTCGCCCAGGCTGTCGTGCGCGTTGGCGTCCTGGGGGAAGAGCGCGACGTTGGCCTCGAACAGCTTCAGCGCGTCGGGCAGGCGCCCCTCGCGCAACAGCGAGTAGCCCATGTCGTTGAGGATGGCCGGGCTCAACTGCTCGTCCTGGGGAGCCTCCGCCTTGCGCGCCTTGAACCACGCGAGGGCGTCATCCACGCCCTTCAGGCGCATCAGCAGGTCCGCCGTCGTGGCGGGGGCCTCGGGACCGACTTCGAAGCCCTTCCAGCCGTGCGCGGCCTGGACGCTGGCGATGAGGCGCTCGAAGAGGAGCGAGCCGTTGTCGGAGTTGGTCATGATGGCCACGCCGTTGCCGGACTCGGTGAAGGCCGTGAGGTTGGCGCGGTAGCCCTCGTTGCCTCCGCCGTGGCCGAACCACGCCTTGCCCACCGGCCGCATGAAGCCCACGCCGATGGCGCCCGACACGGGGTCATGCGCGAGCATCTGCTTCGCCATGGCCTGCGACACCAGGCGCTTGGACTGGCCGTGGTAGGCCTTGAACATCTCGATGGCGGCGCGCGCCAGGTCGGACGGCGTCGTCCACAGGCCCGCGGGCGCCAGCTCCGGATGGACGCGCCAGCCGCCCTCGACGCTCTTGCCGCCGGGCGTGGTGCCCGTGGCGGCGCGCGGCGCGAGCGCCGGGGACAGGGGCTGCTCGAAGAAGCTGTCCTTCATGCCGAGCGGCGTGAGCACCGTCTCCTTCATGATTTGGGGGAACGGCTTCTTCAACTGGTCGACGAGCAACTGCTGGACGATGGTGGTGCCGCCGCCGCTGTAGCGCCGCAGCGTGCCGGGCACGGTGTTCACGCGCACGGCCGGCGAGTTGGCGGGCTTCTCACCGTCGAGAATCTGCTGCACCGTGGGCAGGGGCCCGTTGACGGGGTAGCCGGCGAAGCCGCCCACGGTGGTGCCCGCGGTGTGCGAGAGCAGGCGGCGCAACGTGACCTTCTGCTCCTGCGTGAACTCGTTGTCGGGGACCTTCCACGACACGAGCTTGTCGTTCACGTTCTCGTCGATGGACCACTTGCGCTTCTCGGCGTGGTGCAGCGCGGCCAGCGCCGTCATCGGCTTGCTGATGGACGCGGCCTGGAAGAGCGTGTCGATGGCGACGGGCTCGGTGCCGCCGGCGTGTTTGACGCCGTAGGCCTTGGTCCAGACGAGCTTGCCCTTCTCGAACACGGCGATGCTCAGGCCGGGGACCTTGTACAGCTCCATCCACTGCGTCAGGGACAGGTGACGCGGCGTCTCTCCGGGGATGGAGACGGGAGCCATCCCTTCCTCCACGCGGGCCACATGCGCGGCCTCGGCGGGACGCGACAGCCACTGCGTCTGGGGTTTGGAAGGAGCCGCGCCGGTGAGCAGGCCGAGCGCGAGCGCGCTCGCGAGGGACACGACGGTGAGGCGAGGGGAGGGGAGTCGAGACATGGAGGAGGTTCCTGGAGGGGCTCGCGCGATGACGGGGAGACGCGTGAGGGCCCGCATGATTGCCGCGGGGGCGCCGCGCCTCGTGGAAAGCCACGATACGAAACGAACGCTCGAAGCGGAGTCTTGTCTCTCCGACAACTAAATCGAGCTCGGTGAGTGTCCCGAGGAACTCCGGAATTCGTCGGAACGAGAATCGGTAGACGGTCTCGATTTCCAAAAAGGGGTGACTGATGGGCGGCACGACGTCGATTCGTGGTGGCTCTTCGACAGGTTCGTCCTCGGGGTCCTCGGGGTCCTCGGGGGCGGACGCGGCACGACGCGCCGAGGAAGCCCGGCAGCGGGCCGAGGCGGCGCGCAAGGCGGCGGAGGCGGCGCGCAAGGCAGCGGAGGCAGCCCGCAAGGCGGCGGAGGCGGCGCGGCTGGCGCAGGAGAAGGCGCGCGCGGACGCGGCGAAGGCGAAGCAGCAGGCACAGAAGCCGGGGCAGACGCCCGAGGAGCAGAAGGCCTCTCGCAAGGAGGCCGAGGCGGCGGCCAAGGCCCAGAAGGCGGCCGAGCAGCGTGCGTCCAAGGCCGACGAGGCGCTGCGGGCCGCGGAGGAGAAGGCGGCGCGGACGGCCCGGCAGGCCCAGGGGGCGATGGGGCAGGCGAACGTGTTGGCGACGCAGCAGGGGCTGGCGCAGCCGTTCGACGACAAGAGCGTCAACGGCGTGAAGCCGAGGGCCGGCACGTCGGACGTGTCGTCGTTCGACGCCGCGCCGCGCAAGGAGGGCATGGACAAGTTGTTGGGCAACGTGCCCGCGCCGCCGGGGAGCGTGGAGGGCTCCACTCTGCTGACGGAGGACGCGAAGGACGGGAAGGTCAACTGCCTGGACGTGGCGGCGGACTGGGTGGACAAGGCGTCGCCGGAGCTGCGTGCGCGCTCGGAGATGGTGTTCCTGCAGGACCAGCGGCCGGGGGCCGAGGGGCAGACGGGGCACGTGGTGGTGCGGCAGGGTGAGCAGGTGTTGGACCCGACGACGAACCAGTCGTACGAGTCCATGGAGGCGTACAAGAAGGCGCAGCCGCAGTACCAGGAGGTGGGCAGCGTGCCGGCGGCGGACGCCAAGCGCATCTTCGACACGCAGCCGGGCTCGCCCGAGCGCGCCGCGGAGCAGGAGAAGGCGAAGCTGTCGCCCGCGCTGCAGAACATGATGGTGGCGGACGTGAGCGGGCCCGAGCAGCAGGCGTGGGACGCCTACGACGCGCACGTGAAGGCGGGGCCGCCCAAGGACCTGCCGCAGAACATGGGCTTGCGGCAGGAGATCCTCGAGGCCCACCAGGCGAAGACGAAGGAGCTGGCGGACGCGGCGAACAAGGCGTCGGTGGAGCGGCTGCGCACGGAGCTGGGCTCGACGCCGGAGGGCAAGAAGGTCCTGGAGGACCTGGACGCGCGGGGTGTCGGCATCAACGTCGTGGACGACGCGTCGTACGCGCAGCTGCCGGGCGCGGGGACGGATGGGCACGCGTTGCCGGGCAACGGCGACATCACGTTGAGCCGCGAGGGCGCGACGGTGGACGTGCTCCGGCGCGAGGCGCAGCGCTCGGCGGAGACGCAGCAGTTGAAGTTGCCGACGACGCCCGAGGAGGGCGAGCGGCTGGCGTTGTCGGTGTCGGAGACGTTGAAGGCGAATCCCAGCCAGCCGGTGGAGTTCGAGGACGCGGGCATCCACGTCGTGGCGATGAGGAACCCGAAGGCTTCGCTGGTGGAGAACGGGGGCAGCGTGCTGGACGTCGCGTCGTTCTCTCCGTCGTTCACGCAGGAGGCGCAGGAGGAGGGGAAGAAGCCGGGCAGCGACACCATCGTCAACACGAGCTTCTACGACTTCGCCGCGTGGGGGACGAACCCGGTGGGGCAGGTGGTGAAGAACGGCGAGGTGATTGCGGGAGGCTCGGACCCGGACCGCTTCTACGCGGCGTGGACGGACTCGGGCTTGAAGTTCGGGCAGGGAGATCCGCCGAAGGACTCGAACCTGGCGTTCGGTGGCGCGGTGCCGGTCATCATCAACAACACGCCGTATGGCGTGGGCAATCAGTACAAGCCAGGGACGGACGCGGCGGCGCCGGACAAGGGGGACCCCGGGGCGTTCGCGGGGGACCTGACGCAGCGGAACAACGAGAGCTTCCGTGCGCAGGAGGAGCGCGGCAAGGAGGTCGGGAAGATCATCGTCGGGTATGACCGCGACACGGGCACGACGTACGTGGTGGCGCAGGAGGACGGCTCCAAGCCGGGCAAGACGCTCTCGGAGATTCGCGACGCGCTGGTGAAGCTCGGCGTGGATGACGCGGTGTCGTTCGACGGCTCGGACTCGGCGACGCTCGTGCGCGACGACCAGGTGAAGGTGGAGCCGGGCTGGGCGAAGAACCAGACCATCCCGTACGGGCTCCGGCTCAGCCTGGATTGAGCTGCGTGACTCGGAGCGGCGCGTGAGTGGCGCGCCGCTTCGAGAGACCACGTGGAGGACGGGCCCGTCACGTCGATGCGAGGGTGCTCGGCGCTGACGGGCGCTGTGTGCATCCGGGATGGGATGTCGCGTCCGCGCGCTGGGATGCCCGTTCGAAACACCTGAAGTTCATGCGCGGACAGCTGCCGCTCGGGTGGGCGGTCCTCCGTGCGGGTGTGACTCCGTGGGCCTCGTTCGTGCAGTCGCCGGCTTCGCTTTGGCAGGGGTGCCAGAGCTGTTTAGATTCATTCCTGCGGCGAGGACGAGTGACACGGGGTCGAGATGCGGCACCGGGCATGGCTCCCTTCACGCCAGGGAGGAGATGCATGCTCGAATCAGACGTCACGCCTGCTTGCCTGGGTTCGCGGCGAGTCCTCCATGAGCTCCAGCCTGGAGGCCTGCCATGAGCCTGCTGCATGAAATCAAGTTGAAGGGGGCCGCGGTCCATGCGGAGCGAATCTCGGCGCCGCTGTTCCAGGACTTGCTGCACATCTTCGTGGAGGGAGCGCAGCGGGCCCTCCGCTTTCGCATCGAGGGGCGCAGCACGGCTCGAGGAGGCGTGCCCGCGTGGCTCAGGTCCGCCGCGCAGTTCGATCTCCTCCTCGAGTCGGAGTCCGAGGCTGGCGTCTTCAAGGTGGAGTCGAGGCCGCTGAAGCAGGTGCTCCCCGAGCATCTGCGCTCGAGTGAGGCCCTGGCCGACGTGGGCGCGGAGGGGAGCGCGGTCGACCTGTTCGAGGCGGGGCTCGAGGATGCGCTCGCGGGCGTGGCGGACAGCGACAGGTTCGATGAGGGGCTGGTGGAGACCTTCAGTGCGTTCGCCAGGCTCTTCGACCAGGGCGTGGAGGGCATCGAGGTCATCAACGGGCACGCCTTTCCCATCGACGTGGAGGGCGTGGAGCGAGTCGCCCGGCTGCGGCGGCAGACGCCCCCTCCTCGGGCCATCCGCATCGCGGGGAAACTGGATGCCATCCGGCACAGTGACCGCTTCTTCACCCTGATTCTGGAGAGTGGTGCCGCGCTTCGAGGGGTCTGGGAGCGCCTGGACTCCGACAGGGTGACGGCGTCGTTCGGTCAGAAGGTCATCGTGTCGGGGGTGGCCGTGTTCCGCCCCTCCGGCTCGGTGTTGCGCATCGAGGCGGAGCACATCGAGCCCGCGTCTTCGCGGCAGGCGACGCTCTGGTCGGTGCTCCCCAGGCCGCTGTTCACGCCGATGGACCCGAGAGCCTTGCGGCAATCTCAAGATGAGCGCTCGGGCCTCTCTGCGATTTTCGGCCAATGGCCGGGCGAGGAGACGGAGGACGAATTCTCCGCCGCGCTGCGGGAGCTCTCGTGAGCACGTCGACCGGGTTGGTGCTCCTCGATACGAACATCCTGGTGCATCTGTTGAGGGCCTCATCTCTGGGCAAGAAGGTGGCCGAGGACCATGCCTTGCTGGGCAAGGGGCCTCGGCCGCTCATCTCCGTCGTCACGGTGGGAGAGGCGCTGGCCTTCGCGAAGAAGCGAGGTTGGGGAGCACAGAAGGTCTCGAAGCTTCACGCGCTGCTTCGACAGCTCGTGGTGGTGGACATCCACCTGGACGCGGTGCTCGAGCGGTATGCGAACTTCGATGCCTTCTGCGGGTCGAAGGGGCGAGCGCTCGGCAAGAACGACTTGTGGATTGCCGCCACTGCGTCGGCGGTCAGCGCGTTGCTGCTGACCACCGACAAGGACTTCGACCTGCTCCACTCCGAGCGCTTGTTGGCGCGTTCCTGGTTCGACCCGGCACCTGTCGGGGGTACGGCCGGCGGCGTGTGAGGCGCGCCTACTCCGGCTTCCCGCCCGTCCGCTTCCACAGCTCGCGCGCCAGAATCGTGGCGAAGCGCGAGTCATTCAGGATGTACCGGCGCCACAGGCGCTTGGGCTCATGGGTCAGGCGGTACAGCCACTCGAAGCCCGCCTTGGCAATCCACTGCGGGGCGCGCTTCGCCGTGCCCGCGATGAAGTCGAACCCCGCCCCCACGCCAATCGCCACCGTGGGACCCAGCTTCTGCGACACCTGCGAAATCCACACCTCCTGCTTCGGGCTGCCCAGCGCCACGAAGAGCAGATGCGGGTCCTTCTCCCGGATGCTCGCGACAATCGGGTCGTTCTGCGCGTCCCCCGCGTCCGTGCGCACCATCGGCGAATCCCACCCCACCACCTCCACCCCGAACTTCTCTCCCACGATTCGCGCCACCTTCTCCGCCACCCCCGGGCCCGCGCCCAGCAGGTACACCCGCCACTTGCGCTCCGCCCCCAGCTTCATCAGCGGCAGAATCAAATCCGAACCCGCGATGCGCTCGGGCAGCGCCACGTCCAGCGCCTTCGACGCCCAGACGATGGGCATCCCATCCACCACCGAAATCGCCGCGCGCGAGTACGCCTCGCGGAACTGCGCGTTGTCCTCCGCCAGCACCACGTGGTCCACGTTGGCCGTGAACACGTAGCCGCCCTGGCGTGAGTCCACCAGCCGGCCAATCTCCAGCACCGCCTCCTCGAAGGTGAGCTGGTCGATGGCCAGCTGGCCGATGCTCAGCCGAGGGTGGCCCGTGGTGAACGGCGTCGTCTGCTTCGTGTCCGGAGTCGCGGCAGTCATGGCTTCTTCACCGTCAAATCAAGCACTGTCATCGAGTAGGGCGGCAGCCGCTGCGTCAGCCCCGCCGCCGTAGTGTTTCCCGCCGGCTGCTGCAGGAACCCGCCCGGCGCGCCCGAGTACCCCAGCACGCGCACGCTCTCGAGCGTCCCACAGCCGTTCAGCTTCACCCGCGCCTGCGCCGCCTGGTCTGGGTCGAAGTTCAGCACCACCGCCACCACCTTGGTGCCGTCCTTGTTGCGCGAGGCGAACACGCTCGTGCCCTCCTCCGCCTTCGCCGGCACCCAGACGTCCTGGAAGCGTCCACCCCGGCCGTCGAAGTCCCTGAACGCGCGGAACGCCCAGAACACCGGGCTGCCATTCGTCGGGTACTGCCAGAAGTAGGCGGAGTAGATGTTCTCCTGCGCGAAGCGGCCCAGCGCCTCGGCCTGCGCCAGGCCTCCGCTCATGTGGCCGAAGGCGCCGAAGTTGTACTCACCAATCGAGATGCGCCGGCCCGGGTAGTTCTGGGCAATCCACTCCTTCATGCGCGGGAGCAGCCGCACCGGCTCACCAATCCACGACTCGTCCTTGTACGTCGGGTCCCACAAGGCGCGCGTGGAGCGGATGCGCCGCGCGTTCGTCTCCGGGTCCGTGTTCCCCTCCAGCCCCACGCCCACGTTGGTCTGCGGGTAGAAGTGCAGGTCCACCACGTCCAGGATGCGAACACCCGTCTTCTTCTCGTGCTCGCGCAGCTGCCGCAGGTACCAGGGCAAGAGCGGCACGTCGCCATGCGCGCGGCGGTCCGAGTGCGGCGCCTTGCCCGGCGCGAAGTCCGCCGCGGACCAGAGGTAGTTCGTCCATCCCCACTCGGCGGGGCCCGCGATGAGCGCGTCCGGGTCCGCCTTCCGCACCGCGGTGCCGTACGCAATCGTGCGCGACAACAGCCCGTCGTACGTCAACGGCTCCGGGAACACATCCCGGTGCGTCGAGTTCCAGAGCATGGGCTCGTTGTCGAGGATGTACATGTGCACGCTGCGCTCGCCGCGAGCCTCATCCCTCGCGCGGATGGCGCGCACCCACTCGGCGACGAACTCGGGGGAGGCCTCGGTGCTCGTCTGCGCCGGAGGTCCGGGCTTGAGCGGCGTGCCGTCGCGCGTGACGCCGTTGCCGGAGCCGTTGTCCTCGCCGCGCTGCGGCCCGAACTTCGCCACCGGGAAGCCCACCGAGCGCGTGTCCTTGGCCACCCACCCGAGCAGCGGCACGGTGAGCGCGGAGCTCATCCCGTTCTTCCGGTTGGACTCGAGGAAGTCCGCGTAGCCCAGGCCGATGTCCACGTTCTGGAAGAACCAGTCGTTGGCCGTGTTCCACGCGCCGCCCAGCTTCCAGTTGTAGCGGGAGGTAGGGTTGCCGCCCCAGCGGCGCGTCGTCGCGCCCATCTTGTACTGGTGCTGGTCCTTCTTCTCGCGAAGGCCGTCCAGCGCGATGCCGTAGATGAGCGGGCTGATGTCATGTCCGGGCGCGGTGCAGTCGATGGTCATCGACGTGTCGCGCCCGCTGCCCTTGCCCGTGCGGCCTCCGCCCGCGGCCAGCGCGGCGGCCACGTCCGGCGGCAGCGGCACGAGCGCCACCTTGTCGAGCAGCACCCAGTCCCGCCCCACGTCCTTCGACGCTCGCAGCACCACGCGGTCGAACGGCTCCCCCTTGGGGTTGAGCAGCTCCATGGGGATGACGACGTCGACCCACTCGCCGTCCTTGCGCACCTGGAGGTCCGCGGTGACGGGGATGCGCGGGAAGGACACCGCGCCGGGCGTGTCCAGCCGCACCTCCAGGAACTCGCCGTAGGCCTCCGGCGCGCTCAGGCGCAGGGACAGCGCCCCGAAGCTGCCCGCCAGCTTGGGCTGGTAGAGAATCCAGCCGCCGTAGTTGAACAGGCGCATGCGCGCCGGGGCGCCCTTGGGCAGCTCGCGCGGCGCCCAGCCGATGTCCTTCCAGCCCTTCCCGAGGCCGCCGTCGTAGAGGACCACCGGCGCGGTGCTCGCCGCCTCGACGGCCGCGGGCTTCGTCTCACCCGGCTTCGCGGCGTCACCCACCGCGGGCTTCACTTCTCCGGAAGGCTCACCGCCGCGCGCCAGCGCCACCGAGCCACCCGCGGCCACCAGCGTGCAGACCACCACGGCGGCGCCCGCCTTGCTCCGCGCACCCTTCACACCTGCCTCCATGGACTCATCTCCCCCGGGCCCGGGGGCCCTCACAGCACCACGTCGTCCGTGTCCTTGCGCGGGAAGATGCGCGCGGGAATCCCCACGGCCACGCTGTCCGGCGGCACGTCCTGCAGCACCACGGCGTTGGCGCCGATGCGCGAGCGCGCGCCGATGCGCACCGGCCCGAGGATGCGCGCCCCGGCGCCAATCCACACGTCATCCTCGATGACGGGGTAGCCGTTGTCCTTCGCGGTGCCCACGGTGTTGTTGCCGTAGAAGCGCACGCGGTCGCCGATGCGCGCGTCCCCACCGATGACGATGCCCAGGCTGTGCACGAAGTACACGCCCTTGCCCAGCGTCACGTCCTTGCCGATTTCGATGCCCAGCACCGCCGTCTGCGCCACGCGCAGCACGTGGTTGACCAGGGGGATGTGGTAGTCGAGCGCGGCCTCGCGGGCGCGGTTGAGCGCGGTGATGCGGTACGAGTCGCTGGTGAGCACCACCTTGGCGATGGACTTCGCGTCGGTGTGGCCATTGGCGGCCCGGGCCAGCTCCATCGCGTCGGAGACCAGCGCGCCGAGCATCGAGCGCTTCGACTTCAGGAAGTTCATCGGTTCCCCCCGCCCTGGAGGTAGCGGACCACCTCGCGGGCGATACCTGTCCAGCCGCCGGCCTCGGTGCGAGCGCCGCGCAGATACTCCATCCCGTACACCACCGACGTGCCCGCGAACGCGGCCTTCTCCAGGCCCAGCTTGTCCGCGGCCTTCGCGGCGCTCATCACCGCGCCCGTCAACATCCGCGTGGCCTCGGGCGCGACGACGGTCGCCGCGAGCAGGGGGCGCGCCAGCGGGTTCGTCTCGAAGAGCAGCCGCCACGGATTCACGCCGCGCACGTCCGGGTGCTTGCGCGCCACGTGCGTGTCGAACATGCCGTAGCGGTGCGCGCGCTTGAGCCAGCGCTCGAAGGACACGTGGTCGCTGCCGTGCAGCACGTGCGCGTCGCTGGCGAACACGAACGCGCAGCCCGCCTTCTCCAGCCGCACGCCCAGCTCCACGTCCTCGGACTGGCCCAGCGACTTGTCGAAGCCGCCCACGCCCACGTAGTCCTCGCGGTGGAAGGACACGTTGCCCGTGTACAGGTGGTTGCCGTGCGCGCGCGCGCCGGGGGTGGACAGCTCCTCCGCCATGCGGTGGTTGAGGTACGCGTACCAGCGCTCGAACAGCGGCATGTCGCCGATGGACGGGTCCGGGCGGATGCGGCCCAGCACCACGTGCCGCGAGCCCTCCGGGTGGTGCGCCAGGTGCCGCTCCAGGAAGTCCTTCTCCACCTGCATGTCGTCGTCGGTGACGAGGACGATGTCGCCCCGCGCCGCGAGCACGCCCCGGTGCCGCGCGGCCGCCGCGCCCGCGTTGGCCTGCACCTCCACGCGCAGGGCGTAGGGGAGCTTCTCGCCGAGCGCGTCCAGCGGGGCCTTCACCGGCTCCTTGGAGCCGTCATCGACGACGACGACCTCGTAGCGCCCGGGCGGGAGCGTCTGGTCCGCGAGCTGCCCGAGCAGCCGGGTGATGAGGGGCAGCCGGTTGTAGGTGGCGACGACGACGCTGAGGCGGGGCGTGGAGGCGTCCGAGGGCGTCATGGCTTCTTCTTCTTGCGGGAGAGGAGGCCCCGGCCCTTCTTCTGCCGGGGGAAGGTGACGCTGCCCACGAAGCGCTCCTGGCCGATGAACTCCATCGTCTTGCGCGCCGAGCCGAAGTCCGTCTCCCCCAGGGTGACGCACAGGAGGACCCCGTCGGCGGCGAGCGCCACGGGCAGGCTGGCCGGGCGGGTGAGGACGGAGTCGATGACGGCGACCACGCGCTCGCCCCGGGCCACGCGCTCGCGCAGCTCCAGCACGCGACGGGGGGCCTCGGCGGGGGACAGGCCGATGGCGTCATCCAGGTGGATCTTCTGCGTGGCCGCGTAGGGGGCGCCGGCCTCCAGGATGGCGGTGGCCGCCTCCAGCGCGGGGGCGCCTGGGTGGGCGGGGACCACGGTGAGGAAGCTCCAGCCGGTGCGCTCCAGGGCGAACCACAGCCGCTGCAGTGCCGGCGAGGGCACGGTGCTGTCGGAGACCTCGGCGTCCGAGGTGGAGGGCGGTGCGCTGGAGTCGGCCATGGAGCGCCGCCCGGTATAGCCCAACGCAAGGCGTCGCCCAATGACCTGGCGGGCGGGCGGGGGAGCGGGTGCCCTGCGACCTGCCCCAATGAGTCCGGGGGCTTCCGGGCCCTCCCCGTGGGGCCGTGGGAGCTGACGTGCTATGGGAAGTCCGTGCCGAAGATTGGTTACCTCATCCCTGAGTTTCCCGGACAGACACACATCTTCTTCTGGCGAGAGTTGCAGGCCCTTCCCGGGAAGGGCGTGACTCCGGAGCTGGTCTCCACCCAGCCGCCGCCCGCGCGCATCATCTCCCACAGCTGGGCGCGCGAGGCCATGGCCCGCACCGAGTACTTGGCGCCGCCCGGGACGCTCGGCGTGGTGAAGGCCGTGGCGGAGATTGCGCGCGCCATGCCCACGGGCTGGGCGCGGTGCCTGGCCTCCATCGCCCGCGCGGAGGGGCTGGACGCCAAGGGCCGCGCGAGGCTGCTGGCCTTCGCGGTGATGGGCGGGCGGCTGGCGTCGCTGGCGCGCGAGCGCGGGTGGACGCACGTGCACGTGCACTCCTGCGCCAACGCCGCGCACGTGGCGCTGTTCGCGAACCTGCTGTCGGGGCTGCCGTACAGCATGACGCTGCACGGGCCGCTGGACGACTACGGGCCGAACCAGCGGGAGAAGTGGCGGCACGCGAGATTCGCGTTCGTCATCACGAAGAAGCTGCTGGGCGAGGTGAACCAGGAGCTGGCGGGGAGCCTGCCTCGGGACATCGAGCTGGCGCCGATGGGCGTGGAGCTGGGCAAGTTCAACCGCTCGACGCCGTACGCGGCGTGGACGGGCGAGGGGCCGCTGCGCCTCTTCTCATGCGGGCGCCTCAACCCGTGCAAGGGGCACGCGGACCTCATCGACGCGGTGGGGATGCTGCGGGCGAAGGGCATCGACGCGCGGCTGTCCATCGCCGGCGAGGACGAGGCGGGCGGCACCACGTACCGCAAGTTGCTGGAGGCGAAGCTCGCGGAGTCCAAGCTGGGTGACGCGGTGACGCTCCTGGGCGCGGTGGGCGAGGACGTGGTGCGGGACGGCATCGAGCGCGCGCACATCTTCGCGCTGGCGAGCCTCCAGGAGCCGTTGGGCGTGGCCATCATGGAGGCCATGGCCATGCGCGCGCCGGTGGTGGTGACGGGCGCGGGCGGGGTGAAGGAGCTGGTGGACGACGGCGTGGACGGGATGCTCGTGCCGCCGCAGGAGCCCGCGGTCCTGGCCCAGAAGCTGGAGGCCGTGGCGCGCGACCCGGCCGAGGCCGTGCGCCTGGGTGAAGCGGGCCGGCGCAAGGTGGAGACGCAGTTCAGCAGCGAGCGCAGCGCGGACATGCTCGCGCTGATGCTCCAGCGCGCGGCGGTGTAGACAGCGCCCGTTGGCCGGTCGTGGAACCCATCGGGTCCCGTTGTGACCCGAGCCGCCCGCGAGGAACGGGGCGGCCCGCTCGGTGGGTTTCCAGGGGACTCCGGGGGGAGTTCGCTGGATGTGGAGGGTTCGCTAGGATTCCTGGCGCCCAGAGCAGCACCCATCTCGACAGGAGTGGCCGTGGCGACGCTGGAGTTGAAGAAGGAAGGCATCATCTGCACCCTCACCGCCGAGGACCAGCTGAAGGTCGAGCTCCAGGCCTTGAAGGTGCCGCTGAAAGTAGGCCAGAAGGGCTTCTACGAGTCCTGCACGCTCGCCTTCCAGCGGGCCGTCGCGGTGGACACGGCGAAGAACAGTGGCGCGGAGGCCGTGCTGCTCGCGAAGGCGTGGGCGTTCGTCTGCAAGTGGGCGGGCAAGACGGACCCCTTGCCCTCGGTCAACAGCAAGAAGACGCCGACGAAGGTCGTGGCGTCCTCCAGCGTGGCCACGAGCACGACGACCGCCCCTACGTATCACCCGGACCTGGAGCGGGACGCGGCCGCATGGGTCACCGCGGTGACCCTGCTATGCACCAAGGCGGGTGTGTCGACGGTGGACATCAACTGGGTGTGGGTGAAGGACAACGTCCTGGTGCTGACCACCTATCGCAACTCGGACGGCTACATCTCGGCGGTGCTCGGCCGGGTGGCCAGTATTCCCTTGGACCGCATCACCGCGGTCGCCGGGCGACTGAAGAGCAATGAAGGGCTCACCGGCGTCATCAAGAAGTTGTCGAAGGTGGTCGACACCCTGAAGGCGGTGAACGAGTCCGCCAACTTCTACGGCGCCTTCAACGAGGTGGTGGGGCTGCTCCTGTCGATGGTGACCTCGTCGCCAGGGGACCGCTTCTCCATGCCCACCCATGACAAGAACTTCGAGTACGTCGACCTTCCGCTCGGTGGACGCATCGACGGCAAGGCCCTCAAGGTCCAGGACATCGACCGCATCGAGGTGCGCGGTGGCATCAAGTTCTACATCGAGGTGAAGTCCGATGTGCGCACCGCGGTGCAGAAGCATCAGTCCGGCGTGGAGCCCGCGGACGCCAGCAAGTACGCCTACCAGCGCGACACCTTGAACCCGCTCCCGTCGGACGACGAGAAGTTCGGGACCTCGCAGCAGCTGCTGCGAATCCTGGCGGTGACCCAGCATCGACAGGGGAAGGTCGGCTCCACGGCGACGAAGAACCGCATCGACGGCATGGAGGTGGCGGTGTCCATCCTGAACGAGAAGGACTGGCTGGAGCTCTTCACCTCGGGGACCGCGCGCACCTACTCGCGGCTGGGGTTCCATCTCTTCATCGGGGACTTCGCCTTCACCCCCACGAAGCTGGGGGTCATCTGTGACGAGGTGGAGCAGCGCGTGGCCGATTGGGCCAGGCTCACGCACTCGGTGGAGTGGACCACGCTCCTGTTCAAGGAGAAGAAGAACCACCGCCACAACTACTTCAAGCTCCACGTGAACTCCTTCGAGCCCCCCAAGGTCTTCATCTAGCGCGACCGATGGGAGCGAGGGGGCGGGCAGGCCCCCGCTCCACGGGCGGCGTCACGCGGGAGCGGTCCACCCGAGGGACGGACGGGAGGGCGTGCCATCGCGCCTCCGGCTCCATACCCTCACGGGAGCAATCTCGACGGACCTGGGGGTGGGGCCTCCAGGCATCCGAGCGCGGGGTCTCCCGGTGATGGGCCGGGCCGGGGAGGCATGTGGGGGCTGTCCGTGGGCGCCGCGCTGATTAAGCGATGGTGTCTCACGGAGGGAGGGAAGGGAGGAATGGCCTTGGAAGGCACCGAGCAACTCACCCCTCATGTGCCCATCCGGGTGGAGCCGCGGACGACGAGCATCCTCCTGGTGGACGACCACGCGTCGAACCTGCTGGCGCTGGAGGCCATCCTCGAGCCGATGGGGCAGAAGCTGGTGAAGGCGGCCTCGGGTCCGGAGGCGCTGCGGTGGCTCTTGCGCGAGGACTTCGCGCTCATCCTGCTGGACGTGCAGATGCCGGGGATGGACGGCTTCGAGACGGCGCGCATCATCCGGCAGCGCGAGCGCTCGCGGTACACGCCCATCATCTTCCTCACCGCGCACGGGCGCGACGAGGCGAACCTGGTGAGCGGCTATGCGTCCGGCGCGGCCGACTACGTGGTGAAGCCGTTCCACCCGGAGGTGCTGCGGTGGAAGGCGGAGGCGTTCGTCGCGCTGTACGTGCGGCAGCGGGCCTTGCAGCGGCAGGAGGCGGCGCTGTGGGAGCGCGAGCGGCGGATGCTCGAGCGACAGGGCGAGCTGCGCTTCCGACGGCTGGTGGACTCGATGCCGCAGTTCGTCTGGGCGCTGCTGGCGGATGGCACCATCAGCTACGCGAACCGGGGCTGGCTGGACTACGCGGGGCTGACGGCGGAGCAGGGGCGTCAGCGCGAGGACAACCTGCGCTGCTTCCATCCCGAGGACCTGGGGAAGGTGCGGGCGACGTGGGACGTGCTGCGCCGCTCGGGGATGCCCAGGGAGCAGGAGTACCGGCTGCGCCGCGCGACGGATGGCGAGTTCCGCTGGTTCCTGTGTCGCACGCTGCCGGAGCGCGATGGCGCCGGGCGGCTCGTCGGGTGGATATCGACGGCGACGGACATCGACGACGCGCGGCGCGCGGTGGAGACGCTGCGCGCGACGAACGAGGCGAAGGACATGTTCCTCACCCTGGCGGCGCACGAGCTGCGCACGCCCCTGCAGGCGGCGCGCAGCTACGCGGACCTGGCGAGGAAGAAGGCGGGGGAGGAGCAGACGCCGAAGGTGGCGCGGGCCCTGGAGGGCATCCAGCGCAGCGTGGGGCGCATGGCGCGGCTGGTGGAGAACCTGCTCGACGTGGGGCGGCTGCAGCGCGGGGAGCTGTCGTTGGAGGAGGGGGACGTGGACGTGCGCGCGCTCCTGCGCGAGGTGGCGGAGCACTTCGATCCGTTGCCGGAGGGGCGGGACATCCAGGTGGAGGCCCCCGAGGGGCTGGTGCTGCGCGCCGACGGAGAGCGGCTGGACCAGGTGCTCACCAACCTGGTGTCGAATGCGCTGCGCTACTCACCGGACGGAGGGGACATCCGGCTCCGGGCGCGCGAGGAGGGCCGGTGGGTGCACGTGGAGGTGTTGGACCACGGGCTCGGCATCCCGGAGGACCGGCTGGAGAACATCTTCGAGCGCTTCGGGCGCGCGCATGGCGTGTCCTATGGCGGTCTGGGATTGGGGCTGGCCATCGCGCGGGGCATCGTCGAGCGCCATGGCGGGCGCGTCTGGGCGGAGTCCTCGGGGCGGCCCGGTCACGGCAGCACGTTCCATGTCGTGTTGCCCCGGCCGGTGAGCTGAGGCGCCGGGGCGTGCGTGGCGCGGACGCGTGAGACACGTGTCCGTGTCGCGGCGAGGGATGTCGGAGTCGGTTGATATGTGAAACCCATCAGGTGATTTCGGCGCCCATGCCGGAGGGCTGAGATGGGTCGTGGTCGGGCTGTGTCCTTGTGTCTGTGCTTGTTCCTCGTGACGGGTTGCTCGACGACGCGGAGCGTTCGTCTGGAGCTGGGCTCGGGGGAGTCCGTGCATCACATCCCCCTCGAGGGCTCCGGGCCGGTGGCGCTGGAGGAGGACGCGTTCCAGGAGGCGATGACGAAGCTCGCCCGGGACGTGAGGCCCTTCGCGCATCCGCTGCGGGAGGCGCGGCTGCGCTTCGGTGTGCCTGAGCGCGGCGGCGTGTATCTGTATGAAGGGCGCAGGCTCCACGCGGTGCGGGAGGGCGCGGATGAGACGTCACCGCATCTGTTGGAGTCGTACGCGGACGAGGCGCTGACGCGCGGTTACGGACGCTGGTGTGAGCGGGAGCATCGCGCGGGGGACTGTCTTCGACTGCTCGAGGAAGGGCCGCTGTTGGGCAGTGATGGCAAGTACGCGCTGGCGTTGGCCATCGCGATGGAGGACGTCTGGGAGGAGACGGCGGAGTCCCTGCGGGGAGTGGGGGACCCGGTGGCCCTCCGCGCGACGCTGACGGCCTCGGTCTCGATGTATCTGATGCTGTGGTCCTTGCCGGAGCCGGTGTCGAAGGGGCTGTCGGCGCTGCTCACCGCGACCGCGATGGCGTACCTGGGCGTGGACACGCTGTGGCGTGTGTTGGATGCGTGGGTGGTGCTGGTGCGGCGGGTGGACCTGGCGCGCTCGTTCGAGGAGCTGGAGGCCGCGGGTGAGACCTTCGGGGAGGTGCTGGGTGACAGCGCGTCGCGGATCTTCGTGATGCTGGCGACGGCGGCGGTGGGGCGCTCGGCGGGGCTCGCGACGAAGGGGCCGGGGCTTCCGGGCGCGGCGCGAGCGGCGGTGTTCTTGAAGGCCCAGGCGGGCTTCTCGTACCCCGCGCTCGAGCGCGTGGAGTCGGTGGCGCTGACGACGGAGGGCTTCACCGTGGGCCTGTCCACGGCGGCCCGGAGTGGCGAGGATTGAAGGCCGATGGCGCCGGGCTCAGCCGTGCTTCGCGAGCGCGGGGGCCTGGGGCTCGTCGCCGGGGTTGGTGTGGATGATGGCGCCCGGAGGCGGCACGGGCGCGGACGGCGCGGAGGGGACCAGGGTGGTGTGTGGCATGGGCCACGCGCCGGTGGCCACGGCCAGCTTGCCGGACGTCACCACGCACAGCGACACGACGAACGTGCAGATGTACGAGATGATGCCCATGTCTCCGAACACCTGGTTGATGTAGCAGATGACGGAGCCCACGATGATGAGCCCCGCGGCGCGATGCTCGGAGATGTTCGAGCGATGGTACGCGCGCACCGCCAGGAAGACGGTGACGACCAGGTACATCCACACGCCCGTGTAGCCGACCATCCCGCCGAAGGCGAACAGGCCCAAGAGCGAGTTGTGGGGATGGTAGCGGTACTGCGGGAACACGAAGGCGATGTTGGGCAGCGGGATGGGCTCGAGGAACTCGTGGCCGTAGCCGGTGCCGAGCAGCGGGAACTGGGTCCACGTCGCGATGACGTCCAGGTTCTCGATGTCGCGATAGTCCAGGTTGCCCTCGCCGCCCTCGCCGTCGATGAGGGAGCGGACCTTGTGCACGGGCGCGAAGGCGCCGCCGCGCGCGTTCCAGCCCACCGCGAAGTAGACGAGCATCAGCGGCGCCATCAGCACGAGCCCTCGGGTGAAGGTGCGCTTGAGCGCGGGCCACGGCGTGATGAGGTAGCCGGCCAGCAGGCAGCCCACGAAGCTGACGTAGGCGAGCCGACGGTCGTTGTAGACCATGCCCATGAAGATGCAGAACATGAGCAAGAGCCCGCGCACCGCGTGAGCCCCCTTGGGCTTCTCCAGGAAGCGCATGGTGGCGACGAGCAGGCAGAAGTTGAACGTCATCGAGTCCGAGTGACACGTGGTGTACTCGACGAAGACGCCCATGGCCGGCACGACGATGGCGCCGAAGTAGACGCTGATGGCGGCCTTGGTGAGCCCCGCGGCGATGACGGTGCGCGCGAAGAGGGGCCAGTCCTCGGGGCCGCGCATGGCGTAGTGGAACATGGCGACGATGAACGGCATCATCGCGGCCTGGTGCCACTGCCACAGCGAGTTCTTGAAGTCCCCGCCGCGCATCACCCCGCGCACCTCCATGAAGAGGATGGCGATGAGTGACAGGGCCACCACGGCGATGAGCGGCCGGGGCATGGGCAGCGCGGGCGGGTCGATCTTCGACTTCGTCACCCGCCGGTACATGGCCAGGCCCAAGAGGCCGACGATGAGCACGTCGACCAGCGGGAAGCGCAGCGCGCCAATCTTGGTGATGTAGCTGAGCTGGGCGAAGAGCAGCTCCCCCAGGGGGTGCAGGGGGGAGGGCCAGAACCCGGACTGGGGCCGCTCGGGGACGTAGTCCACCGCGAGCACCAGGTAGGTGACGATCATCACCGGGTAGCGGACGGGGACCTTGAGGACCAGCCACACCACGGCCACGAGCAGCACTGGGGCCAAAGCGACCACAGGGTGCAGGAGGGCCCCTCCCACGGTGGCGAGCACCAGGAAGCCAAGCAGCGCCACGAAGCGCAGGTAGGAGGGCCGGTCCGGGGCGTACGTCACGACGGAGGGGAGGCTACATCTGGAGGGCCGGTTGGGATAGATGAAGCCTCACGTATGCCTGCTCCCAGACCACGCGTCCTCCTGATTGCCGAGCTGTGCAACCCCGACTGGGTGAGTGTCCCGCTGGAAGGCTGGTCGCTCTACCGTGCGCTGACCGAGGTGGCCGACGTGCACCTCGTCACCCACGTGCGCAACCGGGAGAACATCCTGAAGCAGGGGGTGCAGGAGGGCTCTGGGTTCACGGCGTTGGATTCGACGCCGGTGGAGAAGCCGCTCGACAAGGTGGGGGAGCTGCTGCGGGGCAAGGCGGGCGTGGGTTGGACGACGGCGACGGCGTTGAGCGTGCTGCCGTACTACTACTTCGAGGAGGTGCTGTGGCAGCGCTTCGGCGCGCGCATCAAGGCCCGGGAGTTCGACCTGGTGCATCGCTACACGCCCATCAGCCCGACGACGCCGAGCACGCTGGCCCGGCGCTGCAAGGCGGCGGGAGTGCCGTTCGTGATGGGGCCGCTCAACGGCGGACTGCCGTGGCCCAAGGGGTTTGGTGGCGCGCGGCGGCGGGAGAAGGAGTGGCTGAGCTACGTGCGGGACGCGTACAAGCTGATGCCCTTCTACAAGTCCACGCGGGAGAACGCGTCGGCCATCATCACGGGCTCGCGGGCGACGCGGGGGCAGGTGGCGCGGGAGTGGCAGGGGAAGACGGTGTACGTGCCGGAGAACGCCATCGACACGCGGCGCTTCGGGACGGCGAAGTCGGAGGGGCCGGTGGAGTTGCCCCTGCGGGTGGCGTTCGTGGGGCGCTTCGTGCCGTACAAGGGCATGGCGATGTTGATGGAGGCGGCGGCGCCGCTCATCCGCGAGGGCAAGGTGGTGCTGGAGTACATCGGCGACGGGCAGGAGATGCCGAACCTCAAGGCGCAGGCGGCCAGGGAGGGCATCGAGTCCGGGGTGACGTTCGCCGGGTGGGTGAAGCACCAGGAGCTGCAGGGGCGGCTGGCGAAGAACCACGTGTTCGGGTTCCCGAGCGTGCGTGAGTTCGGCGGGGCGGTGGTGTGCGAGGCGATGGCGTTGGGGTTGGTGCCCATCGTCATGGACTACGGCGGTCCGGGCGAAATCGTGAGTCCGGCGACGGGGTTCGCGGTGCCCATCGGCACGCCGGAGGAGATTGTGGCGCGGGTGCGCGGGGTGCTCACGAAGCTGGTCGAGGACCCGTCGGTGATTCGTCCCATGGGTGAGCGGGCGCGGGAGCGCATCTTCAAGCACTTCACCTGGAAGGCGAAGGCGGAGCACGTGCTGGAGGTGTACCGCTGGGTGATGGGTGAGCGCGGGCAGCCGGACTGGGGCATGCCGCTGGCGGACTGACCGCGTGTCACTCAGGGCCTGGGCGTCCATGTCCAGGCCGTGGGGCTCCAGGTTGTCGCCAGGTCCTCGTCGAGGAGGACGGGGTCGAGGAAGGCGCGGACTGCTTCCGTGAGGACGTCGAGTGTCTTCCATGGCAGGCCGTCCTGGGTGGCCATGGCCCGATAGGGCCGGTGCCATTCGGGCGGTGGCGAGGGAAGGAAGAACGGGACGCCGTGTGTCTTCCGGAAGGAGAAGGTCCGCGTGAGGGCCTGTCGCAGGCGCCTCGCTTCGAGCGCACGGATGCTTCCCAGGAGCGCGAGGTCCGGGAGGTCCTTCACCCGGGTGTTCGGCCGCGCACGAGGCAGCGTATAGGCGTGGAGCTTCTCCGCCAGATGCGTCTCGAGGGGATAGACGTGGAGCCTGGGCGGAGGGATGCCGGCGAAGCCGAGTGTGTCCGCCACCTCGATGAGCTCGGGCGCTCCCTCGAGGGGGTCTCCGATGGCCACGTCGACGCCGAAGGGTTGGCCGAAGAGGTCTCGCTCGATTCGGCACTCGGCGCGGAACCGACGTCCGTCGTAGCGCACTCCCTCGTTCTGGATGTCGGGATGGTGGGGGTCGGGTCGGAGCTCGAAGCGCATGAAGTCCCCGAGGTCCAACTGGCCTGCCTGCTGGAGGCGCGCGAGCAGGTCGCGTGGGTCCCCGGTGAGCCGCAGGTCGACGTCCCGGGTCGTGCGTGCTCGCTGAAGCCTCAGCTCGAGCACGAGTCCTCCCTTCAGGGTGATGGCCTCTCCGAGGACCTGGGTCGCACGCGCGAGGAAGCGGTGGAAGACGAGGAGCTGGCGCCGCCGGTTGAAGTCGTCCCCATGAGGGGCGCTCTTCCTCAACCGCTGCTCGAGAGCATTTCTGAAGGCGTCGCCGGTCAGGTAGCGGCGAACGCTCATCGTGTCCGCCGCTCCTTCGCCACGCTCGCCTTCTGGATGCGCGCGAGGTCGGACTTCCGGATGAGTCCACGCTCGAGGGCTTGCGCGATGGCTTGGTGGAGCAGGTCTGGAGCGAGATGGGCGCTCGCGCAGTCTGTCAGTGTCCGCAGGGGCGAGGTAACGGGCACCGCGGCGGGCCAGGTTCGCTCGGCATCGTCGATTGCGGCGTGATGGATGATGACGCCAGGAGGAACGCGAAGCCTGCGTTGCCTCCACGTCGTGGGAAGCGTCAGATGGAGTCGAGAGGGCAGCACGTCCGAGAGCTGATGCAGGGCGAGTGCCGTCTCATGTGAGAAGACGCCCTGCTGCTCCGACCACAGCCACACGGTGACGAGCGCTTCGTCCTGGCCCTGGGGGTAGTGCACCAATCGGTACACCCCTCTCCGGAGTCGGACCACCTTGCCGATGTGCAGATAGTGGACGAGGAGCTGAGACGAATAACCCGCCTCCGCCGCCTGCTTCGTCGTGAACAGGCCGGCCTGTCCCAGCGCGAACTCGAAGAGCCGATCCCAATCCGGCGCCTGCTCGCGCTTGCCCGTCATGCACAAAACTTAAATGAGATTTTAGTTTCGTGCCAATCCAGGTCCGTCACTGCACGAAACTAAAATCAGATTTTAGCTTCGTGCGGGAACTCAGGCTCGGGAGGTGTTCGGGCGCAGCGCCACCCTCGAGCGGATGGCGCGGTTGGCTCGCAGCAGGATGTCCGCGCGGGACGAGGGGGCGTAGTCCGGGTGCTCGAATCGCAGCGTGTACGTCCCCGCGGGGAGCAGGGGCAGCCGGTAGCGGCCCTCCGGGTCCGTCCAGGTCACGTGGGCCTCCGCGTGCCCCGACGCGCTGGCGCTGACCTTCACCCTCACGAGCGGCGCTCGACTGTCCCCGTCGATGACGAGCCCCAGGAGCACGCCCGGCGGCGGCGCGTACTCGCGGCTCTCCGCTCGGGCCAAGACAGGCACCGTGACGATGAGCACCAACATGCAGAGCAGATAGGGCACGAGGTGCGTCAGCACGGATGGGGCCTCGGTGTGGCTCGGGGAGAGGGGCCCATTCTTCCGGCTCGGGCTGACGTGAACCGCATGCGCGGCTCTTTGTGCCATCACCGTTTCGGCATGAGCCCCGCTGGGGTCCTCGCGGTGACGTGGGGCGCCGAGCGGCCACGTCCGAATTCCAGCGACATGGATGCCGCCAACTCCATATCCGGGGTCCTTCGCGCGCGTGCGTGCTGATCAGCGACTCACGACGTGTGCCTCGGGCTGCCGGGCCTCTTCCCCTTCGGGGGCGCCGAGGGCCGCCTGCTCCGGAGTCCCCGGGGCCAGTTCCGCGAGGGACCGGAAGCGCCGCAATCGGAGCGCGGGCTCCGAGGTGTCACGCTGTGCAGGGGCTCCGCTCAGCGCGTCCTCCAGAGCCGACATCTCCCGCGTGGATCCGTTCGCACCGAGGTCCTCGCGCGACTGCGCTGCCGCGGGGCGTACGGCGATGCGCCGGAGGAACTCCTGGTCCACCCGCACGCCCGTGGTCATCGAGCCCACGTCGACCGTCGGACCGTCCGTCTCCCGGCGCAGCGTCTCGACAGGCCAGGTGCTGCCCCCCGCGTCGAGCGTGACGACCGGACGGCTGGGCCTGCGAGTGACCTGGGACGACGTCGGGAGCGGCGCATCCTCGACCGTGGCACTCGACGCCTCCGTGGAGGCCGGGGCCTGTGCCTCGGCGCTGGGTTCCGCCTCCTGCGCCCTGGCGGCCGGGGAGAGCATCCACACGAGTCCACACAGCACACCGCGAAGGAAGGGCGTCACGTGCTCGACTCCAAGGCCTCGGGGAGAACGAACCGCATCATCCGGGACCACCGCGGAAGAATCTCCCACGCGGGTCCCCGGGTTCATCATGGCTCGGTCATGATTCGAGGCCCTGGGCATGATGGAGATACGACCCCAGGCGTCATTTCGGGTCGAACAGGCTGGGTAGCGCTCAGGAGCCCGAGGGCGGGCGGTCGAAGTCCATGGTCCGCAGGGGCGCGAAGGCCTCGAATGGATCCACCCTCCGGTCCAGGGCACCGGCCTGGCGGATGAGGTCTCCCAGCTCGCGCACGTCCTCGCGCTCCTTCAGCTCCGGGCCCACCCCGTTCCACAACTCCAGGAGCGAGCCGTAGGTCAGCGGCCGCGTCCAGTACGAGCCCCGGAGCTTCTCGGCGAGGGCGGAGGCCACATAGGCCAGTCGAGTGGACTCACCGGCCTGGGCGTAGCTCGAGCGCAGGGCGGCTCGGGGCAACGAGGTCGCCAGCTCCTTCAACGCGCCGCCCTCGGGCGACTTGTAGCGGATGCGCAGCGTGCCCAGCGTCCGGGCGTTCTCGCGAGGCTTCACTTCATAGAGCGCGGTGACGGAGTGGCCCGCGCCCACCTCGCCCGCGTCCACGCGGTCATCACGGAACTGCTCGGCCGTCAGCGCGCGGTTCTCGTACCCGAGCAGCCGGTAGAGGGAGACCGCCTTCGGGTCGAACTCCACCTGGAGCTTCACGTCCTTGGCCACCACCTGGAGCGTGCCGGTGAGGTTCTTCACGAAGACGCGGTGGGCTTCCTTCAGCTCGTCCACGTAGGCGTAGTTCCCCTCGCCGACATGGGACAGCCGCTCCATCAGCGCGTCGTTGTAGTTGCCCATGCCGAAGCCCACGGTGGACAGGGTGATGCCCCGTGCCGCGAGCGACTTCACCTTCGCCCAGATGCCATCCGCATCGGAGATGCCCACGTTGGCCACGCCATCCGAGCAGAGGATGACGCGGTTGATGCCGCCCTCACGCAGGTGTTCGACGGCGATGCGGTAGCCCAGCTCCAGTCCCGCCTGGGCGTTGGTGGAGCCCTCGGTGCGGAGCCCGTCGATGGCGTTCAACAGTCGCGGTTTGTGGAGCGCGCTCGTGGGCGGGAGCACCTGCCGGGCCTCCGAGCCGTATACGACGAGCGACACGCGGTCACGCTCGTCCAGCTCCGCCACCAGCAGGCGCAGGGACTGCTTCACCAGCTCCAGCCGGTTCTCCATGTCCATGGACCCGGACACATCGATGACGAAGACGAGGTGGCTGGGCTTGCGCTCGGCGCGGGAGACCTCGCGAGCCTTCACGCCGATGCGCAGCACCTGGTAGCCCTTGCGCACGGGGGAGGGGAAGCCCTGCACATGGACGCCGAAGGGCGCGTTCTTCGGGTCCGCGTAGCCGTAGTCGAAGTTGTTGACGAACTCCTCCACGCGGACGGCGTGCTCGTCCGGGAGGAGGTTGCGCTTCAGATAACTGCGGGTGAGCGTGTACGAGGCGGTGTCCGTGTCGACGGAGAACGTGGAGAAGCGCTCTTCCTCCGTGTTGACGGTGGGGTTCACCCCGTACCCCTTGAAGTACATGTCGTAGTAGCGCGAGCGGGTCATCGGCTCGTCGCGCCGGGGCTGCGTGCGTGCCTGTCCCGAGGGGACGGGGTGCAGTCGCAACGTCATCGACATGCCGGGCATCGCGGGGGCGGCGTTGTGCTGAGGTGGGGGACTGGCGACGGCGACCTGCTCGTTGATGGAGACGACGTACGCGTCGCTCGAGGAGTCGGGCGTCAGCTCCGACAGTTCCTCGAAGGTGCGCATCTTCCCTTCGGACGAAGGTGAGGTCAGGCGCTTGATGAACTCCTGGTCGATGTTGACGCCCGTGGTCGTGGAGCCCGGGCCGATCTCCGCGGGCGCGTCAATCATCTCGAACGTCTCGAGGTGGGACTCGGGGCGCAGCTCGACGTTGACGCGGATGGTGCGGTTGAGCCGCAGCTGCACGTCGGTGCGCGCGCTGGGCGCGTAGTGCTCCTTCTCGTATCGAAGGACGTACACGCCAGGGGGAAGCTCGGGGATGCGGTACTCGCCCTTGTCGTCGGTGACAGCGGTCTTCTCTCCGACGAGGTTGGGCGATAGCGCGGTGACCATCACCCCGGGCACGGGCTGACGGCCCTCGGCGGCGATGATTGTGCCGATGATGGTGCTGCTCTGGGCGAGCGCCTGCGAGGCCAGCAGGAGCAGCAGCCCGCATAGCAGTCGTGAAAGGACGGCGTTCATGAGGTCCACCTCGGGGTGTCGAGAGGAGGCCATCATCCAGATGAGGAGCGCCTCGCATCGCACGCGAGGCTCCAGGCTCCATCATGGTTTCAGCACGGGCCGCTTGAGGCCCGTCACAGCATCAACGACTCAGCGCCGCTCGGCCTCGCGCTCGGTGCGCACCCACTCGCCGCGCTTCTCGGCACCCGGGCCGCGGAGCATCAACCCCACCTTCCACACCACGTACACAGGCGCCCAAGCCAGGTCCAACAGCCCGCGTGGACCCACGCCGGACACCCACCATCCGCGCAGCACATAGGCCCCCAGGCTCATCAGCGCGAACCCCGCCACCGCCGAGGCCCACACCGCCGTCCCACCCGACAGCCACACCAACACCGACGCCGCCACCGCGCTGCCCACCGCCGCCAGCACCAGCTGACTCAACGGCGGCACCAGCACGTCCATCGACAAGTCCAACAGCAGCCCGCTCCGCTGCTTCAGCGCATCGCTCAAGAGCGGCCACCCGTGCAGCTTGCGCATCTGCGCGCGCCCACCCTCCCAGCGCTGACGCTGCGAGCGGCTCTGCTTCTCCGCCGACACCATCTCGCCCTGCACCTCCGCCTCCCAGGCGTAGTGCACGCGGTGCCCCTTGCGGCCCAGCCGGATGCCGTACTCCAAATCCTCCACCACGCTGAACGCGTCGTGCGGCACCTCGCGCAGCACCGCGTGCGTGAAGCACATCCCGTTGCCACGCAGGCCGCAGGACACGCCCACCGCCTCGCGCCCCAGCGAGCGCACCTTGTGGAACATGCCCAGCGCAATCGTCATCAGCCGCGTGCGCCACGACGCCGTCGGGTTCATCACCCCGTAGTGCGCCTGCACCGCGTGCGCCCCGTCCTCCAACCTGCGCCCGTACGCATGCAGCAGGTTCGGCGACACCACCGTGTCCGCGTCCACCACGACGACGGCGTCCGCGAAGCCGTCCTTCTGGCTGAACTCGAACGCGTGCGCCAGCGCGTACCCCTTCCCGCGCTTCTCCGTGTCATGCCGCTCGAGCACCGTGGCGCCCGCCTCGCGCGCCTTCTGCGCCGTCGCGTCCGAGCAGTTGTCCGCGATGACCAGGATGCGCCGCAGCGACGCCGGGTAGTCCACCGCGGACAGGTTCGCCACCGTCCGGGCGATGCCCAGCTCCTCGTTGTGCGACGGAATCACCACGTCGAACTTGCGCGTGGGCGCGGGCGGCACCGGCGCCGCGCGTCGCCACGACAGCACCGTCAGGAGCAGCAGATAGCCGCACGCCACCGCCACCGGCAGCAGCGCCACGCACAGCGCCAGGTCCACCCAGGTCCACACCGTCACGACTGTCTCCCCCGAGCACGCGCCCTAGCGCCGCTCCAGCTCCGCCAGCACCGGGAGCTTCAGGATTCGCTCCACCTGCCACTTCTCCAGGATGCGCCGCCGGATGATGTCCAGCGCCACCGCCGCGAAGACGCCCATCGCGATGCCGCCCACCACACCCGCCGCCAGGATGAGCTGCACCTTCGGCTTCGACGGCTTCTCCGGGAACGTCGGCGGCGCCAGCACGCTGAAGCGGTGCTTCATCGACGCCCGCGAAATCTCCAGCTCCGTCTTCGCCTGGTCCAGCCGCCGCATCTTCTCCTGGTGCCGCATCACCAGCATCCGCACCCGGTCCGCCGCCACCGACACCTCCGGGTTGTCCGCCGTCGCAGGCCCCCCAAAAGCCGCCGCGCCCAAGAGCGGCCCACCCGTGGTGCCCTGCTCCAGCTCCCCCGGGTCCCCGCCGTTGCGGATGTACTCGTTGATGAGCTCGTTGAACTCCGAGCGCAGCGCCACCAGCTGCGGCGAGTCCTCCTGGAGCACGATGATTCGCTGCTCCAGGTCCGTGATGAGCGGGTGCTGCGGCGAGTAGATGACGCGCTGCTCGGCCAGCTGGTTGCGCAGCTCCGTCAGCCGCCGCGCCCGGAACTCCTCCACGTCCGAGATGGCCCGGCGCTTGGTCTGCACCATGAACCGCATCTGCGCGAGCAGGTGGTTCGTGTTGATGCCCAGCGCTCCCGCCTGCTCCGCCGTGCCGCCCCGACCTCGGCCCTTGTTCTGCTTGGCCTCCTCGCGCTTGCGCCTGGCCTCCACGCGCTTCACCGTGGCGTCCAGCGCCGCGATGGCCTGCTTGATGCCCTCACCCTCGTCCACCACCTGCTTGTCGAGGATGGTGATGGCCTCCGCCACCGCGCCCATCTCCGCCTGCTGCCGCATCTCCAGGAAGTTCTTCTGCGCCGCCTCGACGATGTTGAGCGCCAGCTGAGGGTCGCTCCAGTCCACGCCGATGGTGACGGTGCCCGTGCCGCCCTCGACCATCACCAGCATGGCCTGCTCCAGCATGGCGCTGAGCGCGTCCGCCTTGTCCTCGTCGGACATGGGCGGCGGCGGCTTGCGCAAGAGCTTCTCCTTCAGCTTGCTGATGGGCGAGCGCTGCAGCTCCCAGTACTCCACCAGCTTCGCGTCCCGGACCACGGCCTTCAGGTTGTCGCTCTTCATCACCATCTCCCACGCCGCGCGCGTGGGCTGGTCCGCGTCCACCGGAATGGAGCGGCCCGGGTTCGCCAGCGAGGCGATGATGAAGTTGCGCTGCGTGAGCATCCGCGTCTCGACGTGGTACTTGCGCGGCATGATTTTGGTGACGCCCGCCGCCAGGCCGGACACCGCCGCCATCACCACCAACGCCAGGAACCAATGCCGCAGCACCGCGTTCTTCAAATAGAAGACCGCGTCGATGGCGAAGCCCCAGTCGATGAGGTCCGACGGCGCGTTCGTCTCCACGCGCTCGGGCGTGTACGCCGGAGCGGTGGGTGCGGCCCGGGGGCCCCGAGGCCCGAGGGCCGGTGCCGTCACGAAGGCCTCCTCGCGGGCGCGTTCTTGAGCAGGTGCTTCACCCGCTTGGAGAACTCCTCCTGCGTGAAGGGCTTGCCCAGGTAGCTGTTGGCGCCCGCCTCCTCGGCGTGGGCCTTGTCCTCCGGCAGGTCGCGCGCGCTCACCACCAGCACGGGCACGTCCGCCATGCCCTGCGTCTTGCGGATGACCTCACACAGGTCGTAGCCGGAGATGTCCGGCAGCGTCAGGTCCAGACACACGAGGTCCGGACGCTCCGCGCTCGCCAGATGCTTGAGCGCCGCCTGCCCGTTGGGCAGCTCCACCACCTGCTTGAATCCCATGGCACGCAGGTAGTCGCCCAGCATCTTCCGGAAGAAGGGCGCGTCCTCCACGAGGAGGACCGTGTGCATTTGGGGCTCCATTGCGTCGTCAGCCTTTCTTCTCAGTCGCGCTCAGTGGAAGCCGAGCCGTGGCACCCAGACGATGACGCCGTAGGTGTAAGCCGCGTTGAAGAGGATCACCCACAGGATGGCCTTCTTCAGTCCTCGCGACGGATTCGGGTCCCTCGCCGCCTTCGCGGGGAGGGCAATCGTGAGGATGAGGACGGACATCAGGATGAGCTTCGCCATGGCCTTCGCTTTGGCTCAGAGGATACCAGTTTGCCGCAACGACAGGCCCAGCACCGCCGCCCATTGGAACCGGGCGGCCGGCAGCTCGGGCGAGCGGCTCCACGTCCCCCGTGTGTCCGCATCCACCGACATCCAGGTGTTGAGAATCCAGGACGCCGTCACCCCGCCGGACACCAGCCGGTCTCCCGTGGCCCCGCCCACCGCGAAGGCCGTCCCCGCCGTGGCGCCCACGCGAACACGGGGCCCCAGCGCCCAGGTCCCCGTCGCGGTGAGGTCCGCGCGCGGGTACACGCGCGCCGTCAGCCGGTCCGTGAAGGGGGACACGCGCAGGCCCAGCCGCCCGTCGAAGTCCGCCGTGCGCGAGGGGATGCGGTGCCCCACTGCGAGCGTGAGGTTGGGTAGCACTTCGGTACGAGGCGCCGGGTCCGGCTCGACTCCGCCGGGCGCTGTCATGGTGTGGACAATGCTCGCGCCCGCGCCGGCCTCCAGCGCCGTGCGGCGGGTCATCCGGCCCGTCCAGCTCTCCGTCAGCGTCACCACGGTGTTGTTGGCCCCGGTGGAGAAGCGCGCGTACGTGGCGGCGGCCGAGGTGGTGATGGCGCTGAGCGACGTGAGCGCGTGGCTCAGGGACACGTCCAGGCGCGGGCCGTACTGCAGGGGCACGGCCTCGCGCGCGGGGCCGTCCAGGCCGCCGCTGACGGTGAAGCCCGTGGTGCCGGACAGCTGCCAGCGCCGGCCCAGCCAGCCCGTCTCGCCGGTGAGCGAGGTGGCGGAGGAGAGGAAGTGGACGGTGTCCGCCTCCGGCAAGGGCTGCAACGGGCCTCCGCCCTGCGGCGGCCGGATGGGGCCGTCCGGGTCGATGGGGTCCGGGTCCAGCGAGGGCAGCGCGTCGAGCGTGAGCAGGTTCACGCTGCCCAGCACCAGCTCCTCGCTCAAGCGGAAGGACAGCCCGCGCTCGGGGCGCCAGAGCGCGGCGAAGCGGCCGATGTGCTGTATCTCGGTGCGCGCCCGCGACGTCACCTCGCGCAGGCTGATGCGCGGCGCGTAGTCCAGCTGGAGCGACGTGTTCCCCTCGCGCCGCTCCAGGCCGAGAATCGGCGTGAAGTCCGTGTCAGCGGCGAGGGTGGGCGCGTCCTCGGCGGGGTCCTCGTTGGAGCGCACGCGCGAGTCCACCCGCACCGACGCGGTGTAGGAGACGGAGGCCCCACAGACCTCCAGCCACATCGCGGTGAGCGCCGCCCCCAGCACCGCTCACTCCACCACCACCACGTCACCGGGGCGCAGGCGGAATGACGTCGCGCGCCCCTCGGCGTGGATGAGGTCCTGGTAGCGGAAGCGGATGCGCACGGGCGCCTGCCCGTCGTCCTGGCGCATGACGAAGATGCGGTCCTTGTGCGCGTACTCGGTGAAGCCGCCCGCGCCGGCCAGGGCCTGCAGGAGGCTGGCGCCCACGTCGATTTCCAGCGGGCCGATGCGGTTGATTTCGCCCACCATGGTCACCTTGATGGGGCGCGGCATCTCCAGCGCCACCGTGACGACGGGGTGGTTGATGTAGTCCTTCAGCCGCGTCTGGATCTGCTGCGACAGCATGGCCGGGCTGTGGCCCGCGGCCTCCACGTCGTCCAGGAACAACAGGCTGATGCGCCCGTCGTCGCGCACGCGCGCCTGCGTGGTGAGCGACTCCTGGTTCCACACGCGGATGTTGAGCAAGTCCCCCGCGGCGATGCGGTAGCTGGCGTCCAGCGGGGGCGGCTTCTCCTGGTACTCGTCCACCCAGGTGTACTTGCCGAGCCCCGTGCAGCCGGAGGCCACGAGCACCAGCGCGGCGGTGGTGAGCACGCGGAAGAGGGAGCGGAGCGGGGAGGTCATGGGGCTCCTTCAGGGCGTGGGAGCGACGGCCACGACGGCCGGCTCCGGTTGGGGGTCGCCTCGGTGGCGCGCCAGCTTCACCACCGCGAGCACCTCGCCCGGCTTCACCGCGCCGAGCGCCAGCACACCCACGACGTACAGCGAGGCCTCGACGATGAGCCGCGGCCAGTCCGACAGCGGCGCGAGCACCGTGCGGTCCAGCGCGACGATGGCCACGCACACCACCGCCGTCTTCGCCACGCGCACCAGGAGCCGCTGGTCCACCGCGGAGCGGCCCATGCGGCCGAGCATGATGATGGTGATGACCACCTCCATCAGCAGCAGCGAAATCGCCGTGCCCGCCGCGCCGCCCCCGTCGCCGTACTTCGCGTACAGCCGGGGCACGAGCAGCAGGTTGAGCAGCGGGTTGAGCAGCAGGCTGCCGAAGATGCTGGTGCCCGTCACCCACCACTCGCGGTTGGTCATCGTGAGCCACGCGCCGCACGTCATCGTCACGAACGCGAGCACGAACAGCGGCGACTGCAGGCGCAGCAGGTTGACGGCGAGCGAGTAGTCGCGGCCCAACAGGCCAATCCACAGCGGCGCGCCCATCACGATGAGCATCATCATGGGGACCGTGACGGCGAGCGTCCCCTCGAGCGCGCGGCGCGCGATGACGCTGACCTCTTCCTCCGAGCGCGCGGCGGCGCGCGACATGAGCGGCAACAGCACCCAGCCCATCACGGGGTTCAGCGCGAAGGTGACGTTGGAGATGCTCCACGCGGCGGAGTACCAACCCACCTCCTCGTGGCTGCCGAGCATCCCCAGAATCATGATGTCCAGCCGCCCGTTGGTGGCGAGCGCCGCGGCGGTGAGGAAGTAGGGCAGGCCCGCCTTGCACACCTTCCACGTGGCGGGGAAGTCCACGCGGAACACCAGGCCCATGTGCACGCGCGCCAGGTACCAGCCGATGCCCAGCTTGAGGGCCTCCGACGCCACGACGGGCACCGCGAGCCACGGCAGGGGCAACCCCAGCACGCCCACCGCGAACAGGCCGCCGCCCCACACCACCTTGGTGAGGACGTTGGAGATGGACAGCCCCGCCACCTTGCCCTTGGCGTGCAGCAGCGCCGCCATGGACGCGTTGCACATGACGAGCAGCTGCGCGACGCCGAACACGTACACCAGCGCGCGCATCTCCGGCGGGTCCTGCCGCCACGCCATGACGAGCGACAGCGCGCCCATCAGGACGACGGTGAGGATGAGCCGCAGCAGCATGGAGGCGCCGAAGAAGTCGCTGGCGTGCTCGGGCCTTCGCGACACCTCCTTGCGGATGTACATCTCCAGGCCCAGGTTGGTGGCGATGAAGAAGATGGCGGAGAAGCTGTCCGCCCAGTTGAAGCGCCCGAAGGCCTCCGGGGACAGGTAGTGCGTCAGCAGCGGACGGATGCCGAAGGCGATGGCATACGTCACCAGCAGCGAGCCACCGAGCTGCAGGCCGTTGCGCACCGCGCCCATCGCCTCGTGGGAGCGCTCACGCTCCTGGGCGTTCTGCTGAGAGGATTCGCTGGGGGTCGTCACGTTGGAGTCGGGCGCTCCCGGCGTCGGCCGGACGGCCCGGGTGCATAGAAGACGAGCGGGGGCGGCACGTCAATGCCACCCCCGCGGGAAGTCAGGTCGCCTGGAGGCCTAGCTGGCCCCGCGACCCGTAATCACCACCGGCACCGTCTGCAGGAGCAGGCGCAGGTCGCTCGTCAGCGTCCAGTGGTCGATGTACTGCATGTCCAGGTACATCCACTCCTCGAAGGAAATCTGGTTGCGGCCGGAGACCTGCCAGATGCACGTCAGGCCCGGGCGCACCGACAGCCGGCGGCGCTGCCACGTCTCGTACTTGGCCACCTCCGTGGGCACCGGCGGCCGCGGACCGACGATGCTCATCTCCCCGCGCAGCACGTTGATGAACTGGGGCAGCTCGTCGATGGAGAACTTGCGGATGAAGCGGCCGATGCCGGTGATTCGCGGGTCGTTCTTCATCTTGAAGACCGGACCCGACTGCTCGTTGAGCGTGGCCAGCTTCTCCTTGAGCTCCTCCGCGTTCACCACCATGGAGCGGAACTTGAGCATGTAGAACGGCTTGCCGTTCTGCCCGACGCGGTACTGCTTGAAGAAGATGGGCCCCTTCGACGTGAGCTTCACCATCAGCGCCACGAAGCCCAACAGCGGCAGGAGCATCCACAGCGCCACCGCGGACACGCAGATGTCGAACAGGCGCTTCATCGCCATCTGGTGCGGCTTGGGGCTCACCGCCGCGAAGTGCAGGAAGCCGTCCGCCACGGCGCGGCTGTCGACGGGGCGCGCGCGGTCCAGGCGGAAGGTGTGCGCGGGCAGCGCGAAGGGCACGCCGAAGCGCTCGGCCAGCTTGATGGCGGCCTGCATCGCCTCGCCCTGCTTGAGCGTGTTGCCGGCGATGTAGACCTCGTCCACCGCCGTGTTGCGCAGGATGTGCTCCAGGTCATCCACCGTGCCGAGCACCTTGGAGGGCAGCTCGCCGATGGAGCCCGTGTCGTCGTGGAAGCGCACGTAGCCCAGAATCTGCCGACGGCCGCGGCGCGTCAGGTCCTCGCCGGAGTAGCGGCCCATGGCCCCCGTGCCGACGATGAGCACCGCGTCCATGGGGCGCTCCTGCGCCGCCACCGGACGGAAGACGAACAGGCGCAACAGCAGCGCCACCGGCCAGAACAGGATGAGCAGGGGCGCCAGGCCCGGGACCTTCAGCGCCTCCGGCAGGGCCAGGTTCGCCACCGCGAGCACCGTCACCACGGCGAGCGTCGTCACCGACACCAGCGCGACGTGGTCCAGCCGGCTGCGCTCGGCGAAGCGGGAGTCGTACAGACACAGGGCCGTGCCGGTGATGATCCACACCACCAGCGACGCGAGCACGACGGCGGGCAGGAACCACCCGGGCTCCGCGCTCAGCTGGCCGTCCAGCCACGCCGAGGCCGTCAGGACCACCGTCATCAGGAACAGGTCCACCGTCAGGTTCAGCTTCGCCGCGAAGCCGGGCGCCAGCTTCGGCCCCGGAACCTGCTCTTCCGCCGCGACGACCCCCACGTTGCCCTGAGCGGATGCCGACCCAGGAGCACCGACCGCCGCACCAGTACTTGCGCTGCTCATCGTGTCCACCCCCCTCTACCTGCTCGACCGAGCGTTCAGTCCAGATAGAGGCTGCCGTTGAGGCTGAAAATCTTCAAGTCGGAAAGAACTGCTTTTTGCCATGCTTGTGCGGCGCGTTGCAACCCCCCGCACGGTGAGTAAGACGTGACATGATGTGAAATCTTTGGATCATCCGACTCTCGTCGCATCTCACGGGGTCCCAGCGAACACCGGGATGAGTCCCTTCGCTTCCCCGCGGGCGAAGGAGTCAGCGCCGGACGTACTGCATCTACGGTGCCGGTCTGACGTGAAGGGATACGGGTGTGGTGGGGCGCTGGATGCATGCGCGCCGGGCGCCAGGATTTCATGGGTTTATGCGCCGGCCAGTCGTTCCGCGTGGGAGTGGACGTTGAAGCGTCCGTCCCGGACGAACGTGGCCAGCGTTACGCCAGAACGCAGGGCCAGGTCCACTGCCAGGGTGGTGGCCGCGGAAACCCCCGCGACGACTGGGATTCGGGCGCGGACGGCCTTCTGGATGATTTCGAAGCTGACGCGTCCGCTCACCGCGAGCAGCGCGGGCTGACGCGTCAAATCCTTGGGGTGTGCGAGGACGAGCGCGCCGACCACCTTGTCCACCGCGTTGTGGCGGCCCACGTCCTCGAAGCCGGCGAGCAGGCGCCCTTCCAGGTCGAGCGCGGCGGCGGCGTGGACACCTCCGGTGCGGGCGAAGTTGCGCTGCACGTCGCGCAGGCGCTCGGTGGCGCGGGCCACGGCGATGGGGGAGAGCACGGGCCCTGGCGGCAGGGGTGCGCAGCCGGTGAGCAGGTCCTCCACGCTGCGCCTTCCGCACACTCCACATGCTGAGGTTGTGAGAGTTCCGCGACGGGTGGCGCGCAGGGGTTCCGGGTCGAGGAAGACGCCTGGGGCGGGCGTGACTTCGAGCACGTTTCCCCAGCCTTCCTCTCCGGGGCGCCCGCAGTGGGCGAGGGTGCCCAGGTCATCCGCGCCCCGGATGAGGCCCTCGGCGAGGAGGAAGCCCACGGTGAGCTCTCGGTCGTGTCCGGGGGTGCGCATGGTGGTGACGAGTGACTCACCATTCACACGAATCTCGAGGGGCTCTTCGACGGCGAGCGAGTCGTCCTCGGTGGGCAGGAGGGTGGCGCCGTTCCAGCGGCGCACGGGCTTGGAGGCGACGCCGCGCGCGTCGGCGGGAGCGAGGGGCGCGGGGCGGGGCGGGCGCAGGTGTTCGAGGAGGGCGTCGGCGATGGCGCCGATGTCCTCGGGAGAGAGGACCTGGGGACCTGGAGGGCTCTGCGGGAGCGAGTCGGTGATGAGCGCGAAGACTTCGGGCCGTGACGGAGCCAGGGGTGGGCCGAGTCCCTCGCGCCATACCTCGACCTTGGGCAGCGGGCCATCCTTCCAGCCCTCGACGAGGGCGAGGTCCAGGCGTCCGACGAGGCGGGAGAGGAGCGTGGGCAGGCTGTCCGCGGGGGCCTGGTCGTGGGTGAGCTGGACGCCCTCGGGGGTGGCGAAGCCGGTGAGCACGGCGCCAGCTTGCTGGAAGCGCGCGGTGTCACTGCCGGGGCGGTGGAGCGGGTGGGCGTCCGAGGAGTGCTTCACGGCGGCGACGCGCAGGCCTCGCGAGATGAGCTCCGGGAGCAGGCGCGCGAGGAGCGTCGTCTTCCCGGCGCCGGACCAGCCGATGATGCTCACCGCGGGGACGCGGCTCATGGGTGGAGCCCCGGGCGCGTCGTGTCGTCGACGTGTGTGGAGCGGACGGGGCGCGCGACGTCGACGCGGTCTGCCTCGGCGCGGGAGCCGAGGACGATGCCCACCGAGTGGACGCGGCTCATGCGCGAGGCCCCTCGTTGGTGGCATCGACGGCGGTATGCGTGGGACGGTCGAACAACTCCACCTCGACCACGTCTCCCTCGGCGAAGTCGCCCTGACCTGGGGGGAGGATGGCCCAGCCGTCCGCCTGGACGTTCTGGAGGATCTGTCCGGCACCCTGCGGGCGCAGCACCGCTCGGGCGCCCGTGTCGTCGTGCTCGAGCAGGGCGGTGATGAGGTACGTGAGGCCCGCCTGCTTGTGGCGTGGCTCGGACAGGCGCGCGCGGACGCGGCGGCGCGTCTCGAGGACACCCTGGTGCTTGTGCAGCAGCGGCCGTGCGAGCTGGTCGAACGCGACACTCGCCGCGCCGGGATTGCCCGGGAGCACGACGACGGCGGTGGTGCCCAACCTCGCCACGGCCACGGGCTTGCCCGGCTTGAGCGCCACGCCGTCCACGAGGAAGCGCGCGCCCAGGCGCGTGAGCACCCGTTTGACGTGGTCCTTGTCTCCCACCGAGGCCCCGCCCGTGGTCACGAGCACATCGACCTGGGGCGCGAGCTGCTCGATGGACTCACGCAGCGCCTGCTCATCGTCACGGGCGCGGGAGAGGTGACGCACGTCCGCGCCGGCCTCGCGAGCGAGCGCGGCTATCAGAATCAAGTTGCTCTCGTACACCTGATGCGAGAGCGCGGGCTGGCCCGGACGGACGAGTTCGTCACCCGTGGCGAGCACCGCCACACGCGGCGCGGACCGCACGCGCACCTGGGTCTCTCCCTGTGACGCGAGCACGCCGAGCACCGACGCGCTCACGCGCTGACCCGCGCTGAACAGGAGCGTGCCCTCGAGCACCTCCTCCCCCGTGAGGCGGATGTCATTGCCTGGCGGGACGGTGATGAAGAGGTCCACGTGGTGACCGTCCTCCGACGCGCGCGCGGCTTCTTGTCGGATGACGGCATCCGCGCCCGAGGGAATGGGCGCGCCGGTGAAGACGCGGGCCGCCTCTCCGGGCTGCAGCGCACGCGAGGGCAGGGCGCCCGCGTAGACGGTGTCGACGACCCGGAGCCGCGCGGGGCGGTCCCGGTTGGCGCCCCGAGTCTCCTCGGCGCGCACGGCCCAGCCGTCCATCGCGGAGTTGTCGCAGCCGGGGAGCGAACGCACGGCTCGGACGTCCTCGGCGAGGAATCGGCCGTGGGCGTCGAGCAGGGGCATGGACGCGGGAGCCGTCGGTGAGAGGGCTTCGAGCGCGGCCTGCCGGGCGGTGTGGAGGGGCGTGAGCGGCATCGACGCGGCGCAGACTACGTCGAGGGAGCGGCGCATTGTCCATCGTCCCCCGTGACGGTTGCCCGCCTGCCGTACACGACGTGGGCCGGTGCGTCATCCGGAGAGCGTTGGCCAGGTGAGCGACCTCCAAGGAAATGGGAGCAGCGCCTGGGGAAGGGGCTGGGCGATGCCCCGAAGCGGAGCCAGGCGTGGAAGACCACGGCACTGGCGGGCGCGAAGATCATCGGACGGCGCGCCAGGCATGAAGACCCACCAGGCAGCTGACTCGAGAGACGAAGCCATGGTCTCCCGAGGATGCGCCCGGCGCGCTTGTCGAGAGCCCATGCGGACCACGATGGACGGACACCCCGCCGGGCGCGGGGCCCGCGCTCGGGTTGGGCATGAGGGTGCGTCATGCTCCGAGGGTGGATGTGCGGGACCTGTCCGCTACAGGCCTCCGGTGGACGTATGACATGCTCCGGCCGCGGACGCGCAGGGCCTGGCCCTCACGTTCCCCCAGTGCACGCGAGCCCCTCGTCATGGACCCCCACCACGGCACCGAGTTCCCGGACGTGACGCTCGCCATCATCGCGGGTGGCCAGGGCCGCCGCTTGTCGGGTGTGCCCAAGGGGCTCCTCGAGGTCGAGGGGCGCACCGTGCTCACACGGCAGCTCGCGCTGTCTCCCCACTTCGGGGACGTGCTCCTGGTGGCGAACGTGCCCGCACCCTACGCGGGATATGCCCTGCGCACGGTGGCGGACCAGGTCCCCGACAAGGGCGCTCCGGGCGGTGTGCACGCGGCGCTGACCGCGTCTGGCACGCGCTGGGTCGTCACCGTGGCGTGCGACATGCCTTTCGTGTCGATGGAGGCGCTGCGGGTGCTGCTCGACGCGCGCGGCGAGGACGTGGACGCGGTGTGCTTCGAGGTCGAGGGGCGGATGGAGCCGCTGCTCGCCGTGTATCGCGCCGAGCTGGCCCCCCACTGGCGGGCCCTGCTCCCGGAGGACCCGTCCCTGCGCCTGTTGCTCTCGCGCTTCCGCTCCCGGGTGCTGCCCGAGAGCGCCCTGCGCGCGGTGGACCCCACGCTGCGCTCCCTGGTCAACGTCAACACCCCCGAGGACCTCTCGCGGCACGGTGTCTCGCTGCCGCCACGGTGAGCCACTCGAGGTCCGTGCTCCCCTCACCTTGGAGTCGGAACGGACTGGAGCAACGTGGGCAGCTCCGCCAGGTCGAGCACGAGGCTGGGGCGAATCTGTCCGAGCGCGTCGGACATGTCCTCGCCCTGACCCTGCACGCCCAGGCCCACCGTGAAGCTGTCGCCCAGGCGCACCCGCGTGCTCGCCACCACACTGGCCCGCCGCGACTGCGTGCCGCCCAGCTTCAGCAGGGACTGGGTCGCCTCCAGCTTGAGCTGGAAGCGCGGCGACGCGACGCCGAACGACAGGCCGATGTCCACCCACTTCTCCATCGACAGCTCCGGACGCGCGCGCTCCTGCAGCACGCGGACCTGCAGGGCCACCTCCAGGTTCGCGTCCGCGTTGCTCAACAACTCCAACGTGGCCGCGCCGAAGCCGCGCTGGATGGCGACGCCATCTCCCTCCCGCGACTCGAGCCCCGGCGTCACCCAGCGTCCTCCCGCCGAGAGGAACAGGGCACTGGACGACGAGCGGCTCTCCTTCGTGCACGCGGGGAGCCCCTGACGGATTCTCGCGATGCCCGACTGCCGCGTCGCCTCCATCGCGACCCGGTACTCGGCGTTCGCCTTCTTGAAGTCGTCCTCGCTGTCGTAGTCCCCGGGCAGGGGCTTGTCGGGGAACTCGTACAGGCTCGGGTCCGCGAGCACGTTGGCGATGCACTGGCTGTAGCGCGCGCCGTAGATGCTGCGCTCGCCGAGCACGTCCATCGACACGCCCGCCATCACCGTGGCGAAGCGGCCCTTCTGCGGCGTCGCGTCCGGGAAGGGCGTGTCCTGTCCGATGCCCAGGGTGATGGCCGTGTCCTGCAGCAGCCGGGTGACGAGCGATGCATCGCGAGAGGCGACGGCCTCCGAGTAGAGCCGCTCGAAGCCCTCGGTGAGCAGGTAGGGATTGAACTGCAGCGCGAACGAGGCCTGGGTCCCATCGAGCACCGCGCCCACGCCGCGCAGGCTCGCCACCAGGGCCGTGGGATTCGCCGGGTGCACCAGCTCTCCCGCCGTGGCGACATCCAACCCCGCGGCCGCCTCCGAGCCGCCACGCAGGATGCTCGGGAAGTCCAGCTCCACCGTGTTCGGCTTGGGCGGCGCGGCCTGGGCGCTCGCGACATCCGCGCAGAGCACCATGAGCAGCGCGAGCGCCGCCCTCATTCCACCACCGTCCAGGTCAGCGTGATGAAGTCCGCCACCGAGCCCTTCTCCAGGGAGAAGTCATCCCAGAGGGCCTCCTTCGTGCCCTTCTCGAAGACGAGCGAGGCGCGCTGGAGGAACCGCGCCCCCACGCCCGCGGGGTCGGCCACGGTGAACACCACGCGCACGAAGCCCTGCGCCGCGCTGGGCAGGAAGTCATCCGGCAGGGGCAGCGTGGTCTCTCCCGCGAACGTGGCCGAGTGCAGTTGCCGCCGCTCCTGGCCCTGCATCTTCCCGCTCACCACCATCCGCATGGCCACGGTGTTGAGCGTGCCGGAGGGACGCTCCAGCACCAGCTTCGCCCCCTTCCGGTCCGCGCGAGGCACCGGGATGGTGGACTCCAGCTTGTCGCTTCCCGACATGATGTTCCCCCCTCGTGAGTCTGGGCGGACGCCGACGTCCTGCCCACCGTCCATTCTAGCGCCCGGCATGACACGGCTTGAAGGCAGCCGGGTGCGCGCGAGGCACACCTGGCGGCCGAGCGTGCCACCGGGTGCGTCACACTGACGCATGGACGGACAGGCCCGGGGGTGGGAGAGAGGACGAGGAGACCCTCATGCTGAAGACCCCCCTTGGACGATTCCGCGCCGTGGCCCTGCTGGAGGGCCTGTCCTTCATCGCGCTGCTGTTCATCGCGATGCCCCTGAAGTACGCGGCGGGGATGCCCCTGGCGGTGCGCTTCGCGGGCATGGCCCACGGGCTGTTGTTCGTGCTGTACCTCTTCGCGCTGATGGAGGTGGCCATCGCCCTGCGCTGGTCCTTCTCGCGCGGGGTGTTCGCGTTCGGCGCGTCGCTGGTGCCGTTCGGCAACTTCCTGCTCGACGCGAAGCTCCGGAAAGAGGAAGCATCCAGTCCCCCCCGCGCCGCCGGCCCCCTTGGTTCCTGAACCAAGAGCGCTGAATGGCCCAGAAGAAGACGACGAAGCCGTCCTCCCCCGCGAAGCCCGCGGGGGCCAAGAAGTCCCCCAAGCCGAAGCGCGCCCCCGCGCCGTACGGGGATGATGCCCGGGCGTTGGAGTCCGCCTCGGCGAAGGGCGACGTGGCCGCGGTGAAGGCCCTGCTCGCGCGGGGCGTGCCGGTCCACAGCGCGGAGCCCACGACGGGGCAGACCTCGTTGCACGTCGCGGCCAGGGAAGGGCGCCTGACGGTCGTCGACCTGCTGCTCGAGGCGGGCGCGGACGCGGCGGCGCAGATGCGCAGGTCCAAGGTGACGCCCCTGTACCAGGCGGTCCTCCACGAGCACGTCGCCGTGGTGAAGCGCCTGCTCGAGGAGGACGTCCCGCTCGACGGAATCCAGGGCACCAAGAGCATGTCGCCCCTGCAATGCGCCGCGCGCACGGGCAACGTGAAGCTGGTGAACCTGCTGCTCGACGCGGGCGCGCCCCTCGAACAGAAGGACAAGTTCGAGCTCACCCCGCTGGCCCATGGCTTCTTCGACGACGACAACCCGGTGGTGAAGGTGCTGCTCGAGCGCGGCGCCCGACTCGACGCCCTCCCCGCGCACATCACCGAGCAGCTCGCCACCTGGGAGCAGTACGCCTCCGTGCGCCCGCTACTGTACGAGTATGGTTTCCCCCGGCCGACCGCCAAGGCCGGTGGGAAGAAGGCGTAGCGGCCCCGCCGAGGGCCTCCACCCGACCTCGTGCGTCAGCCCGTGCTTCACGCGGAGCGCGCGTCATTCGGTGGAAGCCCTCCAAGGAGTTCGCGCGCGAGAGCAAGCTGTGCGAGCATTCCGCGCGGATTTTTTCACGGTGGAGGTTGGCTCTCATGGAACGCGGCATCTGGAACACGCCCGAGGACGTCCAGCGCGAGCTGGATGCGCGGCTCGCGCTCGTGCAGCCCACCGAGCACATCCGTGGGATGCACTTCGCCGCCGTGCTCGACACCGTGCGCTTCCTGGGCGGTGAGCAGGCGGTGAAGCGCATCGTCGACGCGGGTGACATGCCCGCGGACCTGGACCCCACCGAGCTGTACCCGGTGCCGCCCTTCATGCGGCTGTTCTTCGCCGCGGCCCACCTGCTCGCGCCCCAGCTGGGCGGCTTCGAGGAGGCCATGCGCCAGATTGGCGTCCAGGGCACGCTCGCCTTCGTGCACTCCATGTTCGGCTCGGAGGTCCGCCAGCAGGTGGGCGGCGACCCGAAGCAGCTCGTCAACATGCTGCCGGAGGCCTACCGCATGGCCATCGACTTCGGTGAGCTGGTGGTGGAGTGGACGAGCGCCCGCGCGGGCCGCATCCACATGCGCCGCATCTTCACTCCCGTCGCCTACAACGAGGGCATGCTCGAGGGCGCGCTCCAGGCCGTCGGCGCCCAGGACATCCAGGTGCGGGGCCGCCAGACGTCGCTGCTCGACAGCGAGTACTCCCTCTCCTGGGACGACTGACTCACGGCGCGTCCAAGACGAAGGCGCCGTAGCCCACCACGCCTTCGTGCGCGCCAAACGCATCCCCGGAGCTGCGCAGCGCCACCAGCCGGGGCCGCAGCTCCCGTCGCTTCGCCACCCGCAACAGCCCGTTGATGGCCTCCGAGCCACACGCGCTCCCCGCGTCCAGCGGCTCCTCCAAGGACAGCACCCGCGCCGCCGTCACCTGGTCCGCGCGCGCGGCCTGCTCGTAGGACAGGTGGTGGGACAGGTCCGAGGTGATGACGGGCAGCACGTCCTCGTCCCACAGCGCCTCCAGCACCTGGGCCACCGCGTCCGACGCGCCCCGGCCCACCACCAGGGGCAGCACCGTGAAGTGCTCCAGCATTCGCTGCAGGAAGGGCAGCTGCACCTCCAGCCCATGCTCCGCCTCGTGCGCCCCCGTCGACGCCGTCACCTGGGGCAGTCGCCGGGCCCGCTCGCGCAGCCCCTCGTCGAGCCGCACGTCTCCCAGGGGCGTGCACAGCAAATCCACCTCCGGATACGCCACGCCCCGCAGGGGCACGAAGTGGCTGGGGCCCAAGAGCAGCACCCGCGTGCGCGCCGCGCGTCGCGCCCACAGCGTGGCGTAGGCCGCCGCCGCCACCCCGCCGGAATAGACATACGCGGCATGGGGGACGATGAGCGCCGCGGGCGGCGTGTCCCCCGGCACACGCGCCTGCTCCAGCCACGTGTCCAACTGGGTGGACAGCGTGGAGGGCTGGGCCGGATAGAAGGAACCCGCGACCGCGGGCGTGCGCACTCGAGGCATGGTCCCCTCCCGACGCGAACGGGGCACCTGCTGGAATCCTAAAGAAGCACGGCAACGCCAGTCATGCCAATCATTGCAAGACTGTTCGCTTGTGGGATGAGCGGGTCCCACCTCCGCGCGTCCGCCATCGCCTCGGGCCTGACAAGGGATTGATTTCGCCGGGGCGCGCGGGTGGCTCGGTGATTGCTATCCAACGCTTCGTGCCGTGCACTCCTCCCGGGCGGTCAGGGCCGCCTGGTGCGCGGGACTTCGCGAATGGGAAGGCCGGCCGGGACCCATGACTCCTCCACCCGGTCGCGCCTTCTCGTCCGCGGGCTCGTCGCGTGACACGCGTGCGCTGACGCCGTGTCTCAGCGATGTCTCACGCCGGGCCCCGCTGCCGTGTGCCCACCTTGGGAGACACCGGCCAAAGCCCCGTTCTCCGGGCTCCCCGGCCACTTGTCGTACGGTGCGACGCGAATTCTCAAGGAGTGGTGATGTGATAGCCGACACATGAAGAACGAAAAAAGGATGCACGCTTTCGTGCATTGACTAGAAGGGGCCGCCGAGCGCCCGGGAATGACCGCGGGCTAGCGCAACGGAGGGACGCTTCATGAAGGCAAATCAGTGGCAGGCGATGGCCGTGGCGGCAGGGTTGATGGTGGCGTCGACGGCGAGCGCGCAGGAGACGGGTGGCGGTTCGGGGAGCTTCGGCAGCGCCGGGCAGATTGTCGTCAGCTCGGATGCGTACGGGAACCTGGGCTACACGACGGAGGGTGCGGGGTACGGCTACTTCCACCTCGCGCCGAGCGCCGATTACTTCCTCAAGGGGAACCTCTCCGTCGGCGCCAACGTGCAGCTGCGCGTGCTCTTCGGTGAGGGAGACACGCTGGCCGCCTTCGGTATCGGCGGGCGCGTGGGCTACAACATCCCGCTGGCGGAGAAGATCTCCGTGTGGCCGAAGGCCGGCGTCACGCTGTTCGTCGGTGACGACATCATCGCCGCGCAGGACGGGACGGGCGCTGCGTCCACCGTCATCCTGGATGGCTACGCGCCGTTCCTGTTCCACGTCACCAACCACTTCTTCGTCGGCGGGGGCCCCCGTCTGGCCATCGGCCTGGGCGACGACGTGGACGTGACGTTCGGCGTGTCCACGACCATCGGCGGCTACTTCTAGGCCGTAGGTCATCGGTAGGACCCACGAGCCCCGCGCACGGTTGGACGTCTCCACCGCGCGTCGGGGCTCGTGTCGTTCAAGGGGACGCCACCTCCACCCAGCCGCCCGCGGCCGACGCGCCCGGCTCGTGCACCAGGCGCAGCCCCAGCTGCAGTGAGCGCGAGCCCGTCGCCGGCGCATGGAGCAGCAGCACCGAGGCCGTCTCCTCCAGCACCCGTCGAGACACCGGGCGCGTCGCGTCGTCCCGGCCACCCCGCAGCTCGCGCCAGTCCTTCAGCCCCCAGCCCACCACGCGCCCGTCCCGCACCCGCACCGTCACATCCGCCCACGCGCTGCCACCCACCGGGACGCGCACCGGCGCGAGCAGCTTCTTCAGGCCCTCCACCACGGCGCCGGGCTCGGGCGTGCCGGCCTCGCGTCGACCCGGGGCGCTCCTCGCTCCTGGCGGACGCTCACCGGGGAGCATGAGGGGCGGCTCCACCCGCCACGAAGAGGCCCCGCGCTCGAGCGTCAGCACCACCTCCCCCGGCGGCTGTCGCGTGGTGGACAGAAGTCTCATGGCCACCTGCCGTTGCAGCTCCGCGGCGTCCACGGCGCGGCCCGCGCGTCCGCCGCGCTCCTGGGACTGGTAGCCCACCAGCGTCAGCGCGCCCTGCTCGGACCAGAAGGTGAGCTCCAGCTTGGAGCCGACCTCGCGCACGGTGCCAGCCAGCGCCGCCACGCGCGCGGCGACCTGCCGCGCCTCATGAAGTCGGGCCGCGTCGTGTTCGACGTGCACGTCGGGTCGCCCCGAGCCTCCCGTGCCGCCTCCCGCGCACGCGAGCCCGAGCGCGAGGAGGAGCGCGGCGCCCGCGCGTGTGCAACTCCGGAGTCGGAGATGGATGGCCATGTGCTTCCCCCTGCCGGGCGCGATGCACCCGGGTGTCCTGGCACGGCGTCGTGGCGGCGGGACGACAGGAATTCCCGTGGGAGGAGGACGCACGCGGTGCGTGAATCCTGAGCGCTCGCGACTCGCGGACGGGACGTCTGTTCAATCGGACACGCGCGGGCCGGTGTCCGCTTCAACCTCGCGCGAGGCTCTTCAGTACGAAGGCTAGGTTCGCGGGGCGCTCGGCCATGCGGCGCATGAGATAGGGATACCAGTGGCGACCGTATGGGACATACACGCGCACCGGATGTCCCTGGTCCGCCAGCTGGCGTTGCAGGTCCTGGCGGATGCCATGGAGCATCTGGAATTCGAACGCATCGCGAGGCAACCCGCGCCGCGCGGCGTGCTCCAGCGTCGCGTCAATCATCCGCTCATCGTGCGTGGCGATGCCGTGATACACGCCGCTGTCGAGCAGCACCTTCATGCACCGCACGAAGCTCGCGTCCACGTCCGCCTTGTCTGGATAGGCGATGGCCTCGCTCTCCAGATAGGCGCCCTTGCACAGACGGATGCGCACCCGCTCGGCGCACAGCGCGCGGGCGTCCGCCTCCGTACGCCTCAAGCAGCTCTGCAGCACCGCGCCCACGTGCGGCTCACCGAACTCGGCGTGGAGCTTGCGCACGATGTCCAAGGTGACCTGCGTCACCGCGCCGTGCTCCATGTCGATGCGCACGAAGCAGCCGCGTGACGCCGCGTCCGCCACCACCTGTCGCGCGTTCTCCAGCGCCAGCGCCTCATCCAGCAGCAGCCCGCACTGCGTCAGCTTCAGCGACACGTTGGCCCGCACCCCCGTCTGGTCGATGCGCGCGAGCAGCCGGCGGTACTCGCGCACCTCCTCGCGCGTCTCCGCCGCGTCCTTCACCGCCTCGTTGAGGTGGTCGAAGGAGGCCCGCAGCCCCTTCGCGGTGAGCGCCTTCACCGCGTCCATCGCCTCGTCGAGCGTCTCGCCCGCGACGAAGCGCCGCGACAGCTTCTTCAGCGGGGGCAGCCGCGTGGCCCAGTCCTTCAGGCCCGTCTGCCGCGACAGGAACATCAGCGCTCCGCGAGACCACTGTTCGGCGATGGCGCTCATCCACGCAGCTCCCGGGGGGCGACCCCATACTCCTCGAGGAAGGCCCCCACGAGGGCGTTGAACGCCTCCGGGTGGCTCATGTACGGCAGATGGCTCGCGTCGCGCAGCAGCTCCAGCCGCGCTCCGGGGATGTGCTGGGCCACGTCCACCGCGGCCTCGGGCGGCACCAGCAAGTCCCTGCCGCCCTGGATGACGAGCGTGGGCACGCGCAGCTCGTGCAGCCGGGGATGGAAGTCCGCGGCCAGCACGTCCCGCAGTCGACGCAAGAGCTCCAGGGGCGTCAGCCTCCGCGCCTCGCGCACGATTTCCGCGCGCCCCTCCGGCGGCAGTCGCGCGCCACCCAGCACCCGCGCCACCATGGGCGCCACCAGGTAGGCGAGGGGACGCGGCGCGCGGACCAGCGTCGACAGTGACACCGCCAGCCGCCTCACCCGTCGCACGCTGGCCACGGGGGAGATGAGCACGAGCGCCCGCACCCGCTCCGGATGCGCCAGCGCGAAGGCGATGGAGAGCAGGCTCCCATAGGACGAACCCACCAACGCGAAGCGCTCTGGCAGCCGCGCCTCGACGTGGTCCAGCACGGCCAGGTTCCACGCGAGCGGCGTGTGCGTGGCCGGTGTGTGCAGGGGCGGCGTCCACAACAGCAGACGGAACAGGCGCGACAGCGGCTCCATCGGCGCGAAGGAGCGGCCACTGGCGCCCAGGCCCGGCAGACACACCACGGTGCGCGACGCGTCCGTGTCGCCGTCGGGAAAGGTGAACAACCGCACCGGCGTGCCCTTCACCGGGCGCTCCTCGCACACCAGGCGCTCGTAGCCGGAGGGGATGTCCTCCACATCGGGGACGAGGGGGGCTGCGCGACGACGCTCCAGCGAGGAGGAGGGCTCAAGCATGGCGGGCCTTCACCATCAACCGGTGCACGCTCGTGGCCACCCGGTCGCGAAACGCACGCAGGCGGGACTCGGACGCTCCGGCCGGCGGCGGCATGTGCGGGCTTCCCAACGCGAAGGTGAGCCGCACCGGGAAGGGCAGCGGTCCCAACCCCACGAGCAGGGGCACGCGGTACTTCTCCTCGTCGGTGAGGCGCACGCCCAGCCTCGCCTCTCCCGGAGGGAACAGGAACGTGTCATCCACCCCGAAGCCCGCGAAGGGCACCACCGGCACCCCCGCGTGCGCCGCCACCTGCGCGAAGCCCAGGGCCCGCTCCCACCGGAGCTGGTAGCGGCCTCGGGGACGCTTGAAGACCTCGCGCGCGCCGCCGGGGTAGCACACCACCAGCGCCCCTCCCTTCAGCGCCGCCAGCGCGTTGTCCTTCGTCCCCTCCACCCCGCCCAGCCACGGCAACACCGTGCGGAGGACGGGGACGCGGAAGAAGCCGCGCTCGGCCAGCCCCAGCGCCCAGCGTCCCGTCGCCCGGTGCAGCAGGTGGAAGAAGGCCGGTGTCTCGTAACCCCAGACGCCATGGTTGCCCACCAGCAACACGGGGCCCTGGGCGGGGATGTGCTCGGCCCCCACCAGTCGGGCGCGATGGTAGCGCGCGGACAGCGCCGCACCCCGCTCGGCGAGGTGGAACACGGCCCTGCGCACGGTGGCGAGCGAGGCTTCCACGGAGGAGACATCATGGAGACGCCCGAGCGCCACGTCAGCCGGACCGGCCGGGCAACCGGGCCCCTGGACTCCATGTCCGTAGGTCCCAAACCCACGCACCGTCCTTGGGGGGGATGACCCGGGCCCACCCCCCAGGTTGCTTTGAGTAGGCAACGCTTGGCGTCGACCCCCATGGGCTTTCAGCCCCGGGATACGGCACGATTCCAGGGGGGTGTTTCACCCCTGTCGAACGTTCGCTCCACCCCTTCGTTTGAGTTTCGATAATGTGAGGATGAAGCCCGCCTTTGGTTGTCTGCCTGCCGCGTCGTGCAGATGGTTCAGGGATGGGAGGCCCTTTCGACATCCTCGTCGAGCAGCACCGGGAGCTCGAGGAGCGCTTCGAGCACCTGGGAGCGGGTGACGATGAGTCTGGGTCATCCGGGGTCGTGCGGGAGCTGGTGGCGCTGTTGCGACACCACCTGTGGCTGGAGGAGCGCTGTCTTCAGCCCTGGGTGACCCGGGTGGAGGGGCGTGCCCGGGGTCGGCAGCAGGCCGGGGACCGGCAGGCCATGCATGAGCTGTTGGATGAGATGGAGGAGCATCCTCCCGACAGCGCGGAATGGCAGGCCCGCTTCCTCACGCTCGAGGACCTGTGGGTCGCGCATCTCCAAGAAGTGGAGTCCTCATTGCTGCCCCGGCTCACGTCGGTGATGGATCCACGCGAGCAACAGGCGCTCGCCCAGGAGCTGTCCCGGAGCCGACGGGACATGGGCTCCGAGGCCTCCGAGGCCTGTTTCTCGGGCTCCGGACCCCTCCTGGATGACCTGCGCTGGGAGGGTTGAGCGCCGTTCCCGCCTCACTGGAATGGGACCCGACCTGGGACGGCGGGGGGGGTGATACGTCCTTCAGTCACACCTTTTATCGCTTCCTTTAGACAAATCCTAAATTGGAAGGTATGGGTATGGACGGCTTCACAAATCAACTCCCCCTTCCAGACCTTCAACACCCAGACTAGCCAAGACGAGGATTGAACGAATGTCCGTGGATAAAGCGTTTCGGGACATGATCCGTAACGAAATCGAGGTCCAGCTCAAGCCGCTGCGCGACGTGGTCTCCCGCCTGGAGTCCGGTACGGCGGATCTGGATGCGCTGCGCAACGTGGCGGAGCGACTGGCCCCCCTGGCCGAGGTGGTGGGCCCCCTGTTCGGCGCCCAGCTGCCCGCGGCGAAGGCCGGCCGCAAGCCCGTGGGTCGCCCGGCGACGGCGGCGCGCAGCGCGGTGAGCGTGGCGGCCCCCAGCAGCGCGGGTGGCAAGCGCCGGGGCCGCAAGCCCGCGGTCGCGACGGCGGATGGCTCGCGCGCGTGCGCCATCGTCGGCTGCGGCAAGCCCAGCCGGACCAAGGGCTACTGCGCGGCGCACTACCAGAAGCTGCGCATGCTGGAGAAGACCAACCGTCGCCCCTCCGCGTGGGTGGATTACGCCCCCGCTGACAGCGTCGAGGACATCAAGCTTCCGCGTGGCCGCGCCGCGTCGAAGGCCCTGGCAGCAGCAGCGCAAGCCGCGAACGGTTAATCCGCGGCACGCTGCCCCGGCCCGGGCAGAGAGTGACCGCGCACCTTCGTCAATCCAGCTCCGTCGTCGGGAGAGGGTTCGAGGGACGCCCGTACGGGAAGTCTTGCCCGCGGGGGCTCGCAGGGGCATGAATGCCCGGGCCCATGAACAAACGAGATCTGGAGCCTGGCATCATCACCGACCTGGCCGGACGGACCACGTACGGTGAATACCTACAGCTCGACCGGGTGTTGTCGGCGCAGGTTCCGCGCTCGCAGCCACCGCATCACGACGAGCTGCTCTTCATCATCCAGCACCAGACGAGCGAGCTGTGGATGAAGTTGCTCATCCACGAGCTGAGCGCGTGTATCCGCTATGTCCAGGCGGACCGGCTGGAGCCTTCCTTCAAGATTTTCGCGCGCGTGGGGCACATCCAGCGGATGCTCTTCGAGCAGTGGAGCGTGCTGGAGACGCTCACGCCCAATGAGTACCTGGAGTTCCGTGACGCGCTGGGGCCCGCGTCCGGCTTCCAGAGCTGGCAGTACCGCGCGGTGGAGTTCCTGTTGGGCAACAAGGACGTCAACGCCCTGGGCCCCTTCCGCCACCAGCCGGACGTGCACGGGGAGCTGGAGCGGCTGCTCGAGTCCCCCAGCCTCTACGACGAATTCCTGCGCTACCTGGCTCGCAAGGGTCACGCGATTCCCGAGGACCACGCGAAGCGCGACTGGAAGAAGCCGTACGAGAAGAGCCCCGCGGTGGTGGAGGTGTTCCGTCGCATCTACGAGGACACCGAGGCGCACTGGGACGCGTACGAGATGTGCGAGAAGCTGGTGGACACCGAGGAGCGCTTCCAGCTCTGGCGCTACCGTCACATGATGACGGTGATGCGAATCATCGGGTTCAAGCAGGGCACCGGTGGCTCGTCGGGCGTGTCCTTCCTGCGCAAGGCGTTGGACCTGCGCTTCTTCCCGGAGCTGTGGGATGTGCGCACGGAGCTGCTCCCGCCTGGCGCCCGGCCCCCGTCTCCCACGCGGTGAGTCTTCTTCCCCGCCCCGGTCATGGCAGGCGTTGCGCGCCTGTCCTGACATCCGAGAGGGTGAGAGGAATGAGGCGAAGCCGGGGGTGACAGGCTTCGGCGGCTGAAACATCGACAATGTGACGTGGGAGGGCGGGTGGGGTGGCACCCCGAGGGCCGAGCGAAGCGGCCGTGGGTGGAATGACGCCTCCCGGACACGTGGGCGAGGAAGGGCGCTTGGCGGCCTGAAGGGTGGGAGCCAGCGGCTAGGCTTCCGCGCACCATGGCCGCCGAGTCTCCCCTGCTCTTCGAGAAGGCGCACATCCTGTGCTACCGGACCTTCGATATCGCGGAGGAGATCAACCTCGAGCGGGCGCGCAGGGCCGTCTCCGAGGACACCCGCCGGTTGAAGCTGTCGCGCGAGAATGGCCAGTACCTGCAGCTGCCCAATCCGCCGCTGGCGTATGAGTTGGGGCGGCGGGCGCTGGCGCTTCGTGACAATCCTGTCACGGTGGATGCCACCGCGCGCCTGTTCGACCATGGCGCGGCGTCCATCATCTTGAGGGTGCCGGTGGTGCCGGGCACGTCGTTGGAGCAGCTCACGCGGGTGGCGGACGAACTCTACGACAGCCAGGCGCTGGAGGACCTGGCGTTGGATTTGGTGGAGGGCGTGCGGCGCACGATTGCGCCGGCGGTGCAGGGCGCGCACCTGTGGGACCAGAACGAGAGCTACACGGTCATCTTCGCGGAGAGCATCCGGGGCCACCCCACCGCGGAGGCGCTGCTGGAGCAGGCGGACCTGGCGCGGCTCTTGTTGGGGGAGAACGGGGAGACGCCGCTGTCGCGCCGGGAGAGCGAGGCCGTCACCCAGGTGCGCTTCAGCTACACGGTGAACGATTTGGTCGTCATCGACTGGAACAGCGCGTTCGTCTACGAGCCGTCGGGCTCCGGGGACATCCCGGACCTGCTCGAAATCGCCAACGCGCAGCTGTTGGAGTTCCGTTACTTCGACGAGAAGCTGGACCAGCACATCGCGCGCATCCACGACGAGGTGCAGGCCAAGCGCCACGGGTGGACGCGGCTGTTCCGCAGTCCGTACCGCACGCTGACGCGCCAGACGTTGGGCACGCTGGTGGACCTGAACGAGTTCATCGAGCGGGTGGACAACAGCCTGAAGATCATCGGCGACTTCTACCTGGCCAAGGTCTACGAGGCCGCGGTGCGGCGCATGCGCATCCCCGCGTGGCAGGGCTCGGTGACGCGCAAGCAGCAGCTGCTCGCCCAGACGTACGGCCTGCTCAAGGGCGACGTGGACATCGACCGCTCGCACACCCTGGAGGCGGTCATCGTGCTGCTCATCGTCCTGGAAATCTTCTTCGCCTTCTTCAACGTGTTCGCCCACTGAAGCGGAGTGTTCGCCCACTGAACTCCCGGGCGACTTGTCCCCGGGTCCTGGGCGCGCTCGGGTTTCGCGGGCACAGCGGACATGGGACACTGGGCCTTCGCGGTGGGGCCCGCCGGTGGGCCTTGGCTGGGGGGACGTGTGGGCATGAAGGTGCCCGAGAGCAACCGGGGAGCCGCCGAGGACCGCGTGACGCGGACGTTGGAGCGGCTGCCCCTCGCGCCGTCCGTGGAGGCGGTGCTGGAGGCGCTGCTGCGTGAGGCCGCGTCCGCCCTCGCCGTGTCCGGTGTCTTCATGTGTTGGCGAGAGGACGGAAGCGACCTGCGGGTGCTCGTCACGCCGGGGCTGTCCGTCGACGCCGCGCGCGCCCGGGGTGGGCGGCTGCTGGACGGCCTGAGGGACATCGACGGTGGCCTGTTGCCGTACGTGGCGTTGGACGCGGAGCGGGAGGTGCTGGCGGCGCTGCCGCTGCTCTCGGGTGTGGAGCCAGGGAGCGGCGTGGGCGTGCTGTGCGCGGTGCTGCCGGAGGGCCGGGTGCCGACAGAGGAGGAGCTGGCTCGGCTGGGATTGCAGGCGCGGCTGGCGGGCCTGGTGTTGGAGCGCGAGTGGGCGGTGGCGGGCACGCGCGAGGCGGTGGCGCGGGCGCGCGCGGAGGTGGAGCAGGCGGAGGTGCTGCGGCTCAGCCGCTTCCAGGCGGTGACGGAGGCGTTCGGCCAGACGCTCACGCGCGAGGAGGTGGCCCATGTCGTGCTGGACTTGGGGCTGCCCGCGGTGGAGGCGACGTCGGGCATGGTGCACCTGACGGCGGAGGGGCGCGCGGCCTCGGAGCTCGTCGCGGTGGTGGGCGTTCCGGACGCGCTGGTGGAGCCCTTGCGCGTGTTGCCCCGAGGGGGCGAGGAGTTGTTGGCCGAGACGGCGATGCGCGCGGAGGCGCCGGTGTGGCTGGAGACGGTGGCGGCGATACGCGAGCGCTATCCGGCGCTCACGGAGCCGTTGGGGGAGGGGCCGCCCTGCTCACTGGCGCTGTTGCCGCTGTTCGTGGAGGGGCGGGTGTTCGGGACGCTGGCGTTCGGCTTCGCGCGGGAGAAGGGCTTCTCCGCGCTGGAGCGCGCGTCGCTCGTGGGGTTGTCGCGGCAGTGCGGGCAGGCGCTGGAGCGCGCGCGGTTGTACGAGCGGGAGCACACCGCGCGCCTGGAGGCGGAGGCGCTGGGGGCTCGGCTGAGCCTGCTGGCGGACGCGAGCGCGTGGGTGTCCGGCTCGTTGAGCTGGGAGGAGACGGTGGCGGGCGTGGCGCGGCTGGCGCTGGGACACTTCGCGGATGGGTGCGCGGTGGACTCGTACGAGGACGGCGTGGTGCGCCGGCTGGCGGTGCTGCACGCGGACCCGGAGAAGGCGGAGCGGGTGTTGGAGCTGACCAGCTTCCCACTGGATGCGGGGCAGCCGTCGCTCCTGTCGCGGGTGCTGACGAGCAGGCAGTCCCGGCTGGAGACGCGCAGGACGCGGGGGCCCGTGGACGCGAAGCTGGGGGCGTCCTGGCGCGCGAGCACGCTCATCCTCACGCCGCTGGTGGCGCGGCAGCGCACGTTGGGGGCGCTGACGTTCGTGCGGGACTCGGAGCGCTCGCCCTTCGACGCGGCGGACGTGTCGCTGGCGGAGGAGCTGGCGCGGCGCGCGGCGCTGGCGATGGACAACGCGCGGCTGTTCCGGGACGCGCGCGCGGCGGAGGAGGAGAGTCGCCGGGGCGCGGCCAGGTTGCACGTGCTGGTGCAGGTGAGCCAGCTCATCGCCGAGGCGGGGTTGGACTTGCCCACGGTGCTGGACGTGCTGGCGAGCAAGGTGTCGGAGGCCTTGGGGGGCGGGTGCGTGCTGCAGTTGCTCGGGGAGGACCGGGAGCAGCTGGAGGTGGTGGCGGCGCACCATCCGGATCCGCTGGCGCGTGGGGTGCTGGAGGAGGCGTTGCGCAGGGACCCGGCGCGGGTGGGGGAGGGGTTGTCGGGCCGGGTGGTGGCGACGGGCAAGACGCTCTTCGTGCCTCGGCTGAGCGCGGAGGAGCTGCGCGGGGACCGCTCGCCGGAGGGCGTGGGTTTCCTGGAGCGGTACGGGCCGCAGAGCCTCATCGTGGTGCCGCTGGGCGCGCGGGGGCGGGTGCTGGGGACGTTGGGCGTCATCCGCGAGGCGCGGGGGCGCGAGTACACGGCGGAGGAGCGGGCGTTGTTGGAGAGCCTGGCGGCGCGGGCGGCGTTGGCCATCGAGGACGCGCGGCTGTACGGCGCGGCGACGCAGGCGGTGAAGGCGCGCGACGAGCTGTTGTCGGTGGCGGGGCACGAGCTGAAGTCGCCGCTCAACGCGCTGCAGTTGCAGATTCACCTGTTGGCGCGGATGGCGAAGGACGCGATGTCGGCGAGCGGGCTGGCGGAGCGGGCGGAGAAGGCGGCGCGGGCGGGGCAGCGGTTGGGGCTGCTCATCGATGACTTGTTGGATGTGTCGCGCATCAGCGCGGGGCGGCTGAGCCTCAACCGCGAGGAGTTGGATTTGGCGGCGCTGACGCGCGAGCTGGTGTCGCGGATGTCGGAGGAGCTGGCGCGCGCGGGCAGCGAGGTGCGGTTGGTGGCGGACGTGGAGGTGTTGGGGCACTGGGACAAGCTGCGATTGGAGCAGGTGTTGGTGAACCTGTTGTCCAACGCGGCGAAGTACGGCGCGGGGCGGCCGGTGACGGTGCAGGTGGAGTCGAGGGGGCTGGTGGCGGCGCTCGCGGTGCGCGACGAGGGCATCGGCGTGGCGCAGGAGGACCAGGAGCGCATCTTCGAGCGCTTCGAGCGCACCGAGTCCGCGCAGCACTTCAAGGGCCTGGGGTTGGGGCTCTGGATTACCAAGCGCATCGTCGAGGCCCACGGCGGCGGCATCCGCGTGGAGAGCCAGCCCGGCCGGGGCTCCACCTTCACCGTGGAGCTGCCGTTGCCGTCAGCCGCCCCGCGTTGAGCGTCAACAGGGGCCGGGTCCTGGATGCCTCGCCCGCTCTGGATGAGAGCGTCCTCGTCGCGGTGGTGGGAGTCCTCCCGGACCGGGGGCAGGTCGGATACGCTGCGTCCTTGCGTCCCTGGCTTCCTGGACGCGGAAGGCCGCCCCCACATGAGCGCATCCAGCCCCCTCTTCGGTGACCTGTTGCTCAAGCTGGGCATCGTCACGCCCATGCAGGTGCAGGAGGCCCTGGCCCTCCAGGCCCTCACCGGCCAGCGCGTGGGTGAGGCCCTCATCTCCCTCGGCTACGTCACCCGGGAGCAGATTCAGGACGCGCTCGGCGAGGCCCTCGGCCTCCACCACGACAAGGGCCCCTCGCAGCCCGCCCTGGGCGAGCTGCTCGTGGGCCTCAAGTACGTGACGCTCGCCCAACTGGAGGAGGCGCTCGCCCGTCAGCGCCGCGATGGCCGCAAGCTGGGCGAAATCCTCGTGGAGCTGGGCCACTGCACCTACAAGCAGATCTACGAGGCCCTGGGCCTGCAGAACCGCATCGCCGGCCGCCAGGAGAACCCCCGCCCCTTCATCGACGGGCGCCGCCGCGTCGTCGTCGTCGATGACAGCCCGCTCGCCTGCGCCTTCGTGCAGGAGGGGCTCGTCGCCCTGGGCTACGAGGTGCTCTGCTTCCAGGACCCGTTCGAGGCCCTCGAGGGCATGAGCCGTCTGCAGCCCGCCATCGTCCTGAGTGACTTGGAGATGCCCGGCCTGGACGGCCTGGAGCTGTGCCGCCGCCTCAAGGAGGGCCCCACGCGCGGCCTGCCCGTCATCTTCCTCACGGCGAATGACCGCGAGGCGGAGAAGGTGCGCGGCCTGCGCGCCGGCGCGGACGACTACGTCAACAAGTCCGCGTCCATGGATGAGCTCGCCGCGCGCATCGAGAGCGTGGTGCGCCGCACCAGCGAGACCGAGCGCATGCGCAAGCTGTTCGCGCGCTACACGTCCGCGGCCGTGGTGGACGAAATCCTCAAGAGCGCCGACGGCGTGGTGCTCACCGGCGAGAAGCGCGAAGTCACGCTGCTGTTCGCGGACATCCGCAACTTCACGGGCCTGGCCGAGAGCCTCCCTCCCGAGCAGGTCGTCGGCGTCCTCAACCAGGTGCTGGGTCGGCTGTCCGACGCGGTGCTGACGTGCGGCGGCACGCTGGACAAGTTCCTCGGCGACGGGCTGATGGCCGTGTTCGGCGCCCCGGTGGCGCGCACGGACGACGCGCTGCGCGCCCTCCAGTGCTCGAAGATGATGATGGACGCGATGACGGACCTGCGCGTGGAGGCGGAGGCCGAGTGGTCCGCCAACGGGCGCGAGGGACACCCGCTGGTGCTCGAGCTGGGCGTGGGCATCAACTCCGGCGTCGTCGTCGCGGGCAACATCGGCAGCACCGTGCGCTCGGAGTACACCTGTATCGGCGACGCGGTGAATGTCGCCGCGCGCCTGTGCGCCCTGGCTGGCCCCGGGGAAATCCTGGTGGGCGAGCGCACCCGGGACCTGGTGGACGCCCGGGAGACGGCCTTCGAGGACCTGCCTCCCGTGCGCCTGAAGGGCAAGCAGCAGCCCGTGCCGCTCTACCGCGCGCTCTAGGGCCCCAGGCGAAGTCTTTCGCGCCCCAGGGCGTCTCAACGGGTAGGGTGGGGGCATGACAGCACCCGCCTCCGATGCCCACCCTCCGCCCTCCCGCCGCTCTCCCGTCCTCTGGGTGGGGCTGGTGTTCGCCGTCGCGCTCGTGGGCGCGGTGCTGATGGGGGCGCTGACGCGCTCGAAGGCGGTGCACGCGGAGCGCATCCATCAGGACCTGGCGGTGCTGGAGGACGCCCTCAACCGCTACCACGCGGACGGCAACGTGCTGCCGGAGGAGGCGGACCTGGAGCCGCTGCTCGTCCCCAAGTACCTGTCCGCGCTGCCCGTGGACCCGTGGGGCCGGCACTACCGCTACACCAGCAACGGCAGCCAGGTGTTCCTCGCCACCTTCGGCAAGAGCGACGACCGGGGCGGCAACGGCGAGGAGCAGGACCACACCAACCACGACGGCCACCCTCGGCCGGAGGCGAAGTAGCCGTCCGGGCGGGCGTTTGCGCGGCGTGAGGAGAGCAGGCGTGCGGTGGGCCCGCCGCCCCTCCCCGTCCGAGGAGGGGCCCCCGTCCGGCGACAGCGTGCGCATCTGTCCTCCAGGGGGTGGAGTCTCGGCCATCCCTTCCGAGGAGGGCGGCCATGGCCATCGTCTGTGCGAGCCCGCTGATGGCGCGGGAGTCCCGGGAAGTGGAAGTCGCCGCGGCGCTGGCGGCGCGGCTGGGTGAGCCGCTGTTGCTCGTGGGGGTGATGGACGGCGAGCCCCTCACCGACGCCGTGCGCCGGGAGGCCCAGCATCACCTGGAGGCCCAGGCGGAGCGGCTGCACCTGCCTGCGGGTCGGGTGAGCTGCCGGGTGCGCTCGGATACCGAGGAGGTGCTCGCGGACGAGGAGTGCCGGCACTCGCGCTGGGTGGTGGCCGCGGCGGAGGGCTGGCGCACGTCGGCGTGGCGGCGCGCCTCGCTGCCCGAGCGGCTGGCCCGACACGGCTGTGGCCCGGTGCTGTCGGTGCGCCGCGCGGACGCGCTGGTGGACTGGATGCGCGGTCGCAGGCGGCTGCTCGTCGTGGTGGGCGTGGATCCGCTGTCCCCCACGGCCGACGCGGCGGTGGGCTTCCTGCGGGAGCTGCGCCGGGTGGGGCCGTGCGACGTGCTGGCCACGTACGTGTGCTCGCCCTTGGAAGAGCGCGAGCGGCTGGGCATCCACACGCCGGTGCACGTGGACGTGCTGGAGCCCGGCTTGCGGGACATGGAGGCGCTGGACCCCGCCGTGCAGACGGTGCTGCTGCGCGAGGTGCGCGAGCAGGTGGGCGACTTGCTGGGCGAGGGCGGCGTGGACGTGGTGCTGGAGCCGGGCTTCGGCCGGCCCGCGGACCACCTGCTGCACGTGGCGCTCTCGCGCGGCGCGGACCTGGTCGTCGTGGGCATGCGCGCGCAGGGGCCGGTGAAGCGCTGGTGGCATGGCTCGGTGTCCGCGGGCGTGCTGCGGCACGCGGAGCAGGCGGTGGTGTGCGTGCCGGACACGTTGCACGCGCCCCGTCGCGCGCAGCCTCCGAAGAGCGTGCTGGTGCCGGTGGACTTCTCGGATGCGTGCCTGCGCGCCATCACCCAGGCGCGCTCGATGGTGGGGCCGGGAGGCCGGGTGCACCTGCTGCACGTGCACCGCCGACGCTTCGGCGAGACGGGCTTCATGGACCACTACGGCGTGCTGCCCGAGCCTCCGCGCGAGCACGAGGCGACGCTCCAGCGGCTGTGGGGCCTGGTGCCCCAGGACGAGGGCGCGCGGGCGCTGCGCTGGAGCGTGGAGGGCGTGTCCGGCGAGGACATCGCGCTGGCCATCTGCCAGGCCACGGAGCGCGAGGGCGTGGATCTGGTGTGCCTGGGCACGTCGGGCGTGCCCTCCCAGGCGCCGGACGCGCTGCCCGTCGTGGTGGCGCGGGAGCTGGTGGCGCGCTGCCGTCGCCCCGTGATGGTGGTGCCCGCCTCGTGACATCTCCGAGACACCAGTCACCCAGGTACACATGAAAGGGCTTTCAGGTGGGTCGCGCCGAGCCCCACCTGCCAGGATACCCGGGGCGTTGAATGGAGCACCCGAGGGGGCGTTAGAATCCGGCCTCCACGCTTCAGGCAGCAGGGGGTTTGCCGGTGACGCTCAGCGGTTACCGAGAAGAAGAGCTCGTCTGCAATCGTGCCTCGCTCATCATCCACGGAGGTACCGAAGAGGAGCGACGCAGCTGGGCCCAGGAGGCCGCGCGCAGCTTCGATGTGGAGCTGATGGAGGTGCGGCAGGCCGTGGACCTGGCCAACGCGCTCCGCCAGCGCAACGGCGTGGTGTTCATCCCGGACGCGGTGAAGCTGGGGCGCGAGGCGCAGGGGCTCATCCTGCGCTGCCTGCAGATGCAGGAGGAGCGGCCCAAGGTGGTGGTGGGCGTGTCGGGCGCGGCGGACGCGGCGCTCTCACGCGGCACCCTGCGCGAGGACCTGCACTACCGGCTGCATCAGGCCCAGGTGGACTTGCAGAAGGAGGGCCTCCGGGACTTGCTGCGTCGTCGCTGGGCGCTCCAGGCGGAGCAGCTCGCGGTGAAGGCCGCCGCCGTCCGCGCCGCCGAGGAGAAGGCCCGCGCCGCCGCCGAGGCCCGTCGCCCCGGCACCGTGACGCGCACCTTCCCCAAGGCGCGCAAGCCCGTGTCGAGCTCGCGCAAGTCGGCGCCTCGCAACGCCTCGCCGCGCTGAGCAGGCGCACAGGTCCGGCTCTTCCGCGCCTCGAGTCAGGCGCGGTGGCCGGAGGCGTCGTCCGTGGCCCACTGGTGACAAGAGGAGAGGCCATGACCCTGGAGCTCATCCGAGGAGACATCACCCGCGTCGACGCGGACGCCATCGTCAACGCGGCCAACAGCGCGCTGTTGGGCGGGGGCGGCGTGGACGGGGCCATCCACCGCGCGGCCGGGCCGGAGCTCCTGGCCGAGTGCCGCATGTTGCACGGCTGTCCCACGGGGCAGGCGAAGCTGACGAAGGGCTACCGGCTGCCCGCCCGCCACGTCATCCACACGGTGGGGCCGGTCTGGGGTGGAGGGACCCGGGGGGAGGAGGCGACGCTCGCGCGGTGCTACAAGAGTGTCTTCGCCCTGGTGGAGCAGCACGGCCTGCGCTCGGTGGCGTTCCCGTCCATCTCCACGGGCGTGTATCGCTTCCCCATCGAGCGGGCGGCGTCCATCGCGCTGCGGGAAATCCGGGCGGCGCTCGGGCGGCTGCCCCAGCTGGAGAAGGTGACGGTGGTGCTCTTCTCCCAGGCGGACCTGGAGACCTACCAGCGAGCCCTCACGGGGCTGTCGTCAGAGGGGGGCGGGGGCGAGAATGTGTGAACGAGAAAAACTGGGCTAGAGTTTCGCCCACGTCCTTTCTTCGTCGGAGCATCACATGTCTCAGGATAACGCCCCCGCCAAGCCCAAGCGCGGGCTCAAGCGACCCATCGAGGTCGTTCGCGCCGAGCTGCTGAACGACGCGGACACCAAGAAGATTGCCAAGGCCGTCGGCATGAAGCTGGAGGACTACGTCGAGCTGGTCCTCAAGTACGCGCAGGACAAGGACCTGGAGCCGGAGCTCAACATCGTCCCGGACGAGGAGCTGAAGAAGAACGGCATCACCCCGGTGACGGCCGACGAGGCCGCGGACCTGCTCATCCGGGGCATGAAGGGCGAGCTGCCCGGGTCGGCTCCGGACTTCGACAACTCCAAGTTCGAGAAGGCCACCTCGGGCGCCGCCGCCGGGAAGCCCTCCCTGAGCGTGGACGCGCCTCCGTCGACGCCCCAGGCCCCGGCCCCCTCCACGGGGACCCAGGACGCCGCGGCGCGGCAGGCGATGTTGGATCAGATCAAGCGGGGTGGTGGCGGTCGGGCCTGAGGTCCTGCCCCGGGGGGATGGAAGGCCGGAAAAATTCCCACGGAAATTCTGGCGGAAACTATTCAGCCGCCCTGTCGAGAATCACTTCGAGTCTTCCTTCTCCCAAACTTCCGCGTCCCCCGCGAACCTCTGAGGTGTCACCATGGGCCTGTTCAATCTGAAGAACCTGAACCCCGCGAACCTGTTCAAGGATGTCCTCAAGACGGTCGGCTCCGCGGCGGAGAAGGTCGGCGGCCTCGCCGGTGGCATCGCGAAGTTCGGTGAGAAGCTCCTGGGCTTCCTGAAGAAGCCGGCCTCGGAGATCATCGAGCCCATCACCAACAAGATCAGCGAGCAGATCAACAAGATCCCCTACGTGGGCAAGTTCCTGGCCCCGGTGGTGGACGGCCTGCTGAAGCAGGGCGTGACGTCGCTGGTCGGCGAGGGCCCCATCGGCGGCATCGGCGCGCTGGCGAAGGCCACCTCGAAGATCGAGGACGTGACCAAGGTCGCCGAGCAGGTTCGCGCTGGCGCCGAGAAGGTGGGCGCGTGGACGGACAACGTCCTCGGCCAGCAGAACGTGCAGAACATCATCGCGCAGCGCCACGCCGCCTTCCTCGAGTAAGGCACCTCGCGCCCCTGGCGCGAAGCTGTGGCAAGCCAGAGGGCCGGTCCTCCGCCAACGCGGGGCCGGCCCTTCGGCTTTGCGGGGCAGCAGCGCGGGCCGGTCCTCCGAGCGGGAGGCGCCGGCCCTTTGGCGTTGTGGGGTGGCTTCCGCGCGTGAGGCAGGGCGGCCCTCTGGCTTTGAGGGACGCTGCGAGGGCGGGTTCCGCGCGTGAGGGCGGCCCTTCGGTTTTCGGGGGCAGATGCGAGGTCTGGAGGCGCTGCCCCCTCGGCTTCGGGGCCGTGGCGAGCCGCGAGCCTCCGAGGCGTGAAAGACGGCGAGGGCCGACTCGTCGGTTCCACAGGTCCATCGGGGGGCTACTGCCAGAGGCGCGAGGCCACTCGATAGACGTCGGGTGGGCAGGCATCCGCGAGGGCCGGGCTGCTCGGGCCCGACTCACCTCACGGGGCAGACCGGATGATCCTCATTCCTCAAGAATCGGGAGTCCGGAGGCATACTGCCAGTGAATGCATTCGCCCGACTCACGAAGGCAGGCGATTCGTTGCGTCGCCGGAGGCGAAAGGCGCGCTCACGGTCTCACGAGCGCGAGCTGGCGGCACGGTCGAGCGCCACGCCACGGATCAACATCCCCGGGTCCATGGGACCCCGCCCGCCTCACGCCTCTTCGCGCATCAGCCGCTTCACGTCGACGAGGAGTCGGTCCGTCGAGTCGCTGTCGGCGCTGTCGTAGTACCCGCGGACCTCCCCCTTCGAGTCCACGAGGACGAAGTGGGAGCCGTGGAAGATGGAGGTCAGGTCGTCCTCGGGGGCGCCGGCCTCGCGGCCCATGCTGACCTTGAAGCCCTGGACGATGACGTCCTGGAGGACGGCGTAGTCCCCGGTGAGGAAGCTCCAGCGGGCGAAGTTGGCGCCGTGCGTCTGGCCGTACTCGGCGAGGCGCTCGGGGGTGTCGTACTTCGGGTCGACGGAGAAGGAGACGAGCTGGAGGCCCGTGCCGTGGGCGTCGGTGCTCTTCTGCACGTGCGCCATCTTCCGGGTGAACGCGGGGCAGATGGTGGGGCAGCGGGTGAAGATGAAGTTGGCGATGTAGGGGTGCCCGCGGAGCTGGGCGTTGCCGAAGGGCTGTCCGTCCTGCCGGGTGAAGGAGAAGTCCGGGAGGGTGCCGAGTCGGGGCAGCGGCTCGCTGTTGCCGCGCACCAGGGACAGGCCCAGGGCGGCGGTGAGTCCCAGGGCGATGACGGCCAGGCCAGCCCAGAAGGCGGGGCGCTGGGTGAGACGGGCCTGGGGGAGCGCGAGGGGCGATTCGGCGGACATGGGCCTGGGACTAACGAAAGGCCTGGGAGGGCACAAGCGCCGAGGTGTCGCAGGGGCCAAGCCGCCTACTCGCGAGGTGTAGCCGGCGACAGGTCACCCCGGTGGGCAGGCGAGCCCAGGAGGGCCTCGGCTTGAGGCGGCCACTTCCGCGTGCTAGCCGGGAGGGCGGTGATGACCGGTGAGCGCTCCAACCTGGGTCGACGAGCCGCATCCCGCCTCTCGGGACCGAGCGGGCACGTCCTTCGTGGGTCCTGTGTGAAGTCCCCACGGGACGCCAGGTCCCGTCGAGGCAGCGTGAACCATGGGCACTCCGCGATTCTCGCGCTGACGCTCCTGTCCCTGATGCCCGCGGAAGCCTGGGCCTGCGCGACGTGCTCCCTGCGGGAGCCGGAGTCCGCGGTGCGCTCGATGCTGCTCGTCGTGGGGTTGATGCTCACGCCCTTCGCGGTGTTGGGCGTGGGCCTGTGGGCCGTGCGCCGCGCGAACCGTGAGGACCCCCGGAAGGACCCGACATGAGCACCCCCGTCGAAGGGTCCACCCCTGTCTCGACGGGCGCGCAGACTCCCTCCGGGCTGAAGACCCTCGCGTTGCCCGAGAACGCGAGCACCCACGGCCCTCGCATCGACGCGCTGCTCGGGTGGAGTCACCGCATCGAGGCGGGCCTCGCGGCGATTGCGCTCGGGTGGATGCTCATCGCGGTGTGGCGCTTCCGAGGCGCGAAGCGCGCGGCCTCGGACGGCGGCACGAAGCGCTCCATCGCCTTCGTGCTCGGCCTGGCGCTGAGCACGTTCCTCATCGTGGACGGGACGTTGCTCGTGGGCTCCGAGGGCTACCTGCGGGACGTGCTGTGGAACCTCCAGGTCCCCGCCGAGGACCCGCGCACGGTGCGCATCGAAATCAACGCGCATCAGTGGTCCTGGGAGGCGCGCTACGCGGGCGAGGACGGCCGCTTCAACACGCCCGATGACGTGGTGACGTGGAACGACCTGCGAGTCCCCGCGGGAGTCCCCGTCTGGGTGCAGCTCGTCTCCACGGACGTGGTGCACGGCTTCTCGCTGCCGCACTTCCGCGTGAAGGTGGACGCGATTCCAGGTCGGGTGAATCAAACCTGGTTCCAGGCCGCGCGCGAGGGCACGTGGGAGGTGGCCTGCTACCAGCACTGCGGCACCAGCCACTACCGGATGCGCGGTGAGCTGCGCGCCCTGTCCTCGGAGGCCTATGCCGCGTGGCTGCGCGAGGCCGGACGACAGGCGCTCCAGGCGTACGACGCGGACGACGTCGCGGCCCACTGGGGTTGGGACTGGAGGACGCCGTGAGCGTCGACCACAAGCAGGTGGCCCGTCGCTACCTGTGGAGCGGGCTGGGCTTCCTCCTCCTGGGCGGACTGCTGGCGCTGCTCATCCGCTGGCAGTGGGCGTGGCCGGGGCAACCCGTACCGGGGCTCGCGTGGGCGCTGCCCGAGTCCCGAGGCGCGCTGACTCCGCCCACGTACACCTCGGTCTTCACCATGCACGGCCTGGTGATGATCTTCTTCGCGGTGACGCCGCTGCTCTTCGGCGCGCTGGGGCACTTCGTGTTGCCGCTGGCCATCGGCGCGCGAGGGCTCGCGTTCCCCCGACTGTCGACGCTGGGCTTCTGGGTCTACGCGCTGGGCGGCGCGCTGGTGCTCGTCTCGTTCGGGGTGCGGCTCGGGCCCGCGAATGCGGGGTGGACCGCGTATCCCCCGCTGTCGACCACCGCCTTCACGCCGGGCCTGGGGCAGACGCTGGTGACGGTGGCGGTGCTGTGCGCGGGCGTCTCGGCCTTCACGTACGGGCTGAACTTCGTCGTCACGGTGGCGCGGTGCCGAGCGCCCGGGATGACCTGGGGCCGACTGCCGCTCACGGTGTGGGGCCTGTTCTTCGCGTCGGTGTTGAACGTGCTCTTCGTGCCGGTGCTCGCGGCAGCCACCGTGTTGCTGTTGATGGACCGGTTGCTGGGGACACAGTTCTTCATCGCGGGCGCGGCGGCGGTGGGCGGCGGCGGGGACCCGGTGGTGTACCAGCACCTGTTCTGGCTGTTCGGTCACCCGGAGGTCTACATCCTCATCCTGCCCGCGTGGGGCATGGTGGGGGACATGGTGTCCTTCTTCAGTCGCAAGCCCGCGCACGGCTATCGACTGACGGCCGGGGCCATGGGCGTGGTGTCCGCGCTGAGCGGGCTGGTCTACGCGCACCACCTCTTCACCAGCGGGATGTCGCCCATGTTGGGGCGCACGTTCATGGTGTTGACGCTGCTCATCTCGTTGCCGGCGGAGGTGATGTTCCTCAACTGGCTGATGACGCTGTGGCGAGGGAGCGTGCGGCTGACCTCGCCGATGCTCGCGGCGCTCTCGACGGTGGTGGTGTTCGGGCTGGGCGGAATCACCGGGCTCGCGCTGGGCGCGGTGGCCACGGATGTGCCGCTGCACGGGACGCTGTGGGTGGTGGGGCACTTCCACCTGACGATGGGCGCGGCGAGCTTCCTGGGGGTCTTCGCGGGCCTGTACTTCTGGTTCCCCAAGATGTTCGGGCGGCAGCTGCACGAGGGGCTCGCGAAGGCGCACGTGGTGTCGAGCGCGGTGTTGTTCCTCGGGGTCTTCGGCGGACAGCTCGCGGCGGGCTACGCGGGACAACTGCGCAGGCTCTATGACCCGTACCAGTACACGTACCTGAAGCACCTGTTGCCGCTGAACCAGTGGACCACGGCGTGTGCGTTCCTGCTCGGGGCCGCGCAGGGGTTGTTCGTGGTGAACCTGGTGTGGACGCTCTGGCGCGGGCGCGTGGCGGACGCGAATCCGTGGCAGGTGGGCACGCTCGAGTGGACGTGCGCGGCCAGCCCTCCGAGCGACGAGAACTTCGAGCGAATCCCCGTCGTGCTGCGCGGGCCGCATGCGCTGTCCCAGCCCGAGGTGCTGGAGCAACTGGGCCGCGACTGGGTCGGACAGGCAGAGGCGCTGCCCGCGGAGGCCCCGGCCATCAGCGGTCCGCAGCCCCTGCTGGAGCGCACGTCATGAGCACGCCCGCTCAGGACACGTCGCCTGAAGTCGACACACGGGCCGAGGCGACACGGTGGCTCGGAACGGTGCTTGGCCTGTCCGCGTGGGCGATGTTCTTCGCGGCGCTCGTGTTCGCGGTGGGCTGGTACCGGATGCGAGAGGCGTGGCCGTCGCCGCGAGTGCCCACGTGGGGCCTGTGTCTCACGGGGCTCCTGCTCGTCGCGGGGAGCGTGGCCCTGCACCTGGGCTCACGGCGCGAGGGCCGCCGTCCCCTGTGGACAACTTGGGGAGTGTGGACCGCGGGGCTCGGGTTCCTCGCGCTCCAGGCGATGTGGATGCACCAGGCCTGGTGGACCGAGTACCTGCGCATCCCCGAGAGCGGCGTGCCCGCGTCGGCCTTCCATGGCCTCACCGCGCTGCACGCGCTGCACGTGCTCGGGGTGGAGGTCGGGCTCTTCGCCTGCTGCTGGCGTCACCTGCGCGGAGCGGACGCGCGAGCCTCGTGGCGGACCTGGTCCCTGGGCTGGCACTTCGTGACGGTGACGTGGGTGTTCCTCTTCGTGGCGGTGTACCTCCCATGACCTCTCGTGTGCTGTCGGCCCTGCTGCTCCTGGTGTCGCTGGCGTTCACGGGGTGTCGCTCGAAGAGCGCGCCCACCTTCGAGCCCCTGAAGCTCGCCGATGGCCGCGTCCTCTCCGCCCAGACGCTGGCGCGTGGGCACTCGGTGTACGCGTACTACTGCGCCTCCTGTCACGGAGAGCAGGGCGACGGACAAGGCCCGGCGGGACGGGGCATGCGGCCCGTGCCTCGCAGCTTCCGTCAGGGACTCTTCAAGTTCGGCGGCGTCTCCGTCGGAGAGCTGCCCACGGATGAGGCGCTGAAGCGCACGCTGCGACGCGGGCTCCACGGCACGCCGATGTTCGCGTGGGACGTGCCCGACGCGGACCTGGACGCGGTGGTGCAGTACCTCAAGACCTTCAGCCCGCGTTGGAAGGAGGAGGTCCCCGGCAAGCCGCTGGAGGTGTCCGCGGACCCGTGGCGAGGCCGTGACGCGGAGGCCATCGAGCGGGGCCGCGTCGCCTATCACGTGTCGGGCGCGGGGAACGCGGGCTGCTCGAGTTGTCACGTCGCGTACCTTCCGCGCGCGGAGCTGGCCGCGCTGATGAAGAAGGCCTTCGGGCGCGATGTGGACCTCTCCAAGGTGGACCCCTACACCGCGCAGGTCCGCGAGTCCGACCACCCCGTGGAGGTGGACACGAAGGGCGAGCCCACGCGCACGCAGAAAGTGCTCCCGCCGGACTTCCTCTTCCAGCCCCTGCGCACTATCTGGGCGGTGGGAGACACCGTCGAAGGCGCGCCGTACACACCCGAGCGTCAGCGCGAGGACCTCTACCGGGTCATCGCGGCGGGGGTGGGCGGCGCGGCCATGCCGACGTGGAAGGGCGCGATTCCGGAGGAGAACCTGTGGGCGCTCGCGTACTACGTGCAGACCCTCGTGATGCTGCGCGACACGGACGAGGCCGAGGCGCTGAGGGCTCGGCTGCGCGGCTCCACGATGAAATGAAGAGGCCGATGAGCATCTCTCGCCCTCGGGTCCGCGCGCGCCCTGCGCGAGGAGGCTTCATGTCCCCGCCGTGTCGTGTCCCCGCGCCGAGGGGGGGCTGAAGCCGCCCTCGTTGGTCCAGGTGTCCTGGTCCAGCAGGTGGTGTCTCCAGGTCGAGGGTGCGGTGGCGAGGGCACCCCGCGTCGTGTCCCCGAAATCCAGCAACCGCAACAGGTGCTCCTGAGGGGTGATGCGATAGGAGAACCAGAGCCCGCCGAGCTCCACGAGGTGCTCGCCCGCGTCCAGGCCGGCGATGTCACTGCGGCTCGGACCTCCATCCACGGCGGAGTATCGCCGGGGCGCCAGCTCCGCCATCGCCAGCAGATGCAGCGCGACCGCCATGCGCATCTCATTGGGCAGTTGCCAGTATGCGTGGTGGAGATGGAGCGGGATGTCGACCGTGTAGGAAGGCATGGCGGACCTCGGGCGGCCCGCCGCGCGACTTTGCGAGAAGGACGGCTTGGAAGGGTGGGTAGAGCCTCTTGAGGATGGACACGAAGGAGGCGGCGGACATGGAGCGGTGGGCCACTCGCCCGCCGAGGGGGCTCGGGGATGCGTCCTCGGGGCCGGAGACCCGAGCCCTGTCGCGACCTCCCGGAGGCGTGTGTGCCAGCGAACGGTGGCCCGAGGGCTCGGCGCTCTTCCCGCTCACCTCCGTCAGGCTCAATCCTTATCCCCTCTCCCGGGATGCACGGGACGGCGCCTCCGTGCGGCAGCGCGATGGGGTCACACGATGAACCGCATCTCCGACATCATCCACCGGCACTACGACGACATCGTCCGGATGTGGACCGAGGTGGCGACCCGTGCCGCCTCTGCCCGAGGGCTGGACGCGCCCGAGCTCAAGAACATCATGCCGGCCTACCTGGCCTCGCTCGCGGATGACGCGAAGGGGCAGGCAGTCACTCTCGCCGAGCGGCGCAAGTTCGTGGAAGCGCATGTGGCCGCGCGACTCCGCCAGGGGTTCCATGTGGCGGAGGTCGTCGAGGAGTTCGCGCTCCTGGGCAGGTGCATCTCCCGGATGTGGGCCGGAGCTCCTCCCGAGGCGCGGCCCGGTGTCGAGGACGTCGAGCAGCTCTTCGGCGAGCTGCATGCGGCTTCGGCGAACGTCATCGCCTTGTTCAGTGAGCACATGCGGGAGGATGAGCAGACGGAGAAGCGCTACCTGCGGCTCATCCAGAAGGTGGCGAACGAGGCCCTGGAGGTGGATGCCGCTTCCCTCCGGGAGCGATTGAAGGAGGTCCTCGAACTGGTCATGGAGGCGCTGGGGGGGCAGAGCGCGGCCCTGCTCTTGAAAGAGACCCCGCTTCCCGGGTTCGGCACGGTGGCCTCCACGGGCGTGGCGATGGAGGCCCTGGCGCGCTACGCCACCCTGCAAGGCGTCTCGGACGATGCCCCTGGCTCGGGAGAGGAGGCGGAGGCCACGCCGATGGCTGTGAGCGAGGACCTGCGGCGCGAGGGGCTCTCCTCACTGCTCGGAATCCGGCTGGCCACGCGCTACGCCCTGAGGGGCATCTTGTACGTCGGTATCACCGCGTCGCGCGACTTCACGGCCCGGGAGCGAAGGCGGCTCGAGTCCCTGGGCGAACGGCTCACCATCCACCTGGACAACGCGAAGCTGTACGCGGACCTGCTGGCGAAGGTCGAGACCCTGCAGGAGGAGCGTGTGCTCCGGGAGCGCTTCGTCTCCGTGCTGGCCCATGACCTGCGGGGGCCGCTGTCGGCGGCGAAGGTGGCGGCGCAACTGCTCTTGCGCCGGCCGGAGGTGATGGAGGAGCGCAGGGACCTGGCCCGGCGCATCGACCAGAACATCGAGCGCACCGACCGCATGGTGAGGGACCTGCTCGACGCCAACCGCCTGCGCGCCGGGGAGCAGCTCTCGCTCCAGTTCGCGCCGTGCGACCTGAGGGCCATCGCCCGGGAGGTCATCGAGGAGCTGAGCACCATCCACGGTGAGCGCTTCCTCCTCGTGGCCGAGTCGTCCGTCGAGGGCTGGTGGAGCGAGGACGAGCTGCGCCGCGCGCTCTGGAACCTGACGAGCAACGCAGTGAAGTACGGCGCCCTGGACGAGCCCATCACCCTCACCGTCGCGCGGACCGACTCCGTCGCGTGGGTCTCCGTCCACAACGAGGGCCGGGCGATTTCGCGGGCCGACCAGGAGAGCCTCTTCAAGCCGTTCTCCCGCACGCGCACCGCGCAGACCGGCGTCGCGAAGGGCTGGGGCCTGGGGCTGACCCTGGTCTGGGGCTGCGCCCAGGCCCACGGGGGCCGGGTGCGCGTGGAGAGCGAGGAGGGCGACGGGACGACCTTCACGCTGGAGCTGCCGCTCGACTCCCGGGCCGTCGCCGCCGTGGGCACCTGAGCCCTCACGGGCGCCTCCTGGCGAGGACGTCCGCTTCGGGAGATTGCGCGTCCGGAACTGGCGATGGCCCGAGGGCGCTCGGGGCCCAGGTGCTGCTCGGAGCGGACCCTGGTGTGCCCGGTGCAGAGCGGCCGGAGGTCCCCTTTGCGGAAGCGAGCGCATGTCCCGAATCGACGCAGCAGGCAGCAACGCCCTGGCCCTCGACCCTGTCCCCGATGAGGTGCCTTCGTCACCGCGGACTCCCTCGCAGGCACCCCTCTCCGTCGCCCGCGAGCGCAACGCGGTGCAGCCGTTCAAGGAGCCCACCTCGAAGTCCTCGTCCCCTCCGAAGCAGGGGAGCACGTCCCGGGACACCGGCCCCACCGTGTCGGCCGGAGAGCTGACGGCGCTGGGCGGCAGGCTCCGGGCCCGGAGCGCGGAGGTCCCCGCGGACGTCTACTCGGACCTCCAGTCGAGACTGACGCGCAGCCTCGGCGACTGGACGGTCAGCGACGCGGACGTGCGCACGGTGCATACGCTGCTGGGGCAGCTCCCGCCGGACGGCTACCGCGCGACCCTGGAGCGGATGGAGCGCGATGGCCTCTTGAAGACCTTCCTGGCCGAGCAGTCTCCCGAGGCGCGCGCGTCCTTCCTGGAGCAGGCCCACGCCAAGGGCACGCTCCAGCGGCTCGCGGGAGAGCCCGCGTCGGGCCCGCTGGGCTACCCGGGCAGGCCCGCCTTCTTCCGCAACGACGTGGCCTTGCCGGACTCGCTGCGCCAGGCCGTGAGCGAACACGCCGTCACCGCGGGCCGGACGTACCTGGCCGACCACGCCGCCTACCTCGGCCGCTACGTCCAGGCCGTGGAGCAGGCCCCGGGCCTCCCCGAGCTGCGCAAGCTGGGCCCGCCCCGGGACGCGCGCCTGTCGGACTCGATGGTGGGGTTGGACCGTCAGGACCCCCGGCGGGAGTCGCTCGCGAAGGAGTGGCGCATGGCGGTGGGGACCGCGGGGTCCACGGGCTGGGTCTACCAGGCCATCAACGCTCGACAGAGGGAGCTGCTCGGTGAGCGCACGGGCGGCACCTTCTCGGTGAATGGCAAGGCGGAGCTGCAGCACGACCACCTCCTCCTGGGCGGCGAGGCCCGGCTCGACTCGCGAGGCCGCGTCGACCTGAAATCCTCGGGGGGTGTGGCCCTCAAGGGCGGGCCCGTGGGGCTCGAGGTGACGCGCGATTCGAAGGGCCAGCTCCAGTCGGAGGTGAAGGTGGACCTGGGCCTGTTCTCGGTGAGCCACTCCTCGGACGGGGACCTCAAGCTGTCGGTCGGCGTGGGCAAGCACGCGGGCAGCTACAGCAAGTTGAACCTGCGGGAGGCGGAGTTCGGCGGAGGCGTCTTCGTCGACGTGAAGGGCGAGGGCAACAAGGCCGAGCTGCGGCTGGGCTACGAGATGAAGGGCCTCACGGCGAAGCGCGCGAAGGAGGCCGTGGACCCCAAGCACGTGGGCCTCTTCGCCGAGCCGCCCGAGCTGGGCCGGGGCGTGTCCTGGGAGGCGCTCCCCGAGTCGAAGCGTGAACGCTACCTGCGCAACGGCTGGAACCGCGAGGAGTGGACCCGGGCCCGGAACACCTAGCGTGCGGACTGGGGCTCCTCCGCCGTGCTGGAGGGCAGGCGGGAGGGGGAGGCACCCGGGATGGCGCATGCGCAGTCTCCTTCCATGAGCGCCCCTTCCACTCAGGGGCGAGCGAGGACACGCGCATGGCGACGGAGCGAGCGCAGCGGTTCGTGGAGGCACTGTCGGGTCTGGAGGAGGACGGCGACCTGGAGGCGCTCGTCGCGCTCTTCAGTGACGATGCCCAGGTGAGCAACCTGGCCTCTTCCCGGGTGTTCAAGGGGAGGGAGGGCGCGCGTCAGTTCTGGCGCGATTACAAGGCCACGCTGCGCCGGGTGAAGTCGTCCTTCCGGAACATGATTGAGTCGGGGGACCGGGTGGCGCTCGAGTGGGAGTCCCATGGCACCGCGCAGAACGGCGCGGCCGTGGCCTACGAGGGCGTCTCCATCATCGAATGGGATGGCGAGTACATCCGCCGCTTCTACGCGTACTTCGACCCGCACGCGCTGGGCGAGGAGCTGGCCCACGGCACCGCCCAGCGCTCCCAGGTCCCCTCCACCGCTCCGGCGTGAGGGCCCTGAAGGCTCAAGAGGGCTCGGGCGTCCTGGGCAGCTCCACGGTGACGGTGGTGCCCAGCCCTGGTGAGCTCTCCAGGTGGATGTGCCCGCCATGGGCCTCCACCACCTGCCGGGAGAACCACAGCCCCAGGCCGAAGCCGCCGTAGTGCCTCAGCGGCACCGCGCGGCCGAAGCGCTGGAACAGGTGGGCGAGCTGCTCGGCGGGGATGCCGATGCCCCTGTCCCTGACCACCAGCCGCGCCAGGTCTCCGGGGGTGCAGGTCACCTCCACCTCCACCGGGCGCCCCAGGCCGTACTTCAGCGCGTTGGACACCAGGTGCGTCACCATGCCGTCCACGCGCGTGGCATCCCAGCGCCCGGGCACGGCGCTGTCGGCGCGCAGGAAGATGGTGGCGCCCGCGCGCTCGCGCTCCTCGGTGAAGCGCGTGAGAACCTCCCGGCACACGTCCACCAGGTCCACGGGCTCGGGCGTCAGGTGCAGGCGGCCCTCGGACAGGTGGGCCACCTCCAGCAGCTCGCGCACCAGCCGGCCCAGCCGGTCCACCTGCTGCACGGCGGACGTGGTGCGCGCCCGCACCTCTCCGTCCGAGGACATGCGCCGCAGCCGGGACAGCTGGAGCTTGAGCGCCGTCAGCGGCGTGTTCAGCTCGTGGCTCGCGATGGCGAGGAACTCGTCGCGCAGCTGGAGCGCCTGCTGCGTCTGGTGGAACAGGTGGGCGTTCTGCACGGCGGCGCTGGCGCGGCGGGCCAGCTCCATCGCCAGCTCCAGGTCCTCGCCCGTGTGGTGGCGGCCGGACAGGCAGTGGCCCAGCGTGAGGGCGCCGAGCACGCCCTCGGGTGTGTCGAACGGGACGGACAGCCAGGAGGTGGGGGACAGGGTGCGCAGCAGGGCGAGCGTCTCTGGCCCGCACGCGGTGGCCTCCACCCAGGCGGTGTCGACCTGGGGCGCGAAGACGGGCTGCCCGCTGGCGAGCGCGCAGATGGGGGTGCCCGGGCGCTCCGGGGGGCGCCAGTGGCTGGCGGCGAGCAGGCCGGCGCACTCGGGGGTGGCGGCGTGGAAGGTGCGGCGCACCTCGTGGTCCGGCCCCATCACGTCGATGATGCAGAAGTCGCCCAGCGTGGGGACCAGGCCCAGCGCGACGCCCCGCAGGGTGTGGCCCAGGTCCAGCGACGTGGCGAGCATGGCGGTGGCGTGTTGGAGCAGTCCCACGCGCTCCACCTGGCGGCGCTCGGCGGCGAGCAGTCGGGCCCGCTCCAGGGCCATGGTGGCCTGCTGGGCCAGCATGTCGACGAAGGCGCGCTCCTCCTCGTCGAAGTCGTGCGCGCGGCTCCAGATGAACGTGAGGCAGCCCACCGTCCTGTCGCGGGCGACCAGGGGCAGGCACGCGAGGGATAAATCTCCATGCTCGGGGCGGGCGGGGTCGGCCGCGTCGGGGAAGCGCTCGGCCAGGGTGGCGAAGTCGGAGAGCCACAGGGGCGCGCGGGTGCGCACGGACTGGGCCACGGGGACCTCGGCGCCCAGGGGGACGTGGGTGAAGGCGGCCTGGATGGCCGGAGGGCAGCGCACGCTGTGGACCAGCTCCAGGGTGGAGCCCCGGGCATCCAGCAGGTAGAGGCCGCCGGTCTGGGCCTCCAGGGTGCGCACCGCCTCCACGACGACGGCGCGGGCCACGTCCTCGGAGGTGAGGGCGCCGGAGAGGGCGAGCGTGAGCGACTGCAGACTTCGCATGCGCGCGCTGGCGAGCTCGGCGCTGGCGCGAGCGCGGCGGCTCTCCGCCAGCAATTCGACTCCGGGACCCGGACCCTCGTCGGGAAGGGGCAAGCGGAGGCTGACGGACGAATGCTTCTCCATGCGCGGCTGCCCGATGGCGCAGGTGACACCCCGGGCTGCCACCACTGAAACGCATCCGGAGCCGGATTTCCGGCCTCCGCCGGATGATTGTCGGGCGCCCGTCAGTCCCCGCGCGGGCAGTGAACACACCGGCCGGTGTCTTCCGACCCCGAGCCCGGAGGAAGGTGGCTGTCGGACAGAGGCCGCACCCGCTCATGCGGCTTCCTCAACGCGGAGTGTGGCGCTACCGTCCCCCTGGGCCTCGGAGTCACTCCGCCGGGGTCATCACCTGGTTGGGAGGTTTCGTTCGGGTCCCCTCATGCAGGCCGTCTCCGGCCGCCGCTCGCCTTCCACATCGCGTCCACGAAACCCCTGGCCGGTCCCCGTTGCGGCGACTTTGCAATCGGTTCCGGGTTCTTCGTGAATCACGTCGGCATGATTGGAAGCAGGCCCCCGGCTCCCCTGCCGCACCCGTCCGCCCTCCGCCACGAGCCCTCCACGGATACCCACTGATGAACCGCATCGCCGCCGTCCTCGTCATCCTATCGCTGCTCTCCACCACCACCGCCCGAGCCCAACAGAAGTCGCCGCCCGCCAAGGACGCGCCCACGAAGCAGGCTCCCGCCGAAGAGCAGGCCGCCCCGGCGGAGGACCCCTCGCTGGACTTCGACCTGCTGGAGCCCGCCGAGGACGTCGCCGCCGCCCAGGTGGACCCGGAGCTCCAGAAGCGCCTGGACCGGCGCCGCACCATGCTCAAGCTGCACCAGGGCCTGGGCTTCGCGCTGGCCGCGGGCCTGGTCACCACCACGGTGATTGGCCAGCTCCAGTTCAACGACTCGTTCCGCGGCGGCGGGGATGACCGCAACCTGCTGGGGCTCCACCGCGGCTTCGCCGTGGGGACCTCCGTGGTCTTCGCCTCGGTGGGCCTGCTCGGCCTGCTGGCCCCGGAGCCCTTCGAGAAGGAGAACGCCGAGTGGGACACCATCTCCTTCCACAAGCTCTTCATGTCCCTGGCCACCGCGGGGATGATTGCGCAGATCATCCTCGGCATCATGGCGACGGACCGCTTCGGCCGGCTGTCGGAGACGGACCTGGCCACCGCGCACCAGGTGGTCGGCTACACCACGCTCGGGGCCGTCACGGCCGGCATCTTCACCCTCTTCTTCTGAATCTTTTCCCCCGAGCGCCGTTGGCCTTCGGGGGGACGACCTCGCATTTCCTGGAGACGGACATGATTGTTCGACGACTCGCGCTGCTCACCACCCTGCTTCTCTCCGTGCCGGCCCTGGCCCAGGGTGGGGCCAAGACGTACGCGCTCAAGAAGGACGCCAGCAGCCTCACCTACAAGCTCCACCACCCCGCACACGAGGTGGTCGGCACCGCGAAGCCCAGCGACGGCAAGGCCCTGCTGAAGGCGGACGGCACGCTGCAGGTGGCCGTGCGCGCCAACATCAAGGACTTCGATTCCGGCAACGCCAACCGCGACCAGCACATGTGGGAAGTGACGGAGGTGGCCAAGCACCCCATCGTCGACTTCAAGGGCGTGGCCACGGGGGTGAAGCCGCCCGCGACGTTCCCCTCGAAGGTGCAGGTGACGCTCAAGGGCCAGCTGCTCTTCCACGGTGAGAAGCAGAGCGTGGAGGTGCCGGTGACGGTGCTGTTCAAGTCCGCCACGGAGGTGACGACGGAGGGCTCGTTCACCGTCAGCCTGGAGCAGTTCAAGATCGAGCGCCCGTCGCTGCTCATGGTGAAGGTGGACGACAAGCTGGAGCTGGAGCCCAAGCTGGTCTTCGTGGTGGAGGGGACGTGAGCACGTCGCGACGTGGATTCCTGAAGGGCATTCTGGGAACGAGCGCGGCGGGCGCGGCGGCGACGGCGCTGCCCGGCTGCGCGCCGGACATCGACCCGGCGCCGGTGACGGACGTGTCGGCCAGTGACGCGGGCGTGGTGGACCTGCTCGTCTCCCGCTATCCGGACCTGGAGCGGGTGGGCGGCGCGATTACGCTGCGCGTGGCGGGTGAGGAGACGAACCTCCTGGTGACGCACTCCGGGCAGGACACCTTCTCCGTGCTGTCCAACCTGTGCACCCACGCCGCGTGCCCGCTGGGCTTCGACGGGCGCGAGGTGGTGTGCCCGTGCCACCTGTCCAAGTTCAACCCCATCGACGGCGCGGTGACGCAGCGGCCGGCCACGGTGGGGCTGCGCAAGTTCGTCTCCACCTACAACCCGGGCACGCAGGTGCTGAGCATCGAGCTGCGCGCCGGCCAGGATGGTTTCCCCTCGGCGGTGAATGGCGAGGTGCGGCTGCCCTTCACGCAGTTCCCCACGCTCCGGGACAACGGCAGCTACGTGGAGGGAACGCCGAGCGGCTACGGGAAGAAGATCTTCATCACCCGCGGCTCGGATGGCGTGCTGTCCGCGGTGGACGCGCTGTGCACGCACGAGGCCTGTGAGGTGTCCGCGAATCCGAGCGCGGCGGGCTTCATCTGCTTCTGCCACAACTCGACCTTCACGCTGCAGGGTGCCGTCACGAAGGGGCCCGCGGTGTTGCCCCTCAAGCGGTTCACCGTGACGGAGACCCCGGACGCGGTGGTGGTGACGGGCGTGCAGTGACGACGTCTGGCGCGCGCTGAGGTGCGCGCCCGTGCCGGTTTGGACTCGAGGGCCTCGTGGGTCTCCACATCGTGGGGATTCGCGAGGCCCTTGACGTTTTCTTGGGACGACAGCGCCCAGGGGGCCTCTTGTTCCCCGGAGGGTGCTCGAGCATGGGGGTCGCGGAAAGTGAATCCATCGCAACTGACAGGCCCGGCATGGCTGGGAGGTGGGGGCCGAAGGTGGGGGTGGTCCTGCTGTTGGGGCTGTGGTTGCTGCCGCTCGGGGTGCGGGCGGAGGTGTCTGCCGACGTGAAGCGCTACCTGCTGTCCATCCATCGGCTGGTGGAGGACCTCGAGCACGAGCGGGCGCTGGAGCAGATTGCCCGGGCGAAGAAGGTGGCGAAGGGGCCCGAGGACGACGTGGCGGTGTCGCTCTACGAGGGCGTGGTGCTGGCGGAGCTGAGCCGGGGGCGGCAGGAGGAGGCGGACGCGGCGTTCCAGGCGGCGCTCTTCCTGGACCCGGAGGCGAAGCTGCCACTGGCGGTGTCGCCGAAGCTGAGGACGCGCTTCGAGGCGGTGCGCAAGAAGGTGCTCACGGAGCTGGCGGCGCGAGGTGAGCGACCCGAGCCGTTGAAAACGGAGGACGCCGGGGCCCCGGGCACGCGGGTGGGGGCGACGCCAACACCGGGGGCCTTGGGCCTCGTGGCTGCCAGTGGCGAGGGAGCGCTGTCCGAGCGACCCGTCTCCCTGCGTGAGCGGGCGTGGATTCCGGCGGCCGTGGGTGGGGCGCTGGCGGCGGGGGGCGGGGTGGTGTGGTGGTTGGCCTCGCGGGAGGAGTCGAAGCTGGATGCGCCATCACGGGACATCCACTCCGAGGACGATGCGCGGAAGGTGGCGTCGCGGACGCGGTCGCTCCAGTCGGTGAGCGTGGGGTTGCTGGTGGGCGGCGTGGTGGGGCTGGGCGTGGGGACGGGGATGTACCTGGTGGGGGCATCGCGGGCGCCGATGGCGCTGACGGTGGGGACGGATGGGACGTCCGCTTTCGTGTCCGGGAGGTGGCCGTGAGGTCGGGGCTGCGGTTCGTGGTGGCGGTGGCGTGTGTGCTCGGCCTCCAGGCTGTCGTGTCGTGCGTCGATGTGGAGGCGCGGACCTCTCTCTTCTGTCGGGAGCACCCGGCGATTTGTGACGCGGATGCGGGCGCCCACGATGGAGGCGACGCCGGGGACGGGGGGCTCGACGGAGGCGATGACGCGGGTGACGCGGGCCCCGGTGGAGGCGATGACGCGGGTGACGCGGGCCCCGGTGGAGGCGATGACGCGGGTGACGCGGGCCCCGGTGGAGGCGATGACGCGGGGCCCGACGCGGGGCGTCCTCGATGGGACCGGGCGGGGACTCCGAACACGGCGCGGACGGGGCACACCGCGACGTTGCTGGCGGACGGGCGCGTGCTGGTGGTGGGGGGCTTCTCGAATTCGAGTGGGACGGGTGCCCTCACCTCGGTGGAGATCTACGACCCCAACAATGGTGGCTCGTGGACGCCCTTGCCTCCCTTGCAGGTGTCGCGTGGTGACCACACCGCCACGCTGATCTCCGGCGGCAAGGTTCTGGTGGTGGGCGGACGCTCGGGGGCCACCCCGACGAAGAGCGTGGAGCTCTATGACCCGGACTCTGGCCCCTCACCCCGGCCAGACCTGCCGATACCGGCGCGCGCGAGCCACGGAGCGGTGCTCCTGCCGGATGGGGATGAGGTCCTGGTGATGGGAGGCGGAGCGAACGCGGGGACGGGCTTCAGCGACTCGGCGCGCTACAGGGTGTTCGGAGGCACCTGGTCGACCGGAAGTGGCTCCATGCGTACGGAGCGCAACGTCCTGTCCGTCACGATGGTGCTCAACAGGGTCTTCGCGGTCGGCGGCTACAATTTGAATCGGACCGAGAGCAGCTACGATGTGTACACGCCAGGAACGGGGTGGAGCCCCGTCGGGGGGCCCTTGCTGGAGCGTCGGCACGCCCATGCCGCCGCGGTGATTGGGCAGGGAGAGCTGACCGCGCAGCTGCTCGTCACGGGCGGCAAACGAGGGGATGGCTCCGGCTCTGTCATCGCCTCCGCCGCGGCCGAGGTGATTCCGACGGAGGAGGGCAGCGGTAACGTCTCGATTCCCATGGAGGTGATGTTCGATGCGCGCTTCGCCCATACGGCGACGACCCTGACGTCCGGCGATGTGCTGGTCGTGGGGGGCTCGGAAGCGGACTACGATTCGCTGTCGTCGGTGGAACTCTTCGACTCGAACCTGCTCGCTTGGGTCCTCCGCCCCGCCCTGACGACGGCGCGCGCGGGACACACAGCGACCCTGCTCGATGATGGCTCGGTGCTGGTGATAGGGGGGCACGGCTCCAACGGCGCCGCGCTGAGGTCCGCTGAGCGCTATTGGCCCTGACTCACGGAGGATGCGTGCATGGTGACAGGATTCAAACGGCGGCTGGCGGAGACCATCGCGTGCTGTCTGCCACGCGCCGAGGCTGCCAGGGCTGGTGTGACGACGCGCTCGGTGGAGTTGATGCCGCCGGTCTGCGGGCATGACGGCGACACGCTGGTGCGCCAGTTGTTGAGCTCGAAAGCGGTGCCCGCGGAGGCGGTGGGCTTCATCGTCGAACGACGTCGCCGGGCGCTCGAGCGGCTGAAACTGCCGCTGCCGCCGCTCGGGGATTTGATGGGCGGGCGGGTCTTCGCGACGGACTTCAACTCAGACCTGTGTGGCGCGGCGACGGCGCCGTCGAACGGCTACCTGGATGACTACGACATTCCAGGGTGGGACACCTGGTTCGCGCACGAGCCGGTGGGGGAGTTTGGCGGAGTCGTCTACGGCTGGGTCCCGCCCGTCCTCCTCGAGCTCGCCGGCCAGGGGTTCGATGTGATTCCCGTGTCCAGCGTGTGGTGGGTCGAGGACCCGGAGCTCCGCGGTCTGATGGAGACGTGAGCTCCGGTCCCTCGAGGTGACTTCAGCGCAGCCGCGTCCAGAACGAGCGGCGCGCGGAGATGCGCTCCAGGGCGCGTTGCAGCTCCTCGTCCGCGTCGGCGCGCTGGGCGATGTCTCCCAGTGAGATGATGCCGACGAGCCGGTCATCGCGCTCGATGACGGGGAGCCGGCGAATCTGCCGGCGGGCCATGATGTCGATGAGACCCTGCAGGCTCTCGTCGAGCGTCACCGCCTCCACGTCCTCGGTCATCACGTCCCCGGCGCGAAGTTGCTCCGGTGAAGTGCCACCGGCGAAGGCGCGCAGCGCGAGGTCCCGGTCCGTGACGAGCCCTTCGAGCCGGCCCTGCTCGTCGACGATGGGGACGACGCCGCAGTCCTCGTCCTTCATGATGCGAGCCACTTCGCGCAGCGGGCTGTCACGCCGCACCGAGCGCACGTTGCGCGTCATCACATCGCGAGCCGTCAGCGGCTCCCGCTGCCAGCGCTTGGACGTCCCGAGCGGCGGCGCGCGGTAGTCCTGGCTCCGGTCCTCGCGGATGTGGTCCGCGACGAACGAACGCTCCGAGCGCTCGACGCCAGACGCGCCTCGCGAAGGCGCGGACACCTCCCGGCGCTCCGAACGAGAACCTCCTCGCGAGGACGAAGACACGTCGCGGCCCTCGCGCGAGCCTTCCTCCGAACGCACCACACCGGAGCGCTCACGCGACCGCGCGGACATCTCGCGCCCCTCGCGCCAGCCATCATCGGAGTGCTGACGCGAAGGCGCGGAGAGGTCGCGACCGCCGCGCACGCCGCCCTCCGAATCGAAGTGCTGACGTGAGGGCGAGGCGCCGCGCCATCCACCTTCGGAGCGCTCCGAGTCGGAGTGCTGTCGAGACGGTGTGGAAAGCTCGCGACTGCCACGCCATCCACTCCCGGCGCGCTCACCCGGACGGCTCACATGCGAGCGCGCCTCGAACTCGAGCGTCTCCTCGCCGAGCCCCAACTCCGTGTCGACATCGCCCGTGTGGAACGCGCGTCCCTCGCTCCGGCGCGGAGGCTCATGCAGCGTGCTCGTCTCCAGCGGCAGCGGCGCCTCCTCCCGGGCCCTCCATCCAGAGACAGCACGGGGCGCGTCCCCACGCGTCCGTGACTCCTCGCCGCCGTAGCCCTCCCGGTCCCAGGACCGATAATCCGCGGGCTGGGGCGAAAGCTCCTGGTCCTGCGCCCCCATGCGAGCCCGAGGCCCCACGCCCGTGGCGTAGCGGTCATCCCGGTCATCCCGTCCATAGGGCCCGCCCTGGACACCTCCGCTCGCCCACGCCTCGTCGGAGCGGTCCTCCACCGCCGTCCGAGGCTGCGCCATGCGCAGCGAAGCGGCGCGGTGATAGCGCCCCTCGCGCGACGAGGGCGCCTCATCCCGAGCGGGGTTCCAGCCCGACACATCGGACTCACCCCGCTCGCGAGACCCTGGCGGCGCCGCGTCCGCCGGCCGAGCCGTCTCCATCCCGGGCCGAGTGGCGGCCCCCCGAGCCTCATCCTTGCCGTTGTCCATCCCTCGATGCGCCATGCGGCGCACGCTGGTGACGCCCCCGCCCGCCACCAACCCGCCACACCCACGCGGACCCACCCGAGTGTCCGGTTCCCATCGGCCTCGCACGCCGACTTCCCACGAGCCAACACCCGCGCCGCCCTGCATCGGACACGACGCCAGACCGAAGGGATGGCTCCCTCAACACAGGCCCCGCGAAAAGAAACGCGCGTGTCCCCATCCAGGGAGACACGCGCGAGCTCAGCAATCCGAAGGACGACCGCGCTCTAGCAGCAGGGGTCGTTCTTCTCCTCGCAACAGGCCTGCGTGGTGGAGACCTGGGGCGAGGTGCTCTGCGTCTCGGTGGAGGAGGTGGACGTGGCGCTGCCATCGCCTCCGTGGATGCGGGCGAGGTCCTTCACGAACAGCTCCTTCAAAGTCTTCACCTTGTGGCTCTTCATGATGCATCTCCCGTAGGGGTGAGGCCGGTCGCCGAATCGACCGGTGCGCGGGAGCGTAGGCCCCGCCCGAAAACCCGGGAAGCGTCATGTGTCACATGACTCACCGTGTCTCAGTGCTCACGCGAGCCCACTGAAATCTTCCACCGTGCGCGCGAGGCTGCACGGCGTGCAGCGAATGCTCGTTCAGTGGACGGCCCAGCGCTCCGCGATTTCCTCACACGCGAGCACCACGTCACTGAGTCGGCGGATATGCGCGCGGGGCGCGGTGAAGATGGTGCCCGCGAACACGTCCACCACCTGCACCATCCGATGGTCCGACGGGCCCAGCTGACACAGGTGCTGCTCGGCGAAGCGCTGCAGCATCGTCCCGATGTACTGCCCCGAGCGCTCATCCAACGGATGGTGCTTGGAGAAGTAGAGCTTCATCAGGCCCACGCGCGGGTTGCCATGGCGGTCCATGCGCTGCAGGACGACCTCCGGCCGCACGCTGATGGTGACGCCCGCCATCTCGAGCACGGGGGGCTCGGCGCCCACGGGGCTGATGATGGTGTCCTCCAACCCCAGCCACGGCACCAGGTCCGCGAAGCGCTCCAGCGCCTCCGAGCACAGATGCAGCCGCTGCGCCTCGAACTCCGACTGCGGCACGCTGCACGCGAAGCGGCGCTGGTGCTCGCGGAGGATGGCCGGGTCGAGGTCGCGACACAGGAAGTCCGTAATCGCGAGCGAGGCCTCCGGGTAGCGCAGATACTGCTGCTCGGGCGGGTGCTTCTGGTCGTAGATGATGCGCTTGCGACGAGCGGGGGTGGCGGTGAGGTACTCACCCAGCTTGTTCACGGATACACGAGGCAGCTCACGGACTTCCGCCATGGAGTGTCCTCCCCCTGGATGTGCTGGCGAATGAGCACACAGTACAGGGAGGGGCTGACATTCCAGACGGGGCGTGAGGGATTGCGCGCGGGGTCGGCGGACACTCCATTCAAGAAGAGGCCGTGGCCCGAGGGGACCTGGAGGGTTCGGGAAAGCCCCCTCGGGCCGGCCGTGAAGTCAGTCCTTCTCCTCCTCCAGGCTGCCCGGGAAGGCGGTCCAGTAGAGGTCGGGGAGGGGATTGGTGCCCGCGTCGCTGCGAGGGCCGTCGCCGTCCGGGATGTCGTCGAGGATGGCCTCCGGCGTGCGCTCGGCGGGGTCGATGGGGCGGGCGCGTCCATGGCGCTCGGGCTCGTCGTCAGGCGTGGAGGGCGGGACGCGGGGCGGCTCACGCTCCTCGCGGGGCGCGGGCTCGCCCCGGGGGCCGGTGGGGCGCCCGTAGAAGTCCTCGGCGGGCTGGGTGACGGGCTGTCGTCGCGGGTCCTTCGCCATGATGGAATCCTCCGTCTGGATAGAGTCATGACGCGGAATGCCTCCGGCAACCCGGCTATCGTCGTGGCGCAGAAGTCCGCACGGCGAGCGGACGGGCGAGCGCCTGTCCGCTTCGCGTCGACAAGGAGTGGGGTGATGGCATTGGGGCACGAGGAGCCGGCCGCGGCGCTGACGGAGCCGAGGCTCCGGCTGGGCTGTCAGTCGTGTGGCGCGATGCTGGTGTTGGAGCCCTCGCTGCGCACCACGCGGTGTCCCTATTGCGCCGCGCCCTCCGTGGTGGAGCGTCCGCCGACGCCCGGGGTGCCCGAGCCGCGCTTCGCGTTGGGCTTCTCGCTGAACCACGCGGCGGCGCGGCAGAAGGTGTCGCACTGGCTGCGCTCGCGGAGCCGCTTCTGCCGTTCGGGGATTCGGCGAGCGGCGCCGGGAGACGTGCACGGCGTCTATGTGCCCGCCTACCTCTACAGCGCGCTGGCGACCTCCCGATTCCAGGCCTCCATCGGGGAGAACTACCAGGAGCAGGAGCGCTACACGACGACGGAGAACGGGAAGACGGTGACGCGCACGCGCACGGTGACGCGCACCGAGTGGCGCCCGTTGAGTGGTCAGGTCTCCGGCTATGTGGCGGACGTGCTCGTCACCGCGTCCAATGGCTTGCACAACGATGAACTCGAGGCACTCGAGCCGTTCGATTTGCGGGGACTGGCGCGCTACACGCCGGCGTTGGTATCCGGCTGGGTGGCCGAGGAGCCCTCGCTGACGTTCCAGGCGTGTCTGGCGAAGGCGCGCGAGGAGGTGTCGGCGCGGCTGTCGGACAAGCTCGCGGCGCTGATGCCGGGGGATTCGCATCGGGAGTTGAGTCACGACAGCCACCTGGACCGCGAGTCCTTGGACGTGTGCCTGTTGCCCGTCTGGGTGCTGGCGGTGCGCTACGCCGAGGACGCGGAGCCCCTGCGCGTGCTGGTGAATGGACAGACGGGCGAGGTCGTCGGCAAGGCGCCGCTGTCCGTGTGGAAGGTGATGGCGGCGGTGGTGGTGGGCCTGCTGGTGGTGCTGGGCCTGTGGCTCTTCTTCCAGGGAGGTGGCCGATGAGCGCGGCCGCCAGCGTGTCGCCGTGCGAGCGGTGCGCGTGCGAGCTGGAGGCGGATGACCTGCGCTGCCCGGTGTGTGGCCTCGCGACGCCGGAGCCGCCGAGGAGGGAGGCCGTCGCCGAGCGCGCGCGCGTGGTGCGCTGTGACAGCTGTGGCGCGTCGGTGGAGTACTCGGTGGAGGCGCGGGCGCCACGGTGTGACTACTGTGGCGCGGTGACGCATGTGGAGATGACGGTGGACCCGGTGGAGCAGGCGCAGGGGTGGCTGCCCTTCTCGGTGGAGCCGTCGTTGGCGAGCGAGGCGCTGTCGCGCTTCCTGGGGCGCAAGGCCTTCTTCCGGCCGTCGGGGCTGGCACAGGAGGCGGCGCTGGAGTCCATGCGGCCGATGTGGTGGCCCGCGTGGGTGTTCAAGGCGGGCGTGGAGGTGAGCTGGACGGCGGACTCGGACGCGGGCTCACGGCGCTCGGACTGGGCGCCGCACGCGGGCCGCACGCACCTGGACTTCTCCAACATCCTGGTCGCCGCGTCGCGCGGCTTGAAGATGGAGGAGTGCGACAAGCTCACGCCGCACTACCGCTTCGATGAGAGGGTGGGCGAGGCGCGAGGGCCGGAGGGTGCCAGCGTCGAGCGCTTCGAGGCGACGCGCTCGGGGGCGAGGCGCAGGGTGTTCCAGTCGGTGGAGCGGCTCGCGAGCGAGCACGTGCAGTCGAGTGGAGACATCCCCGGCAGTCGCTACCGGAACGTGCGCGTGGCCGTGGCCCTGTCGAGCCTGCGCACCACGCGCTGGGCCTTGCCGGTGTATGTGCTGGCGTATCGCTATCGCGACAAGCCGTACCGCGTCCTGGTGCATGGCCAGGACGCGGAGGTGGTGTTTGGCGAGTCGCCCATCTCCGTGTGGCGCGTGCTGGGTGTGGTGCTGGCGGCGCTCGCGGCGCTGATGTTGATGATGCTCATCGCGGGGAGGATGTAACGCGACGGTGTTGTCCGAGGCGCGTGATGACTGCACCCGCGCTCGAGGCGCAGGTGATTCGAGGCGTCGAGCACGGGTGGGCGTGAAGGCGAGGCGTCGACGGGACTGCGTACGGGTACGCGCTCGTGACGTGGAGCGCGAGCGGAGGGTCGCCCGGCGCCACGCGCTCAGGGCGCGTCGGGCTCGTCGTCCGATTCGAGCGGCTTGCTCCCACCCGGAGGCGTGACGTCGTCCTCCGGCCACGGCGCGTCCACCGGCGCGGAAGAGGCCACCGACTCCGCTTCGACCTTGGACGTCCACCACGCCTCCTCCCCATCGCGAGGCGCGGGCTCCTCCACCCGGGCGCGCGTCACCCCGCGCTTCCCCGGCACCCCGAACACCCGCGCGGCCTCCTCGGCCAGCGAGCCCTCGGAATCCAGCTCCGCGAGCCCACCCGGCTCCAGCGGCACCGACGCCTCCTCCGCCGTGAGGTCCTCCGGATGCAGCCCGCCCTCGAGCAGCTCCGCCTGATTGCGCCGGCTGGTCGCCTCCATCGCCACGCGCGCCACCTCCTCCGCCGTCGCATGCCGCCCCTGCCCGGGCGCGTGCACGCTCAACCACCCGCGCAGCACGCACCCCATCTCCTCCGCCGTCTGGAACCGCTCCGCCGGGGCCCTGCGCAGCGCGCGCAGCACCACCGCCGCCAGCCCCTCCGGCACGTCCGCGACCATCCGCGCCACCATCTCCGGCTCCAGGTTCGCCATCCGCGCGGCCACCTCGTCCACCGGCATCCAGGTGGGCCCCTGCGCCTCCAGCATCAGCCCCTCCGGCAGCGGCGGAGGCGGCGTGTCCTCCACCGCGAGCGGGTGGCGCCCCGTGAGCAGCTCCAGCAACACCAACCCCAGCGAGAACAAGTCCGAGCGCGCGTCCACCGCCGGCGCGCGCAACAGCAGCTCCGGTGACGCATAGGCCACGTCGCCCTTCACCAGCGGCCGGCTGGTCTCCTCCCGCCCCACCAGCCGCGACGACGCCACGGTGAAGTTCGTCAGCTTCACGTCCCCATGCGTCCCCACCCGGATGTTCCGCGGGCTCACGTCCCGATGCACGATGCCCAGCGGCCGGTTCCAGTCATCCACCGCCAGGTGCGCGTGGTGCAGCGCGTCCGCCACCTCCGCCACCACGAACGCCGCCAGCGCGGGGGACACGGGCCTCCTGCGCATCGCCGTCAGATTCAACAGCGTGTCCAGCGAGCGCCCCTCCACGTACTCCATCACCACGTGAGGCGCGCCCCGGTACACCTTCATCTGGTGCACCTGCGCGATGTTGGGGTGCTTGAAGCGGAACGTCAGGCTGACCTCCTCCACCAGCCTGCGCCGCTCCACGAAAGTGGCCGGGCTGCGCAGCCGCTTCACCACCACCAGGCCGCTCTGCCCGTCCCGGTAGCGTCGCCGGACCAGCATCAACAGCTCTCCGGTGGAGCGCACCTCCAGCTTGCGCACGAACTCGAACACCGTGCCGCCCACGTTGAACAGCACCCGCGGCCGCCGCGGTCCTCCAGGAGAATCCTCCGTCGTCGTGTCGGGCGTCGTCATGGCCTGCCTCTCAACCTGGGAAGTGATTTGGGCGCTACAGGATGCTCCAGGTAACACGAAGCCGGCCGTGATGGAATATCTGAGGTTGGGCGCCACCCATTGGACCTCAGGTATCGAATGCCTAATCCTCCTTGCGCCAGGGCCTGAGCGCGCCCTTGAGCACGTGCAGCCGTCGACGCAGCCAGGAGCGCCAGGCAGAGACGGGCGGGGCCACGGGCTCGGTGGAGGGCGTGCGGGCTGAACCCGAGCCGGAGCTGGCGCCGGGCCAGTCCGGCCAGCGCATCCACTGCCGCATCTCCCGTTCCTCCTCGTCCCCATCGAACAGGGACTCGTCCTCCTCGGTGACGGCCTCGTGCGGCGGCCGGGGCGGGAACAGCGGCGCGTCCCACGTCTCATCCGCCAGCTCCAGCGCCGCGCTCAACGCGCCGAACAGCTCCGCGCCGCTCGGGAACCGTCCGCCCGCGTGCTTGTCGAGCAGCCGCAGCACGATTCCATCCAGCACCCGGGGCACGCGCGGGTTGAGCACGGAGGGCAGCTGCAACTGCGCCGACTCGATGCTGGCCAGCAGCGCGGACGGCGGCAGGTGGGCCGGATAGGGGAAGGTGCCCGTGAGCACCTCGTGCAGCACCAGCCCCAGCGAGTACAGGTCGTCGGTGGGCGCGAACCGGTAGCGCGCGCCCGGGATGCGCGGCCCCATCCAGAAGCGCAGCGACTCCGGGCTGCGATAGCTGGGCGTGCCCGGTGGCAGCCGGTCCTCCGTCAGCGACGGGGCGCACGGATGGTCCCCCGAGCCGAAGTCCACCAGCACCGGCTCCCCGTCCGACGCGCGGACGATGATGTTGCTGCCCTTGAGGTCGCGGTGCACCACCCCCGCGCCGTGGATGGCGTCCAACGTGAGCGCCAGCGACGCGAACACCTGCGCGACCCGGCGCGGCGTGGCCTTCTCCGTGGTGGCCCACCGCGCCAGGGTGGGGCCCTCCACGTAGTCCATGATGAGGTACAGGTAGCCGCGGTGCGCGTCCGGCCAGCGCCGGTAGCCGAGCAGCTCCACCACGTTGGGGTGCGCCAGGTGCATCAGCAGCCGGGCCTCCCGCTTCGTGCGCGCGTCCACCCGCGCCTCGTCGTTCTCCGAGGGGCCCTCCAGCGCGAACTTCAGCGCCACCGTGCCCTTCGTCTCGCTCTCCGCCAGGAAGATGGCGCCGTAACCGCCCGTCGCCAGCCTCCGGATGATGCGCAGGGCCCCCAGCTGCTCCGAGGGTTGGAGCAGCAGCGGGTGCATCGCCTCCAGGTCGCTCATCGTCCCATCCTCTCCATCTGTCCCCACCCATGAGGGCATCACCAGACCCGAGACCTTCGAGGTCGAATCCCTCTCGGTAAATCGAAACCCCGACAGCGAATCTGGATGACCTTGGTCAACCTCTGACGTCATTAGCATGGCAACCCTCTTTTTGGGTAGTCTTCCCCTCTCCTGAGGTAGGGTGCGGCGCGGACGATGTGGTAGGGAGACTGTCGAGAGGCGCGGGGACCATGAACGAGGAACTGGCCATCACCGTGGGGACGGCGGCGAAGGCGGCGCGGGCTCGGTTGGGATTGACCCAGGCGGACGTGGCGGAGCGCGTGGGCATCGCCATGGAGGTCTACAGCCGCATGGAGCGCGGCCGCGTGCTGCCCAGCGTCACCACGCTGCGCAGGCTGTGTCTGGTGCTGTGCATGGACGCGAACGCGCTGCTCGGCTTGTCGGAGGGCGCGCCCGTGGCCGTTCGAGGGCCGGTGGGTCCGCGCGTGGAGGACCCTCCCGTGCTGCGCCGACTGTTGCGCTCCCTGCGCGCGCTGGAGCCGGAGGCGCTCCGGGCCGTGGTGCAGGTGGTCCAGGGCGCGCTCGCGCTCCGGCGGCGCTGAGCTCCGATGGGGACGGGAAACTTGCCTCCCCCGCGCGCCGTGCGACGCTGGCCGAATCATGCGTGAGCCCGTCGACCACAAGCTCGCGGCCATCCTGGGTGGGGCGGCGCGGACCGCTCGCCTGCGGTTGGGCCTCACCCAGAGCGACGTGGCCGAGCGAATCGGCATGGCCATGGAGGTCTACAGCAGGCTGGAGCGCGGGCGGATGTTGCCTCGCACGCAGACGCTCAAGCGGCTGTGTGACGTGCTCCAGGTCTCCTCGGATACGCTCCTGGGGGTCGGCCGCGGGGGTGCCCCGGTCACGCCCGTGACGCGCAAGCCGGAGCGCGAGGACCCGCTGGAGCTGCGCCGCATGACGCGCAAGCTCCGGGAGCTGGAGCCCTCGCAGCTGCGCGCGGTGTCGCGCGTCGTCAACGCCGTGGTGTCGGTGATGCCGCCCCGGGCCGCCCCGGTGAAGCAGGCCCGTCCGGCGCGTCGGCGCAAGGCAACCGGCTAGGCGGCGGGTGTCAGGAGGCTGGGAATGTGAGCGCGCCGGGTGTTGAATCCCCGACGCGGAACCCTGGACAAACGTCCACTCGCCAGGTTCCCCGCACGTGGGTTACCACACCCTTTCCCCTGGAGGTCCGCCCCTCATGACGACCCTTCGCAAGGTGATGCTGGTGGATGATGAAGAGGACATCCGCGCCATCGGGAAGCTGAGCCTGAGTCGGGTGGGCAAATGGGACACGGTGCTGGCCTCGTCGGGCGCCGAGGCCCTCTCCAAGGCCGCCGAGGAGCTGCCGGACCTCATCCTGCTGGACGTGATGATGCCGGGCATGGACGGGCCCACCACCTTCGGTGAGCTGCGCAAGCAGGTGGCCACGTCGAGCACGCCCATCATCTTCATGACGGCCAAGGTGCAGAAGCAGGAGGTGGAGCGCTACCTCGGGCTCGGCGCGGTGGGCGTCATCAGCAAGCCCTTCGACCCCATGACGCTGCCCAAGGAGATTCGCAAGCTGGTGCCGGAGTGAGCGGCCCGCGCCTGTCGAAGCGCTCCGTGGCCCTCCCGGTGGGGGCGCTGCTGGTGCTGTGCGCCCTGTTCGTGGTGGGCCGCCCCTGGGGCACCGCCCGCATCGACGCGTACCGCACGGGCCTGCAGCAGCTGCGCCTGGCGAGCGCGGAGCTGGAGCAGGACGTGCTCCGCGAGCGGCTGGGCTTGCCCGAGCGCCACGGCTCCCACGCCCAGGCCTTCGCCGCGCTGAGGGCCCGCGCCGAGGCGCTGCGCGACGTGCCGTCCTTCCTGTCGGCGGAGGAGGCGCGGGTGATGGCGTCGTCGCTGGACGCGTACCAGGGCGCGCTGGAGGACAACCGGGTGCTCCTGGAGCGCTCGCGGGCCGCCCAGGCCCGGGGCGAGCAGCGCGAGGCGGACGCCGCGATGCAGGCCCTGTTGGAGCGCTCGGCCAGCGCGCAGGCGGAGCGGCTGGTGGGCACCTTCGTCCAGCTGCACGAGCGGGCGCAGGTGGCCAACGAGCGCACGCGCGTCGTCTTCTTCGCGGCGTCGCTGCTCTTGGGGGCGTACGTGGTGGTGGTGCTGGTGCGGCTGTCGCGCGCGTCCGGGGAGCTGGCCACGCTCAACGCGGCGTTGGAGCAGCGCGTGGAGGAGCGGGGGCGCGAGCTCGTCGCCGCGAGCGAGGAGCAGCGCACCACCCAGGCGCGCAAGGCGGCCATCCTGGAGGCGGCGCCGGACGGCATCCTGCTCATCGACGAGGGGGGCCGGCTGCTCGAGCTCAACCCCACGGCGGAGAAGGTCTTCCGGCTCACGGCGGCGGAGGCGGTGGGGCGCGAGTTCCTGGCGCTCGCCCTGCCCGCATCGTTGCCCGCAGGCAAGCGCGAGGAGGTCTCCGCCGCGCTGCGCGAGACGTCCGGGACGGCCACGCGGCTGGAGTCGCCGTGTCTGCGCGCGGACGGGAGCATGTTCCCCGCGGAGCTGACGCTGGCGCGGGTGCCGGGCGAGGGGCCCGCGCGCTTCACCGCCTTCGTGCGCGACATCACCGAGCGCAAGGAGGTGGAGCGGATGAAGAACGAGTTCGTCTCCACGGTGAGCCACGAGCTGCGCACGCCGCTGACGTCCATCCGCGGCTCGCTGGGGTTGCTCGAGGGCGGCATCGTCGGCGAGATGCCGGAGCCCGCGCTGGAGATGGTGCGCATCGCGCGCTCGAACACGGAGCGGCTCATCCGCCTCATCAACGACATCCTCGACCTGGAGAAGATGGAGGCGGGGATGCTCGAGCTGAAGCTCGCCTCCCTGGATGCGCGTGAGCTGGTGGAGGCGACGCTCGGGGGCCTGAAGGGCGTGGCGGACGCGGCGGGCGTGGTCCTGCGCGCGGACGTGGAGCAGGCGCCCCGCGTGCGGGGAGACCGGGACCGCCTCATCCAGGTGCTCACCAACCTGGTGTCCAACGCGGTGAAGTTCTCCACCGGGGGCGCGGAGGTGGTGGTGCGCGTGCTGCCCCAGGCGCCGGGGCGCGTGCGCTTCAGCGTGGTGGACGCCGGCCCCGGCATCCCCGAGGAGCAGAAGGACCGGCTGTTCGCGCGCTTCCAGCAACTGGACGGCTCGGACACGCGCTCCAAGGGCGGCACGGGCCTGGGGCTGGCCATCTCGCAGGCCATCGTGAACCAGCACGGCGCCGGCATCGAGGTGCTGAGCGCGTTGGGCAAGGGCTCCACCTTCACCTTCGCGCTGGACGCGGCGAAGCCGGTGTCGGGCTCGCACCCGGCGGTGGTGGCGGCGACGACGGCGCGCGACGCCAGCCGGCACGACGTGCTGGTGGCCACGGCGGACGCCGAGCTGTCCGGATTGTTGCGTGGGTTGCTGTCGCAAGAGGGTTACCGCGTGGTGCGGGCGGTGAGTCTCGCGGAGGCGGCGAAGGTGCTGGAGGCCGAGCCGCCGGACGCGGTGGTGTTGGACACGCGGATTCCGGATGGGCAGGCGCTGGACTGGGTGCGCTCGTTGCGCGAGCAGCCGCGCACGCGGGGGCTGCCGGTGGTGGCGCTGTCGGGGCGCTCGTCGGAGGGCGAGGGCGTGGGCACGCCGCTGGTGGTGGACTGGATGTCGCAGCCCCTGGAGGAGTCGGGGTTGCTCAGCGCGCTGCGCCACGCGATGCGGCGGCCGGGGCAGGCGCGGGTGCTGGTGGTGGATGACGACGTGGCCACGCGGCGGGTCATCTGCGCCAGGCTGGAGCGGCTGGGGCGGGTGCAGGTGTTCGAGGCGGCGGACGGGGAGAGCGCGGTGGAGCTGGCGCGGCGCACGCCGCCGGACCTCATCGTGCTGGACGTGGGGCTGCCGGGGCTGGATGGGTTCGAGGTGGTGGACATCCTCCGCCGGGGACGGGGGCGCACGACGCCGCTCATCGTCTTCACGGGGCGGGACTTGTCGCGCGCGGACCAGCGGCAGCTGACGCTGGGGATGACGCGACATCTGAGCAAGGCGCGCTCGTCCGAGGAGGAGCTGGTGGCCTCGGTGCGCGAGCTGTTGCATGAGCTGCTGTCCGGCAAGGACGGCGAGCCGGAGACAAGGGCCGCTTCATGAGCGACGCGAAGACGCTGCTGTTCCTCGAGGACGACAAGGACTTGCAGAGCCTGGTGTGCGCCTTCCTCCGGGAGAAGGGCTTCCGGGTGGAGGCGGCGCGCACGGCGGCGGAGGCGCGGGCGGTGCTGGCGAAGGTGCCGGTGGACGCGGCCATCGTGGACGGCCTGTTGCCGGGGGTGACGGGGGCGGACTTCATCCGCGAGCTGCGCGGCAAGCTGCCGGACCTGCCGGTGTTGTTCGCGTCGGCGTTCTGGAAGGACCTGAAGAGCCACGAGCTGCTCACGCGTCAGCTCAAGGTGGCGCGCATCATCCACAAGCCGTACCGGCCGGATGAGCTGTACCTCTGGGTGAGCCAGCTGTTCACCAAGGCGTTGCCGCCGGCGCCGGCGGGGCCTCGGGCGTTGGCGGACGTGGACCCGGTGCGCGACGAGCTGGCGGCGAGCCTGGTGGCGCTCAACGAGGAGTACGGCGCGCGGCTGAAGGACAAGGTGGGCGGGCTGGAGGCGCTCTTGTCCGCGGCGCGCGCGGGCAATGGGGGCGCGCTGGATGAGGCGAGCATGGTCGTGCACAAGCTGCATGGCACGGCGGGCAGCTATGGCTTCACGGAGGTGAGCCTCGCGGCGGGGCGGCTGGAGGAGGGGCTCCGGGCGGGGAAGGACGGCGGGCGGGTGGACTGGGGGTTGGTGGACGTGGCGTTCCGCGAGCTGGCGGCGACGGCGTCCGTGCAGGTGACGCCGCCGGTGCGCAAGGACGGGCCCGCGGCGATGTTGCCGACGGAGGGGGTGTTGCTGGTGGTGGACGAGGACCGGGCGGTCCTCGAGGAGGCGGAGCGGCTGGGGCGCGCGCACGTGGTGCGGGTGTTGCCGGCGCGCACGGCGGACGAGGCGGTGGTGTTGGCGCGCAGGCAGTGGGTGGACGGGGTGCTCATCCACATGCACCTGGGGGGGGAGATGGGCGGCATCCAGGCGGCGCACGAGCTGCGGTCCGCGGAGGGGATGGGCTCGTTGCCGTTGGGCTTCACGGGGGCGTCGGGCGGGTTGGAGGACCGGGTGGCGGCGGCGCACGCGGGCGGCTCGTTGTTCCTGCCCAGGCCCTTCACGGCGACGGACTTCTCGGCGGCGGCGGAGCGGATGGTGGCGGCGCGGCGACCGGAGCGCTCGCGGGTGTTGGTGGTGGACGACGACCCGGAGGCGATTGCTGCGTTGGTGCACGCGCTGGCGAGCGAGCAGATTGAGGTGGTGGGGTTGGGGGACGCGCACCGGCTGATGGAGGCGTTGGCGGAGCATCGGCCGGACCTGTTGTTGCTGGACGTGCAGATGCCGGGGCCGAGCGGGTTCGACTTGTGTCGGATTCTGCGGTCGATGCCGGCGTGGCAGGAGCTGCCGGTGTTGCTGATTACGGCGCACCTGGGGTTGGAGTTCCGGCTGGCGGCGTTCCAGGCGGGGGCGGACGACTACATCTCCAAGCCGGTGTTGAAGGAGGAGCTGCGGGCGCGGGTGCAGGCGCGGCTGGAGCGGGCGCGGCTGTCGCGTGAGCGCGCGGAGCGGGACGCGTTGACGGGGCTGATGTTGCGGCGGCCGTTCATCGAGGGGCTGCGGAGCCGGTTGTCGGAGGCGCAGCGTCAGCAGCGGCCGTTGTCGTTGTGCTTCCTGGACGTGGACCACTTCAAGCGGGTGAACGACAAGTACGGGCACCTGGCGGGGGACCGGGTGCTGACGCGGCTGGGGCGCCTGTTGGGGGCGCGGTTCCGGCGCGAGGACGTGCGTGGGCGCTGGGGAGGCGAGGAGTTCGTGGTGGGGCTGCTCGGCGAGACGGCGGCGAGCGCGAAGGCGATTCTGTCGCGGACGATGGCGGAGGTGGCGGAGATGACCTTCGACGGAGACGGCGGCGAGTCCTTCCGCGTGACGATGAGCGCGGGAATCGCGGAGTCACCCGGGGACGGCGCGACGCTGGAGGCGCTGCTGCGCGTCGCGGACGCCCGACTGCACCGGGCGAAGACGAACGGGCGCAACCGCATCGAGGTGTGAGCCTCGTCACTCGCCCGGGGGCTCGGTCAGCACGAGCAGTCCGCGCGACGTGTCCACCACGTAGACATGGCCATCACCGGGCACCTGGAGCCCGGTGGCGCCTTCCTCCATCGAGTCCCCGCGTCCCGGGTCCGTCTCGCGGAAGCTGTTGAAGTACGCCACCTCGCGCGGGTTCGTGGGGTTGCTCACGTCCAGCACGCGCAGCCCCTCCTGGTGGTACGTCACGTACAGCCGCGAGCCCCTCAACTCCATCGCTCGCGGTGACACCACGGCGCGCAGGCCGTACTCGCCCATCTTCACGATGTGACGCGGCTCGCTGACATCCAGCGCGCGCAGCCGCGCCCCCATGCCCATGCTGCTCTCGAACGCCACGACGCGCCCGCCGAACGTGCCCACCGCGCTCGCGCGGCTGTTGGCGTACGGATACGTGTACTGCCCCAGCACCCGGACCCCCGAGGACGCGCGCGCGTCGACGACCTGCAGCCCCGCGCCCCGGTGATTCACATACAGCCGGCCCTGGTAGCTCACCGGGCCCCGGGAGGACGGCTGGTCCGGCATGCGCATGCCGGAGACGATGCGCTCGAGCAGCCGCGGCTCGGTGGGCTGGCTGATGTCGAACATCAAGGTGCCCACCGTGGCATCCGTGGACACGGCATAGAGCCGGTCCCCATCCACGCTCACCATCGACACCCCCGGCACGGCCGTCGCGGACACGCGGCGCACCAGCACCGGCGCCGAGGGCACGGAGACATCGAGCACCACCAACCCCGAGCTGGCGCTCGCGACATAGAGCATCCCGCCCTTGAACGTCGCGCCCCGCCAGTCCGTGTCCCCCGGCGTGCTCAGCTCCGCCACGTGCACCGGCACCGCCGGGTCGCTCACGTCGAACACCGTGAGCCCACCGGGCCGCCCACGCCGGTCCTGCGAGATGACATACGCATGGTCGTCGACGCGCTGCACGTCCACGGGCTGGCCCAACCTCACCGCGCGCTCGGACACCAGCCGCATCCCGCCGGAGATTTCATGCTCGCCCTGGAAGCGCGTGACGCGCTCGGCGCGGAACGTCCCCGACTCCACCAGCACCCCGTCCCGGCACCGCGTGAAGCACCCCGTGACGACGCGAGGGTTCACCGCGTTGCAGCCCGCGAAGGTGAACAGCCCTCCATCCTGCGACTGGCTGGCGATGAGCAGCGTCCGCGTGTCCCAGACACCGGCCACGGCGCTGGCCCCCTGCACCTGCTCGGGCGTGCCCGCCGCGTTCAGCTTGAATCCCCCACCCAGGGGCACGAACCGCGCGGGCGCGCCGTTGCGCGCATCGATGCGCAAGAGGCTGCGATACACCCCCATGCGCTCCAACTGCTCCAGCGTGTGGCGTCGACACCCGGACAGGTCGAACGACTCCAGGCTGCCGCACGCGGCCTCGTTCTCGAGGACGCCGCAGACGGACAAGGGTCCGTGGTCGCTCCAGTCGCCGAGCTCCTCGAGCGGCGTGTAGCGCCCATCCCAAGGGGGCGCATCGGAGGACGCGCAGCCCGTCGCCAAGCAGGCGAGCAGTGCCATCGACGCAAGAAGCGCGGGCTGCATCGCGTACCTCCTGGGTGGGGAGCCACGCGCCGGCCAGCGGGCTCCCGCTCCAGGAGTGTAGGAATGAGGTCGCCCGCGCGGGAAGCGCACGTCCCCGCGGAGTGGTGAACGCCATACGTCTTGGGGGATGTGCTCTGTGTTCGCACCCACCCACCACGGCGGATGCGCCACCCCCGGTGTCCACGGGTCCACATCCCGCGCGGGAGCGACGGCTGGCCCGCACGCCTGGTCCGGGGGGCCCACCCGACGATGCGCCGATTCGCCCTGAATCGGCGCTCTCCCGCCAGAAAGGGCTCCCGTTTAGTTCTTCACCATGAACGACACACAGGTGAAGGACGTGGTGATTGTGGGGGGCGGCCCGGCGGGCCTGAGTGCCGCGCTGATTCTGGGCCGAGGCCGCAAGCGGGTGCTGCTGTGCGACGCGGGCGCGCCGCGCAACGAGCGGGCGGAGCACATGCACGGCTTCGTCACCCGGGACGGCATCCCCCCCGCGGAGTTTCGCGCCATCGGCCGCGAGCAGCTCCGCCCCTACGACGTCGACGTGCGCAACGTGCGCGTCGAGCGCATCGAGCCCAAGGGGACGCGCTTCCTGGTGACGCTGAGCGACGGCCAACGCGTCGAGGCCCGCAAGGTGCTGCTGACCACGGGCATGGTGGACCAGGTGCCGGACCAGCCCGGCTTCCGCGAGCTGTGGGCGCACAGCGTCTTCCAGTGTCCGTACTGCCACGGCTGGGAGATTCGGGACCGGGGCTGGGGCGTGCTCGTCCATCAGGAGAACACGCATCACCCGTACGTCGACTTCGTCCTCTTCCTGAAGGGCTGGACCTCCAGCCTCACGCTCTACACCCAGGGCGGGCTGGCGCTGACCGCCGAGCAGCGCGAGTCCCTGCGCCGCGCCGAGGTGCGCGTCGTCGAGGGCAAGGTGCGCGGCCTCATCCCCACCCAGGACGGACAGCGCCTGGAGGCGGTGGAGCTGGAGGACGGCACGCGCGTGCCGCAGGAGTACCTCTTCGCGCACCCGCCCCAGAAGCAGACGGCGCTGGTCCAGGACCTGGGGCTCGCGCTCGACGAGCTGGGCTTCGTCAAGGTGGGCCCGACGCTGGAGACCTCCGTGCCTGGCATCTACGCGGCGGGAGACCTCACCACGCGCCTGCAGGGCGCGCTGGTGGCCGCGTCGGCGGGAGCAATGGCGGCCTACACGTTGAACCACCTGTTGAACATCGACTCCCTGGGGCAGCCCCACGCGGGCTGACGCCGGCTTGAGCCCGGCCCCGCCAACCGCTACGAGAAGGACTCCATGGCGTCCACCGAGCAGTCCTGTGTGCATCCCTCCTCCACGCTGCGCCAGGACTTCGAGGAGAAGCGGCGGCTCACCTGGGTGGGCTCGCTGGGGCCCGTGGCGCCCCTGCGAGTCTCTCCCCGCTCCTCGGTCCACCCGTACGCCGCCGTCGTGCTGGTGCTGAAGGGCGAGTCCCGCGTGCGGCACGTGGGAGAGCTGGTGCTGCGCGCGGGGGACGTGCACCTGATTCCACCCGGGGATGCGCACGGCCGCGAGCACTCGGACGCGCAGGGCCTGGGGCTGGGCTTCTATCCCGAGGCCCTCTCCGCGAACGCCGAGGAGCGCGAGGCGCGACTGGGCCCCCTGCTCCGCGTGCGCGCGGGCTGTCACCCCGTCTTGCGTCCCACCAGCGTGCAGCGCCGCCGCCTGCTGCGGTGGATGCGCCTGATGGAGGAGGAGCAGACCCGCAACGAGCGCGGCAACGAGGAGGCGAGCCTGTCCCTCCTGCGGCTGGTGCTCATCGAGCTGGAGCGGATGGCCTCCCCGGAGGCCCTCACCGAGCCCGCCTCCGTGGGCCTCAGTCGCCGGGCGCTCACGTACATCGAGACCCACTGTCTGGAGCCCTTGTCCCTGGCGAAGGTGGCGAAGGAGCTGGGGCGCTCGGCCCCGCACGTCGCGGGCGTGGTGCGCCAGGAGACGGGGCGCACCGTGGGCGAGTGGATTCTCGAGTGCCGGATGGCCGAGGCCCGCAGCCGGCTGCGCCACACCGATGAGCGCGTGGACATCGTCGCGGACCGGGTGGGTTACGCGGACGTGACGCACTTCATCCGCCTGTTCCGCCGCGTGCATGGTGTGACACCCGCCGCATGGAGGCGACGCATGGCGCCAGGGGTGCGCTGAACGGGCGTTCTCTATTTTGTTGGGCGAATGGATTGACAGGAAACTGTCATCTGGGTAGTTCCGGGCCATGCCGACGCCGATGAGGGACTCATCGGGAGCACGCCTTTCCAGGGCTGCTCCCCGAGGGGCGGTTGCGTGCCCATGCTTCAGCGCAGGGTGGTGTCGCTGATGGCGACGCGAGCGAGTCGAGGTGGCAAGGGCGCGGTGCGGCCCGTGTGTCGCAACCCGGAGGAGGCGTCCACCGCGCTGGAGGGGGGAGGCGCGCCGCCGCTGCTGTGTCCGTTCTGGTTCAACCTGGGCCCGCAGGTGGCGGCCAACGACTCGGAGTCTCCTTCCCGCGGGAAGCGTCGCCGCAAGGGAGGCTCCTCGGAGTCCTGAGCGACGCGGGCTTCAGTCCGCCGTGTCGCGCCCCGAGCGGGACACCGTCTCGTGGGCGAGGACGCGGAAGTGCTGCGCGGCGGGGGAGGGCCGCCGTCCGGGGAAGGCCACCACCAGCTCCGCGTGGCCGGGCGCGCCGCTCAAGGGGCGGAACACGACGCCCTTGGGACACAGGGCCTGCGAGGACGCGGGCGCGATGGTCAGCCCCAGCCCCGCCTCCACCATGCCGACGACGGAGGGCCACGAGCGCGCCTCCTGTCGGATGTTGGGCGAGAAGCCCGCGGCCAGGCACATGCTCGTGACCAGGTCATGCAGGCCGGGCGCGGAGTGGCGCGGGAACAGCACGAAGGGCTCGTGCGCCAGCGAGGACAGCGCCACGACACGCTGCCGCGCGCGAGGGTGACGGGCGGGCAGGGCGAGCACGAAGCGCTCGCGCAGGAGCCGCTCCACGGTGAGGCCCTCGTGGCGGAAGGGCGCGCGCAGGATGGCGAGGTCCAGCTCCCCCGAGGCCAGCGCGGCGCCGACGTTGAGCGTCTCGCTGTCATCCAGCTCCAGCTTCACCTTCGGGAAGCGCGTGCGGAAGCGCAGCACGATGTCCGGCAGCACGCCGAAGGCCGAGGACGCCGCGAAGCCGACGCGCAGCGTGCCCGTCTCGCCGCTCGCGGCCTCGCGCACGGCGTGGGTGGCGTCCACGCGTCGGGCGAGCAGCGCGCGAGCCTCCTCCAACAGCCGCGCCCCGGCGGCGGTGAGGGCCACGTGGCGGCTGGTGCGCGTGAGCAGCTCGACCCCCAGCTCGGACTCCAGCCGGCGGATCTGCTGGCTGAACGGCGGCTGGGCCATGCCGATGCGCGCGGCGGCGCGACCGAAGTGCAGCTCCTCCGCCACGGCGATGAAGAGCTGGAGTTGTCGGAATTCCATATCGAGACGATATCCGTCTGGATGGGTGCCGAAAGAGATATTGGTCGTGAAGGATGCGACTCCCTAGCATCGGTGCATGCGATTCTCCTTCCTCGCCCTGGTGCTCACGACGCTGACGGGCACGCCCGTCCTCGCGGACCCCCCCAGTCCGGTCTTCGCGCCCGTCCCGGATGCGAGCACCCAGACGAAGCTGGACCTGGCGGACCGGTTCACCCGGCGCGTGGAGCTCGTGCGGGACAGCCTGGTGCCGCCCCGGTGGCTGCGTGAGGGAGACCGCGTGGTCTTCTGGGCCCGCGAGGGCAACGACGGCGGGACGTGGGTGGTGGCGCACGCGAGGACGGGCGAGCTCGAGCCGCTCGTGTCCGGGGAGGCGCTGCGCCGACAGCTCTCCACGCTCCTGGGCAAGCCCGTGACGGCGCCGCGCTTCTACGACGTCGCCATCGCGCCGGATGAGCAGGGCATCGTGTTCCAGCTCGAGGGGAAGACCTTCGGCCTGGGCCTGTCGGGAGGCCAGGTCACGCGGCTGTCGCCCCAGGACCGGGCCGCGCTGACGTTGTCTCGTGAGCATGTCCTCGCGCCGCGTGGAGGCGCGCTCGCGGTGCGCAAGGGCGGCGGCTTCGCGGTGCTGGGCGCGGACGGGGCCACCGTGGTGGAGCGCGAGGCGGAGGAGCGGCTCGACTGGCGGATTCCCGAGCGGGCCTGGTCGCCGGATGGCCGCTACCTCGCGGTGTGGCGCGAGGACACGCGCGCGGTGCACCAGGTCCCCATCGTGGACTACGCCACCGCGCTGGAGAAGGTGACGACGGTGCCGTACACGAAGGTGGGGACGCCGCTGCCTCGCTCGGAGCTGCACCTGGTCGACGTGACGACGGGGAGCGTGACGCGCGTCGCCCCCGTCGAGGGCGAGACGTATGACTTCTTCGCCGGCTGGAACCCCGAGGGCACGGAGGCGCTGTGCCTCCACCTCTCGCGGGACGCGAAGCGACTGGACCTCACCGCCGTGACGCCGGAGACGGCGCGGCGTCGGCACGTGCTGCGCGAGGAGCGCCCGGAGACGTTCGTCGCGGGCCTCGACTTCGCGGTGGGCGGTTGGGAGAAGCAGGTGACGGCGCTGCCCTCGGGGCGCGGCTACCTGTGGATGTCCGAGCGCGACGGGTGGCGTCACGTGTACGCATATGACCGCGCGGGGAAGCTCGTGCGGCAGGTGACGCGGGGCGCCTTCCCCGTGCACGAGGTCGTGTCCCTCGCGCCCACGGGTGATGTGCTCTACGTGCTGGCCTCCGCGGACAGCGGCGCGCCCTACGAGCAGCTCATCTACCGGGGCAGCCTGAAGGGCGGCGCGCTGACGCGGCTGTCCTCGGGCTCGGGCATGCACCGGATGACGCCGTCTCCCTCGGGTCAGTACTACGTGGACACCGGGTCCTCGCGCACGCAGCCCCGTGTCCGGGAGCTGGCCTCCGTGAAGGGGGGCAAGCGCGTGCGCCTCACCACCGCGGACGTGAGCGGGCTGGAGGCGCTCGGCGGCACGACGCCGGAGGCGCTGCTCGTCAAGGCGGCCGACGGCGTCACGCCCCTGCACGGCGTGCTCTACAAGCCGCGCGACTTCGACCCCGCGAAGCGCTACCCCGTCATCGCCTACATCTACGCGGGGCCCTTCCTCTCCGTCGTGCCATGGAATTACATCGGAAACTCCATGTCGTTGACCGCCAGCGGCCTGGCGCAGCTCGGCTTCGTGGTGGTGATGCTGGACCCGCGCGGAGGACCGGGGCGGAGCAAGGCCTTCCAGGACGCGAACTACGGCCGCGTGGGCCAGACGGAGATTCCCGACTACGTCACGGGCCTGAAGCAGGCCGCGTCCACGCGTCCGTGGATGGACCTGGAGCGCGTGGGCCTCCACGGTGCTTCGTGGGGTGGCTACTTCACGCTGCGAGGCATGCTGACGGCGCCGGACTTCTTCACGTCGGGCTACGCCGTGGCGCCGGGCGCGCTGGAGGAGGAGGCCATCATCAACGAGCCCTACCTCGGCCTGCGCGACAAGAATCCCCAGGGCTACGCGGCGGGCGACAACCTCGCGCTCGCGCACCAGCTGAAGGGGCCACTGAAGCTGCTGCACGGCACCAGCGATGTGAATGCCACGCTCTCGGTGACGATGCGGATGGCGGACGCGCTCATCAAGGCAGGCAAGCGCTTCGAGCTGCTCCTCATGCCCGGCGAGCCCCACTCACCGCAGGGCGGCGCCAGTCGGTACTCCCGGGATGACGTGGGGCTGTTCTTCCTGCGCACGCTGGGTGCGCCTCGGTGAATGGCGCCTGGGGCACGGGGGCTTGCCGGGGTAGACTCCACGAGTGGCCAGCGTCCGTCTTCGGTGTGTGAACTGTGGTGCCCCCTTCCTCAAGTCCTCGGAGCGGGAGTCGACCTGCGGCCATTGCGGCGCGGACCAGCCCCGCCCCTCGAACAACCCCCTGCCGCTCGGGTGGAAGGAATCCCCGGCGCCCAGGTCGGCAGACGACGCGAAGGTCATCATTGGCTGGGTGCTGTTGGGCATCGTCCTCACGGCCTCCCTGCTCGTCGCGGCCGTGGTGATGGCGGTGTCATCCCGCGAGCCCCCTCCTCGCGTGGTCACGCCTGGCCCGGTGACGCCGCCCCCGCCGCCCATCGTCACACCGCCGCCCGAGCCCCCTCTCGTGGTGGAGGCACCGCCGCCCGTGCCCGAAATCATCGTGGAGAAGCCCGTCAAGCGGCCGCCTCCTCCGATGCCCAAGACGAACGAGGCCTGGGGCGCCATCCAGCTCGCGAAGAAGCTGCGCCAGTACGACTACTGCGGCAATGAGGCCATCCTCCGGGATGGCACGCTGCCTCGTCGCTTCACGCTCCGCGCGCGGTTCGACAAGGGCGGCGAGGGCGTGACGGCCTCTGTCCTGCCCAAGACGTCCGTGCGGATGCTCAACGCCTGCATCAAGCACAAGACGAAGTACATCTATCTGGGCACGCCGCCGGAGAAGCGCGACTTCGAGGTGGAATTGACGCTGTCGTTCGCGCACCTGCGTCCCAAGGGCAAACCCGAGACCTACGATGACCAGTGGAGCGTCCTCCATGACGACTGAGTCCATGCGTCGTCGAGGGACTCCGCCAGGAAGCCAGTGATGGGCTCGAGGGGCACGGCGACGTGCCTCCGCGGAGTCCTTTGTGCGCGCCGGGCGCGGTAGGGTGGGCGCTCGATGCCCATCACACGTTTGCAGATCGCGGGTTACCGCTCGGTGCGTCGGCTCTCGATGGAGTTGGGGCCGATGAATGTCATCGTCGGCGCCAACGGAAGCGGCAAGACGAACCTGTACCGCGCGCTGTATCTGTTGTCGGTGGCCGCGGAGGGGAGGCTGGCGCGGACGCTCGCGGAGGAGGGCGGGACGCCGAGCGTGTTGTGGGCCGGGCCCCGCATGGCGAAGAAGCCCGTGCGCTTGTCGGTGCAGGTGGAGTTGGGTGAACTCGCGTACGAGCTGACCTGCGGAATCGTTCCCCCTGTCCCGAGGGTGCCGGACCCTTTTCGTCTGGACCCCGAGGTGAAGACGGAGCACCTGTGGGCCCTCTCCGGAGGGCGCAAGGTGGTGTTGATGGAGCGCAAGGACCGCACGGCCTTCATGCGGGACGCGGATGGGAAGCGGGTGGTGTTTCCCACGGGCCTCTGGAGCGCGGAGTCGGTGCTGGACCAACTGGGCGAGCCGCACCGCTTCCCTCGGTTGTCGGAGGTTCAGCGCACCTTCGCCTCGTGGCGCTTCTACCATCACTTCCGCACGGACCCTGACGCCCCCATGCGTCATCCCCGAGTGGGTGTGAGGACGCCGGTGCTGGCGCATGACGGCGCGGACCTCGCGGCGGCGCTGATGACCATCCTCGACATCGGGGATGACCGCGCACTGGACCAGGGCGTCGACGATGCGTTCCCTGGCGCGAGGCTCGATGTCCGCTCGGAGGAAGGCCGCTTCAGCCTGTTCCTGCACATGCCCGGGCTGAATCGTCCCATGGCCGCGGCCGAGCTGTCCGACGGCACGCTGCGCTACCTCTGCCTGCTGGCCGCACTGCTCAGTCCGCGTCCTCCCGCGTTCCTCGCGCTCAACGAGCCGGAGACGAGCCTGCACCCGGACCTGCTGGAGCCGCTGGGACGACTGCTCGCGAAGGCGTCGAAGACGTCGCAAGTCTGGGTGACGACGCACGCGGAGTTGCTCGCGCGCACGGTGGCGAGCGCCACGCGCTGCGAGCCCGTGTACCTGGTGAAGAAGGACGGAGCCACGCAGGTGGAGGGGCGCACGGAGGAGGACGATGACGACGCCTCCGACGATGACGTGTGAGGCTCAGCCACCGTCGGAGCGCTGTTCTCCGGTGACACACCCCACCAGCAGGCGCGATGCTGCTGGCCCTCACAGGTCTCCCAGCGTGTCAGCCCTCACTCCGCGCCAGCGCAATCCCCCGTGCAGGGACGTGTCATGACGCCGGGGCTCTATCGCGTGCACAAACCGGTGGGCCCCACCAGCTTCTCGGTGGTGCAGTCGTTCCTCGAGGAGACGCGGGCCGTCCCCGGCAAGCGCGTGCCCGTGTGTCACGGCGGCACGCTGGACCCGTTCGCGCAAGGGCTGCTGCTCATCCTCGTGGGCCAGTCCACGCGCCTGTTCGAGCTGCTGCACGTCGTGCCCAAGACCTACGAAGCGGACGTCATCTGGGGCACGGAGATGGACACGGGAGACCTGCACGGCCGCCCCGTCCTCCAGGGGGACACCTCACCCCTGACGCCTGGGATGCTGGACGCCGCGCTCGCCCCGTTCCTCGGCTGGCGGGAGCAGGTCCCTCCCGCGACGAGCGCCAAGAAGGTCGGCGGAGAGCCCGCGTATCGCAAGGCGCACCGGGGCGAAGTGGTGGAGCTGCCACCCTCGCGCGTGTACCTCCACTCCGCGAACTGGCTGTCGCACGACCTGCCCCGCACCAGCCGCCTGTCGATGACATGCCGCGGCGGCTACTACGTGCGCTCCCTCGCGCGCGACCTCGGCCGGGCACTCGGTTGTGGCGCGCACCTGTCCACGTTGAGCCGCACACGAATCGGACCCTGGACCGACCCCGAGCCCGGAGCGCGAGTGCTGGCGACAGGCCGCGAGCTGCTCCCCTGGGCGCGCGTGCGTCCGCTCACGGACCACGAGGTCGGCGACTTGCGCCGCGAGCGCTCCATTCCCCTCGTCGGCACGAGCCCACCGGACTGGCGTCTCCCCACGGGCTTCCCGGACCCCGAGGCGCCCGTGCGGGGCTTCCACCAGGGCCGGCTCGCGTTCCTGCTCCGCGAGCGGGACGGCGCGCTGTGGAGCGAGGCGGAGCTGCGCGGCGGCCTGTGAAGGACGCCCGACGCCTGGGCCATGAAACTGCTTTCCAGGGTCGTCCGTATGTCTTGTGCGCCCCGGGACACGGGGGGCGGATGCGGCTCTTTGACATGCAGGGCGAGGATCCGGTGACTCCAGTCACCACCCCAAGGGCCTCCACCTGGTGACTGTTGTCACCGGTGGTGACAGGTGTCACCACCCCCCACCTCCACCCAGGTGCTCCGTAACTCCCTGAAAATAAAGAAGAAGTGAAGGTAGGCGTCTGTGGCACGGGACGCGCAATAGGGGTGCTCACCACGGTTCACGACGGAGACCCCAAATGACCATCGCTACCACGTTCAAGCCCGCGCTGCAGAAGCTCAACCGCACCGAGGCGAAGCTGGAGAAGCTCGAAGGCAAGCTCGAGCGCGTCCTGGAGCGTGAGCACAAGCTCCTCAAGGACCTTCGCAACGTGATGAAGCAGCAGGTCCAGAACGGCCGCGCGGGGGCGGGGCGTGACAGCTTCGACGCGGGTGCTCGCGGTGGTGTCGCCAACCGCCCGCTGCCCAACGAGTGGAGCCCGCTGGACACGGGGGCGCTGCGCGAGACGAACAAGCTGGACAAGACCAAGGGCCCCATCACCGCGGACCAGCTCACCGAGGCCATCCGCCGTGGCACGGGGGACCACGACGGCAACGCGGCGCGCGGTGAGTACCGCGCCTTCTCGGAGTGGGCGGAGAAGAACCAGTCCCGCCTCACGCCCGAGGCCAAGCAGGTGATGGACCGCTTCTCCAAGTTCGCCGCCGAGCGCCAGGCCAACGGTCACAAGGAGGGCGACTGGCGGGACATGATGAAGGACATGAGGGGCATCGGCGACAAGAGCGCCGAGAAGCAGGTGGCGAAGCTCGACGCCATGCCCAAGCCCATCTCCGGTGAGCAGATGTCGCGCGCCATCGAGCGCGGCGTGAAGGACCGCGACAACAACACCGGCGACGAGCTGAAGGCCTTCCAGGACTGGGCGAAGAAGAACCAGGACAAGCTGTCGCCCGAGGCCAAGGAAGTGCTGGGCAAGTTCGAGAAGCACGCCAAGAAGGCGATGGCCTCTGGTGACAAGGACCTGACCCGCGGCGAGATGGACAAGATGCTCAACGACTTCAAGAAGGTCGGCGACGTGAGCGCCCGGAAGGCGATGGGGGAGCTGGACAAGGAGAACGGCCCCATCTCTGGCGAGGACATGCTGGGCGCCATCCAGAAGGGCGTGTCCGACGGTGGCCGCGCCACGCCCAAGGAGCTGGCCGAGGTCCAGAAGTGGGCGGAGAAGAACAAGGACCGCATGACGCCCGAGGCGCAGAAGGTGCTGGAGACGTTCCAGCAGCACGCCATGAAGTCGGGCACCGGTGGCCTCGACAAGGCCGAGCTGGACGCGGCGGTGAAGGAGGCGTCCCAGCACAAGACGTTCCGCGACGACTCCATGCGCACCGCGCTCGAGGGCCTGGACGGCAAGAGCGGCAAGATCTCCGCCAAGGACCTGACCAGCGCCATCAACCAGGGCGCGGGTGACTTCGACGGGCAGGGCGCGGGCGTCGAGCACGCGGACTTCCAGAAGTGGGCGATGCAGAACTACGACCGCCTCTCTCCCGAGGCGAAGAAGGTCGTGGACCTCTACGGGAAGTACGCCTCGGACGCGCTGGCCAAGGGCGAGACGGGCATCGCGAACACCGAGTTCGAGAAGATGCTCAAGGAGATGGAGCGCGTCAGCACGCCCGTGCTCCCGCCGCGCATCATCGCCGCCTGATTCATCCACACCGCATGGCCTGGCGCGGCGGAGGCAAAGCCGCCGCGACACGGACGCGGGCAGCACGGGAGCACCACCCGGTGGGGCCGGGTGTCGCACGAGAGGCCTCGCCGCGAGCCTTCCTCCGTGAGGGGACGGAAGGGGCGAAAGGGTTCGCGGCGGGCGTCCTCCTTCGGGACATGGAACCGGAGGCGGACGAGAGGAGTCGAAGTCTCGGCGGGATGGAAATGAAGACAGGGCGTCGGCGGGACCGTGGCACGCGGGCCGCACGGGGGGACGGGGGACGGCAGTCGAAGACTTTGAACGGGCGGCTCCGACATAGGGGGAGCCAGCCCTCGGGCTCCCCGAATCGTTGGGGGATGGTTCGGGAGCCTTTTCTTGTGGGAGCGCCCCTCTTTAAGGGGGGCAGCGGGAGCTCGGACTGTTGGGGGATGGTCCGAGCCCCATTCTTGATGCGGTACCGAGGGACAGAAGCAAGAAGGGCCCGGACCGTTGGGGGATGGTCCGGGCCCTTCGTTTCTTCAGCGGCGCGCGTGGGGCGCGCGGTGGCTCACGCCTTGTTCTTGGCGAGCGTGTCCTTGGCCACCTTCACCACGTTGTCCACGGTGAATCCGAACTTCTGCTGGAGCGCCTTGATGGGCGCGGACGCGCCGAAGCTGCGCATGGCGACGATGCCGCCCTGGAAGCCCACCCAGCGCTCCCACCCGAAGGCGGCGCCCTTCTCCACGGCGACGCGGGCGCGCACGCCCGGCGGCAGCACGCTGTCGCGGTACTCCTGCGACTGCTGCTCGAACAGCTCCCACGACGGCAGGCTCACCACGCGCGAGGCGATGCCCTCGGCGGTGAGCTTGTCGTGCGCGTCCAGGCACAGCTGCACCTCGCTGCCCGTGCCGATGAGCACCACCTCCGGCTTGCCGCCCGCCGCGTCCGCCAGCACGTAGCCGCCCTTGGCCACACCGGAGGCCGCGCCGTACTTCGAGCGGTCCAGCGTGGGCACCGCCTGGCGCGTGAGCACCAGCACCACGGGGTGGCTCTTCTGCTGGCCGATGACCCGCCACGCCTCGGTGACCTCGTTGGCGTCGCCGGGGCGCAGGACGATGAGGCCGGGAATCGCGCGCAGGCTGGCCAGCTGCTCCACGGGCTGGTGGGTGGGGCCGTCCTCGCCCAGGCCGATGGAGTCGTGGGTGAAGATGTGGAGCGCGGGCAGCTCCATCAGGGAGGACAGGCGGATGGCGGGGCGCTCGTACTCACTGAAGATGAGGAACGTGGCGCCGTAGCCGCGCACCTTGCTGAGGCACAGGCCGTTGACGATGGAGCCCATCGCGTGCTCGCGCACGCCGAAGTGGATGTTGCGGCCCTTGTACTCGCCGGGCTTCATGGACTCGGACGTGGTGATGTACGTCTTCGTGGACGGGTTCAGGTCGGCCGAGCCGCCCACCAGCCACGGGTAGTTCTTGGCGACGGCGTTGAGCACCTTGCCGCTGGACTCGCGGGTGGCCATGCCCTTGGCGTCGGCGGGGAACGTCGGCAGCTCGGAGTCCCAGCCCTTGGGCGTCTCACGGCGCTGCATGCGCGTCAGCTCATCGGCGAGCTCGGGGAACTGCTTCTGGTACTCGACGAAGCGCGCGTCCCACGCCTCGCGCAGCTGCTTGCCGCGGGCGCCCACGCGCTGCTGGAAGCGCTCGCGCACGCCGTCGGGGACCAGGAACTTCGCGTCCTCGGGCCAGCCGTAGTTGCGCTTGGTGCCCTTGATCTCCTCGTCCCCGAGCGGCTCGCCGTGGGCCTTGGAGGAGCCCTGGAGCTTGGGGGCGCCGTAGGCAATCTGGGTGGTGACGACGATGAGGGTGGGCTGGTTGTTGCGCAGCGTCTTGAAGGTGTGGAGCGCCTCACCCAGGACGGTGAGGTCATTGGCGTCGGGGACGTGGATGACGCGCCAGCCGTAGCCCTCGAAGCGCTTGCCCACGTCCTCGGTGAAGGCGAGGTCGGTGCTGCCGTCGATGGAGATGTGGTTGGAGTCGTAGAGCCAGCAGAGGTTGGAGAGCTTGAGGTGGCCGGCGATGGACGCGGCCTCCGAGGCGACACCTTCCATGAGGTCTCCGTCGCCGCAGATGGCGTAGACGTCATGGGTGAACATGTCGAAGCCGGGCTTGTTGAAGTGCTCGCCCATCCAGCGGCTGGCGATGGCCATGCCCACGCTGTTGGCGACGCCCTGGCCCAGGGGGCCGGTGGTGGTCTCCACGCCGCTGGTCCACCGGTATTCGGGGTGGCCGGGGGTGGACGAGTCGAGCTGGCGGAACTTCTGGATGTCCTCGAGCGAGACGCTGAGGGTGTCCTCGACCTTGTAGTCGCGGGTGACGCGCTTGACGCCGGCCAGGTGGAGCAGGGCGTACAGGAGCATGGACGCGTGGCCGTTGGAGAGGATGAAGCGGTCGCGGTCCGGCCAGATGGGGTGGGACGGGTCGTACCGGAGCTCCTGTTGCCAGAGCTGGTAGGCGACGGGGGCCAGGGACATGGGGGCCCCCGGGTGACCCGAGTGGGCTTGCTGGACCGCATCCATGGCCAGGGTGCGGATGGTGTTGATGCTCAGCAGGTCCTGCGTATCGGTGGTCATAAGGTCCTCGAGCTTCCGGCGAATCGTGGGGCGCACCATGCCGGAACTCGCGCCGGTGCGCCGCACGAAAGGACGCCGCCCGCCCGCTCGCCGTCCGGCAGTCCACGAGCCCCTGGATTTTCTGGCCCTTGAGAGGAGGCCCGACGGTTTGAGCCCCGCCCGTGTCACACGGGATGTGGCAGTGGGTGGGGCTGGCTCCGAGGAGGTCGCGCACGACGTTGTGTTGCGGTGTCGTGTGCACCCGTGGCTCAGGGCCTGGGTGGGACCGGTGTGACGGGCTCGAAGTCAACGCGCAGCGGAAGGAAGTACGCGGGATTCGAGCAGGTGCCGTGGAGGCAGAGGTGCACGTCCTGGTCCTTCCCCTTGGCGTCAGGAGTGGCCTTGAAGACCAGCACGTCGTTGGCCTGGACGTCGTTGGGCTCCTTCGCGAGTCGGAGCGCACCGGCGACGGTGAGCGGCCCCTTGTCCAGCGAGACGAGGATGGGGTTGCAGTCGAGCTTCGTGGAGTCCTCGGGTGAAGGTCTGCAGGTGATGTCCAGTGGGAGGTGCGCGGGGAGCGGTGCGGAGATGCGCCCGTACTTCTCGTAGAGGGCGAAGCGAGTCGCCGGGCAGCTCACTCGCACATCGATACGGCTCTTCCCATTGACGCAATCCGGGGGGCACTCGCCACCTTTACAGAGGCAGATCATGCCCCACTCATGCGTGGTGCTCTCCAGCTTGCCGACGCTCAGCTCCAGGACAGAGTCCTTGGGGGCCGTGAGCTCGCAGGGCACAGGGGGGATGCACTCGAGATAGGCGGGGAGGGGCTTTTGTTCCGCATTCGTAGTGGTCCGGGTCTCCAGGATGACACGCGCCTTCATGGGCCCGAACCACCTCACACCGGTCTTCTCGGGGATGAAGAGCCTCCGGGGCGGAGCCTCGCAAGCGAGGGTGAGCGTTGTCCTCGCGGGCTTGGAGGGCTGAGGAGACGTAATGCCGGGAGCGATGAAGTAGGGCTCGTTGGAGTTGCAGGACGCGAGCAGGGCGACGACGAGGAGCAGCCATCCCGCTCCAGGGCGAGGATGGGTTCGCATCACAGGGCCTTCTTGAAGAGCGGGAGGAGCTCGGGGACTGAAATCCCGACGAGCACGTAGCGTCCGCCATCTTCGGGGGCCCACGTGTAGCCGAAGTAGAAGGCGCGGAAGAGACTGACGCCCACTCCGATGCCCACGCGCGAGTTGGGGCCCTGGTCCTTCTCCTCGCTCTTCGTCGTGGGAGGTGGCTCGTTGGCCTCGTCCACGGGAGTGTTTCCTCCGCCGATGATGGAGACGGAAGGTGCGAGGGCGACGTAGTCGGCGAGATTCGGGTAGTCACGCGTATTGACGCTCAACGTGAATGGAAAGGTGACCGCGACCGCCGGGTTGCGGAGCTTCTTGTCGTTCACGGGAAAGGCGAAGGAGACGGGGATGCTGGAGGTCGCCTCGACGTCGCTGGCCGAAGCCTTCTGGGCGGCGGCGACGATCTCCGTGACGACAGGGAGCGTGGTGATGAGCCCCAGGTTGTAGACCCAGAAGGAGTCCTTGAAGACGACCATGTCCTCGTTGCCGAGCACGCGATAGATGACGCGAAAGGTGACGCGCTGGTTGAGGAAGTCCTTCCACGGGACCAGGAGCAGCCGGTTGCAGCCGTGGTGGAAGTCGAGGTCGATCTTGGCTCTGCGCGTCTTGCCGTCCTTGCCATCGGGAACCTCCAGCTCGAACACCCAGGGGTTGTTCATGAGCGCCGCCGGAGGGAGCTGGAGGCAGGTCGGACGATCGAGTGAGAGCGAGACATCGGAGTCCTGGTCGATGAGGTTCGCGAGACGCTCGACCGTTCCGCCGGACTCCTCGATGAGCATCAGGGAACCGGCGCTCTTGATGACCGAGAACTTGAAGTTGCTCACGACCTGGACGAGCACGTTGTCATAGGAGGGCTCATCGGTATCCGTGACGACGGTCCGACCGAAGCTTGAGAATCGGTTGTTGAGTTGCTCGACGATGCGGTCGGACAGCTCGCGCTTGTGCGCCTCACGCAGTCGGTCCGCGTTCTTCACTTTATCGGGGTCTCCCATCAAGAAAGTGGGCGACACTTGGGCAGCTTGGTTCTTCTCCTCCTTCTCCTCCTTCTCCTCCTTCTCCTCCTTCTGCTTGGGGGCGTTTGCCGCCTTCTTCGGTGACTCGTATGCGGCCCTCCAATCAGTCAAAGTGTTCGGGTTGGCTCCAGCAGAGGTTTTGCAATACGAGAAGAGAATGGGAATGCCTCCTTGGGTGAGGAGCCACCGGCGGCCCTCCAACTCCTTTCTGTCAGGGTCTCTCTCTTGGCCTGAGCCCTTGTCTTGGCCTGAGCCCTTGGTTGATGGTGGATTCGTCATGGGCCAGTTGGAGCTGCTTTCGGCCTGACCCGGCTTGGCGTGATGGAAGAGCTCCATCTCCTGCATGCAGAGGAAGTCGCTCGAGTAGATGGCCTGCAGTGAAATCTTGACGGCGACGACCGCGTCCGGCTGGTCATCTCCGCGCCAGCGCACCAGGGTGTGCTCACGCTCCGGCAGCTTCGCGATGTCTTCGGTGCGGACGACCGTGGTTGTCTGCTGTGAGCCGAGGTCCACGGTGAATCGAAGCCGGTTGAAGATCGAGGTCGCGCTCATCGAGACGCCATCCGGTTCGAACTGGACGATGAGCCGGTCGAGCGCATATCCCTCGCCGCCATCGGGAAGCAGGGCGTTCTCATTCAGCTTGAGTCGGATGACCTTGGCCGAACTGGAACCCGTGGTGGGCTCATAGATGGCGAAGAAGTCATAGGGGCGCGCGAACGCACCCGACGATAAGATGACGCACAACAGGAACAGCAATCCATTCGCGGTTCTCGCGCGATGCTCCATGGTGTCCCCCTCTTCGACTCGATGACGCAGTCAGCGTGGAGGGCCGTGGAAAGCCCTCTCATCGCAAGTGTGACTGCCATTGAGAGTGTCGCGCAAGAGGCAGACACTACGACTTCGGTACGATGGACTGGCATTTCTGGAATGCCAGTCCGAGGCGGAAATGACCTGACCCGAATGGGTCTGTACTCACCTACCGCCGCGCCATCGCGCCCTTCACCGTGCGACCCCGCGTCAAATGGGCCACGGCCTCACCCAGTCCCTCCACGGTGAGGGAGAACATCGGGAAGACGCGCGCGATGGTGGCGATGGAGCCCGTGCGCCACGCGCCCATGGGCTCGGGGTTGAGCCACACATTGCGCTCGAAGTGCTGGGCCAGCTGCATCAGCCACGTCAGCCCTTCCAGTCCGTCCGCCTTGTATCGCCCCTCCGCGTCCGTGCGGATGCCCAGCTCATACGGGGCCATGGAGGCATCGCCCACCATGATGAGCTTGTGATGTCTGCCCACCTGCGCCACCAGCTCCGGCACCGTCATGCCGCCGGTGAGCTGGGGCGTGGCGTAGAGCTTTCCGTAGACGCAGTTGTGGAAGTAATACGTTCGCAGTTCCTTGAAGTGCGTCGCCTGGCTGGCCACGGAGAACAGCCGGCTCATGGTGGCCGCGTACGGGTCCATGGAGCCGCCCACGTCCATCGCCAGCACCACGCGCGTGTTGGGCCTGCGCGGAGGACGCGTCACCACCTCCAGCTCGCCCGCGTTGCGCGCGGTGGCGGAGATGCTCTCGTCCACGTCCAGCTCTTCGGCCACGCCCTCGCGAGCGAACGCGCGCAGCTTGCGCAGCGCCACGGCCAGCTGCCGCGTGTCGAGCACCAGGTCATCGCGGTAGCCCGCGTACTTGCGAGCCCCCGCCTGCATCAGCGCCATGCCCTGCTTGCCGCCGGCCTTGCCGCCCACGCGCATGCCGCCGCGCGAGAACCCGTTGTTGCCGAACGGCGACGTGCCCCCGGTGCCAATCCACCGGTTGCCGCCGTCGTGGCGCTCCTTCTGCTCGCGCAAGCGCTCCTCGAACAGGCGGCGGATCTCCTCCGGGTCCAGCGCCTCGAGCAGCGCCTGCTCCTCGGGCGTGAGCTGGGGCCGCTCGCGCGCGTCCTCCAGCCACTGCATCAGCTCCTGTGTCAGCTCCAGGCCCGCGGTCTCCACGCCCTGGAAGTGCGCGAGGAACGCCTGGTCGAACGCATCCAGCTGCGTCTCCGAGTGCACGAGGAGCGCGCGGCCCACGTGGTAGAAGCCGTCGAGGCTGCTGTCGTGGAGCCCCGCCTTCAGCGCGCCGGCCAGGGCGAGCGCCTCCTGCGCGCCCACCTTCACGCCTCGTCGCCGCAGCTCGTAGAAGAATGGCAGGAACATGCCGTCTCCAGGCTCAGGCGCGCGTGCGCCGGCCGCGCCCGAAGGCCTCCGCCACGGAGACCAGGTCCTGCTCCTTCTTCAGGAGCGCCCCGAGGAACGGAAGCTGCTCATCCAGCTTCAAGTCCGTCACGCCCTGCGCCTTGAGCACGGTAATCCAGTCGATGAGCTCGCTGGTGGAGGGCCGCTTGCGCAGGCGGGAGAGGGCGCGCAGCTCGTAGAACACCTTGAGGGCCTGCTCCGCGAGCGCGGTGTCGAGCCCCGGGTGGTGCACGTCGACGATGCGGCGCATGAGCTCCGCGTCCGGGAAGTCGATGAAGTGGAACACGCACCGGCGCAGGAACGCGTCCGGCAGCTCCTTCTCGTTGTTGGACGTAATCACCACGATGGGGCGGTGCTTCGCGGCCACCTCGTCGTTGGTCTCGGTGACGCGGAAGCGCATCCGGTCCAGCTCGTGGAGCAAGTCATTGGGGAACTCCAGGTCCGCCTTGTCGACCTCGTCGATGAGCAGCACGACGCGCTCGGGGGACGCGAAGGCCTCGCCCAGGGGGCCCATGCGGATGTATCGCCGGATGTCCTTCACGTCGCCGTCACCGAAGCGCGAGTCATACAGGCGCTGCACGGTGTCGTAGACGTACAGGCCGTCCTGTGCGCGCGTGGTGCTCTTGACGTGCCAGGTGAGCAGCTTCAGTCCCAGGGCCTCGGCGATGGCCTCCGCGAGGAGCGTCTTGCCGGTACCCGGCTCACCCTTCACCAACAGGGGGCGCTGGAGCGTGAGGGCACAATTGACGGCGGCCTGCAGGCCCTCGTGGGTGAGGTAGGAGTCGGTGCCTCGGAAGCGGACGGGAGGAGGGGCCAAAGTCATGTTGGGCCTCCTTTAACACCCGGAGTGGCCGCGCGGGGGCCGGGGCCGCTCGCTCCCCCTCCCTCCAGGGTGAGTCAGACCCTTTGGTCAGGCTCGTTCGTATCCCCAGGAGGCCAAGGAATACGGTCCGCCGCGTTCTGGGTGGGTATCCGAGCCTGAGGAGGCACGTGTCGTGGGTCACCCGGTGGTGCTGACGGTGTTGTTGGTCTGGGCGCTCGCGTCGTTGGCGGGGGGCTGCCCCAGGGCGGGAGCCTCGCTGTTCGAGCTGCCGACGTCGGTGCGCAAGGTGGACCCGGTGACGCCGCGGCCCGAGCCATTGACCTGCGCCCAGGGCTGAAACTGTTTCAGGGAGACGTTTCAGCAGGCCCTGGAGTCGGAGGTTTTCGCTCGGAGCAGGACCTCCTGGAGGGGCCGGAGGCGAAAATCCGCTCGGAGACGACGCTTGGCGCGTGCCGTGCAGCGGATTTCCCGCCGAGAACCCAGGACGGCGTATATCCTCCCGTCACATGTCCATTGCGAATGAGCTTGGAGAGATGTTCCGGCGCGAGTTGCAGACTCAGCTCGTGCCCTTGCAGCAGGCGGTGAGCCGGTTGGAAGAGGGCCTCGAGGCCCTGGACATGCTGCGCTCGGTGACCTTCCGGCTGGCGCCGCTGACGAGCCGTCTGGGTGCGGTCGCTGGCGTGCGGCCGGTGGCGGCGCGGCAGTCGTCGGTGTTGCCGGCGCCCGCGGCGAAGCGGGGCCGCAAGCCGGGCCGTAAGCCGGCGGCGCAGGTGGAGTTGCCGTTGGTGGCGACGAAGGGCGCGGCGACGCGGGCCCGGGTGGCGGAGGGTTCTCGCTCGTGCGCCATCATCGGGTGCAAGCGTCCCAGCCGTTCCAAGGGCTACTGCTCGGCGCACTACCAGAAGCTGCGGCTGCTGATGCGCACGGACCGTCGGCCGACCGCGTGGGTGGATGACGCGAAGCCGCAGTCGGTGCAGGACGTGAAGCTGCCGCGCGGTCGTGCGGCGAGCAAGGCGCTGCGCGAGGCCCAGCCGGCGAAGGGCAAGCGCGGTCGCAAGAAGGGCGGCAGGGGCGCTCAGGCGTCGCTGGTCTGAAGTCCCGCCGCGGACGTCTCGCGGCTTCGGCACAAGCTGCTGGTGACGGGCTCCTCGAGAGGGGAGCCCTGTTTCACGGCTTCGAGCGGCGCTTCGGCTGAGCCGCCACGCGAGGCGTGTGTCCCGAGCATGCCAGCGCTGTCGAGGGCGAGAAGCCCGAGAGCGAAAGGCGCTCCCTCCCTGCGGCCGTCCCACGACAGGGCCAGCCCGGTCCTCTCCGACCTCGTCACGGTTCACGACGCACCGAGGTCGCTGCCGCCGCGCCCACCCCGTACGCGCCGAAGCCAGAGCCCCGCCTGAGCCTGCCTCACCGGAGCCTGGAGTACTGACGGCCGCGGGCCCATGGAGGCGCGAGGTGGAGGTCCGCCATCGCGACGGCGGCCTCCAACCCGAGGAGGGTGTCCGAGGTGCGCGGGGATGGGTGTTCAGCCGGCGAGCAGGTGCATGGGGCGCGGAGGTGGGAGAGCGTTCACCAGGCGGGCATGTGGCTGGCGGACAGGGTGATCGCGCCGCCGTTGACAGGTTGGGGGGAGGGATGGGATTCGGGCGCCATGAGTGAGCAAGGCTATCCAGTCACGGTGGCGGTGCGGCGCCCCGATGGTCGCGTGGAGCAGGTGCGCGTGGGCACGGCGTTCAGGAGCGAGGAAGGCTTCACGCTGCGGATGGGAGAGTTGTCCATTGGCTCGACGCCGGACGCGGCCTCCGCGGCGCCCCGTCGGTCGGCGCCGAGCGCGGGTGGTGGCGGTGGTGGCGGGGACGGAATGGTGTTCCCGAACTACGGCCGCAGCAAGGGCGCGCCCGTCTCGGGAGCGAGCATGCAGGACCTGGAGTTCTACGCGAATGGTGCGCGCCGTTCGCTGAACGACCCGAGCAAGTCGCGCTGGCACGACAAGGAGCGCCAGCTGCTCTCCGCCATCGAGGCGGAGATGGCGCGTCAGCAGGGCGGCGGCGGTGGCAGCGAGGGTGGCGGCTACGGCGGCGGTCGTGGTGGTGGCGACAGCTTCGGTGGCCGCGGTGGTGGTGGCTACCAGGACGATGTCCCGCCGCCCAACGACGACGACAACATCCCGTTCTGAGTCCGGAGCAGTCCTCACGGGCACCGTCGAGCGCGGTGCCCGTGTTCGGCAACCCAGGAGGCGTGACCTCGAACGCCCCGGGCTGCGCGAGCGCAGCACGTTCAAGCCACGGCGCGAATCTCTCCCGCGTAGGGCAACCACACGGTGAAGGTGGTGCCCTGGCCGACGGTGCTGTGCACGATGACCTCGCCGTGGTGACCATCGACGATGCGTCGGACGATGGCGAGCCCCAGCCCGGTGCCACTGGCGCGCGTGGTGAAGAACGGCTCGAAGATGCGCTGTTGCAGCTCGTTCGTCATCCCATGCCCGGTGTCGGAGATGGTGAGCCGGGCGTGAGGCGTGCCCGAGCGGACATCCGTCTCGATGCGGGTGACCAGGCTGCCACCGGCCGGCATGGCCTGCACGGCGTTGGTGAACAGGTTGGTGAGCGCCACGTGGAGCAGGTGCGCGTCGAGCGCGATGGGCGGCAGCGTCTCGTCCAAATCTCGCGACACGTTGATGCCCGAGCCCCCCGAGCGCAGCGACGCCACGAGCGCGCCCTCCACCACGGGCCCGAGTGACTGACTTCGCAGCCGGGGCTCGACGGGGCGGGTGAAGTCGAGCAGGTCATTGACGAGCAGGGCCAGTCGTTCGACCTCCTCGTCCATGATGTCCATCAGGGAGCCAGTGGGGCCGGTGGCCATCTGGGGCGTCAGGCGTCGGATGGCGGCGAGCGCGTTGGAGATGGCGCCCAGCGGATTGCGGACCTCGTGGGCCACGGTAGCGCTCAGCTCGCCGAGCGCGGCCATGCGCTCGCGCTGCACCAGGGTGGCCTGGGTGGCGGCGAGGGTCTGCAGCGACTGACGCAGCTCCTGGTTGAGGTGGCTGACCTCCTCCTGGGCGCGGCGTCGCTCACTGAGGGCGCTGGCGAGCAGCAGTCCGGACACGCTGGCCACGGCGAGGAAGGACTGGAGGAAGGTGAGGCTGTCGTTGTGCCACGCGAACTGGGCGAACGGGCCGTTGCCCAGGGCGGTGTGCAGCAGGGACAGCGAGGACATCACCGCGGCGGCCATGGTGATGCCCCGGGCCTCGAAGCGCAGGGCGGCCCACAGCAGGAACGGGAACGTCAGGTACGTCACCGGATGGAAGGTGGCGGGAGGCGCGGCCGACGGCGGCATGCGGAACACCCAGTGGGTGGCCACGCCGAGCAGCAGCAGGAGCGCCATCAGCTCCAGTCGTCGCTGCCGGTTCCAGCCGCTGGTCCCCCGCGCCGTCCAGGTGAGCAGCAGGGGCGCGACGAGCAGCACGCCCATGGCGTTGCCCACCCAGAATACCCGCCACGACGGCCAGAAGTCCTGGGGGGAAAGGCGCTGCTCGGACAGCAGCATGCTCATGCCCAGGCTCGCGCTGAGCAGGGTGGCGCCCAGGGCGCCCAGCCCCACCAGTCCCAGCACATCGCGCACGCGGTCCATCGACGGGTGGAAGCGGACCACCCGGCGCAGCATCAGCGCTCCGACCATGGCCTCCAGCAGGTTGCCCGCGGCGATGACGAAGCCGGTGGAGGTGACGGGCCCGTGGGCGGAGCCCACCGCGAAGGGTTCGACCAGGATGGCGGCCAGCACGAGTGCGGGCCACTCACGGTGCCGCGTGAGCAGCAGCCCCGCGAGCGCCACGCCACTGGACGGCCACATGGCGGAGACGCGCTCGGGAGGAAACGCCAGCACCGCGCCCAGCCGTGCTCCCAGCGCATATGCGGCCGTGAAGAGCACCAGCCGGAGGACGGGCTGCCAGCGGCGGGGGATGGACTCGAGCGAGGGCACGACCCATTCGTCGACCGGGCACCCGCTCTGGGAGTGCGCGGTCCCGCGACGCCTTTCGGAGGCGCACACTGGCACGGTCCCGAGCACCCCGGGAAGTATCCGGGAAATCCCCGAGCCCCAGCCGGGAACCCGCGGGGCCCCTGGCGTGTCCAGTGCCATGGGTCCAAGATGTCTCGGCACTCGGAGTGCGCAATCACTCGCAACCCTGGCGTTACCGGTCTCGAGGAGGCCTCGTCGAGTGGAGCGGCTCCGCACTCGAAGTCAATGTATCGCCGGAGCTGCTTCAATTCCGCAGCAAGCCGCTTCATTTATGAAGCGCCACGGTCCTCCGTGTGAATCCAGAGGGTTGTGATGGCTCGATGGCGAGAGGCTCTTCAAGAGTGAAGCGGCTTACGGGTTGGCAGGCCGTCATTTCAAGGGCTTCGTATCTGGCGTGAATCCTGCTCGATGCAGCGGGCCAGGGAATCCCTCCCATCCGGCGTGGCTGTGAAAAAACGAGGCCATGAAATGACACCCAATGTCTGTGTCGTCGGTGCCGGAGCATTTGTTCCATCGCGTCGGGTGAGCAACGCGCGCATCGCCAGGGCCATCCCCGGGTGGCCGGCGGAGCGCATCGAGGAGAAGCTGGGCATCCGTGAGCGGCGGTTCTTGTGGGACTTCGACGAGGCGACGGGGCGCGCGGTGCCTCCGCCGGAGGACGACGGCCACTACTACCCCGCGACGAACACGGACATGTGTGAGGTGGCGCTGCGCAAGGCGCTCGAGAGCTCGGGCGTGGACGCGAGGGAGCTCGACGCGCTCTTCGTCGTGACGTGCACGCCGGACGCGCCGCATTTCAACCACGACGCCATGGCGGTGCACCAGCGGCTGGGGCTGCGCGAGGACGCGTTCGCGCTGCTGGTGGATGATGGCTGCGGCGGCACGACGTACGTGTTGGACCTGGTGAAGAAGATGATGGACGGGGGCCGCTTCCGCACGGTGGCGGTGGTGGCGTCGGCCTTCACCTCGCCGCTGGTGAACCGGGAAGTGTACCAGGACGAGCTGCCACCGGGCCCCGGGCGGGCGAAGACGCTGCAGGGCTATCTGTCCATGTACGTGTTCGGGGACGGGGCGGGCGCGGTGGTGCTCCAGACGAAGGAGGACGCGCCAGGCGGGGCGGGCATCCTGGCCTCGTTCTCTGGCAACGCGCACGGGGACCTGGTCATCCGCAAGGGCGGCGGGACGTTGAAGCTGCCCTACCAGCCGGGGCGCTCGCGGCCGGCGGACATGGCCTTCGTGGTGGATGGCTTCCGCGTGGCGCGCAGCTATCCGGAGTACATGCAGAAGTGCCTGGACGCGGTGTTGAGTCCTCGACCCGACCTGAAAGGTGAGGTGAAGCGGTACTACTTTCATCAACCGAACAAGCGGGTGATGGACGCGTTCGTGGCGCGCGCGGGACTCCCTGTGGAGGCGGTGGCCTGCAATGTCGACTTGTATGGCAATACGTCGGCCGCGGGGATGCTCATCCTGCTGGCGGAGGACCTGGCGGGAGGGAGGGTTCGCCTCGGGGGAGGGGACATCGTGTTGGTGGCGGCCGTTGGCGCGAACATCCACTACGGCGCGCAGCTCATCCGGTTGTAGACTTCGGGTGCCTCCTTCCCCCCATGGAGACACCGTTTGATGGCAGACATGGCTCAGAAGTTGGACGTGCTCGAACCCCAACTCGCACGAGAGCTGGAGGAGCGCGTCTCGTTGGCGACGCGCGACGACACCGCGCGAGGACTGTTCTTCAATGGCGTACTTGGCGCGGTCAGGGTGCTCGGTGGCGAGGCCGCGGTGCAGCGTTGCCTCGCCGCTGCGGGAGAAAAGAAGTACACCGATTTCTTCAACTACCCGGTGGAGGCGTACCTGAGGCTGGCCTTCACGGCGGCGCAGGTGATGGGGCCCCAGTTGGGTGGCTTCGACGCGGCGCTGCGGCGGATGGGCGTGCAGGCGACGGCGGACTTCCTGTCCTCGGCGGCGGGCAAGACGTTGCTCCTGCTGGCGTCGAACAGTCCGAAGCGGATGTTGGGCAACCTGCACTCGGGCTACAAGGCGGCGGTGAGCTACGGTGAGCGTGGCGTGACGTGGACGGGGGACACCAGTGGTGTCTTCACCATGAAGCGCGACTTCATGACGCCGGCCTATCACGAGGGCGTGCTCCAGGCGGTCATCGAGGCCGTCGGTGGCAAGCAGGTGCGCGTGAGCGGCAAGAAGACGGGGCCGCTCGACGCCGAGTACACGCTGTCCTGGCAGTAGCCGTCCTGGCGCGCCGGGTGGGGAGGGACCTGGCGCGCGAGGAGGGTGGACTCTCGACGGAGGTGTCGATGGCGCGGTGGCACGACGCAGTGGTGGCGTTGTTGTTCGCGGGTGCGTTCGAGGCGCGGGCGGAGTCGGAGGTCTTCCAGTTCCGCACGCAGGAGGATGCGACGAAGCCCGCGGATGCGGCGGCCTGCGCGGCGGCGCCCTTCGAGGCGACGGTGAAGCTGGGCGCGGGCATCTATGTGCCACGTGCTCGCGAGCAGGATGGCAAGTGGGTGGACCTGGGGCAGAAGAGCGTGGGCACCGCCACGGCCTGTCTGCGAATCACCCCGGGCACGCCGCTGGCGCCGGGGAACCAGGTGCCGGCCCACATGCGCTTCGTCCTCCCGGAGGGGACCTTCGCGGCCACGGGCACCTGCAACGTGGTGTCGAACGACGTCCCCGTCGCGGGGTTGGTGCTCGCCGGGTGCGCGCTGAAGCTGGTGGAGATGCCGGCGGGCTACGTGGGCGGTACGGTGTCGAGCACCAGTTCCTTCAACCCGAAGAAGCTGCCGGGGTACGCGACGGGCTCGTACTACACGCTCCTCGCGTATCGAGGCCCGCCGCCCAAGGCGGCCGGAGCCAAGGCCCCCACGCCCTGAGCCCTGGGGGACGGAGGAGCCTCCCGCGGTGGGTGGTCGCCGCGGTGAGGGTCTTCGAGTGAGCGCGGGCCGAGTCCTGGGTCGCGCGAGGAGTGCGCCCAGCGCGCCACCCCTTTCCGCCAGTGCGGGCTTCCGACGCTTTGGCCCCTGGCGCGCGGTGGAGCTCCATGCGCCTCGAATGGCTACCGGTGCGGCCCGGAGGCGGGCATTCGCTCCGATTTCGGAAATTCCGAAAGCGGAATGATTGTTGCGCGGGCATCATGAAGCGGCTCAGATTCGTTCTGGAGGTCCACCGGGCCACGCATCGCATCGGCCTGTTCCTGGAGGGGGCGGTGCCTCCCCTGGGGCTCTCGCAGGGGGAGGCCCACTTGCTGGCGTACCTGGTGGAGGCGGGAGACACGTCGTTGAGCGAGCTGCACGCGGCCTTCGGGCACAAGCGCTCCACGTTGACCAGCTACATGGACCGGCTGGAGGCGAAGCGGTTGGTGAAGCGGGAGGCGCGGCCGGAGGACCGGCGCTCGTTCCAGGTCTCCCTGACGGGGCCGGGGAGGACCTTGGCGACGCGGGTGCATCGGCGCCTGGAGGCCCTGGAGGCGGTGGTGTTGGGACAGTTGGGGGAAGAGGACGTGGAGAGTTTGCGGACGGGACTCGAGTCCATCGCGGAGGTGGACCGGGAGGAGCGCCCGTCCGAGGGCCCGAAGAGAAGGCGGACGAGGACACGGTCGACATGAGCGGGGATTGGAATCAGCTGGAAGACGCGGCCTTCGTGGCGGCGGTGGCCTCGGCCACGTATCCGGGGGAGCGCTTCGGGCACCGCGACCACCTGAGGTTGGCCTGGTGCTGCCTGCGTGAGGAGCAGGGGTTCGACCGCGGGCTGCGGCGGGTGCGGACGCTCATCCAGAACTACGCGGCCGCGCTCGGGGCCACGGGCAAGTACCACGAGACCCTCACCCGGGCCTGGATGGAGCTGGTCCACGTCGCGATGGAGCTCACCCCCGCGGCCCGGTCGCTCGAGCAGCTGCTGGAGGCGAATCCACACCTGATGGACGCGAAGCTCCTGGCGAGGCACTACCAGAAGCAGACGCTCGACTCCGCCGAGGCGAGGGCGGCCTGGGTGGCGCCCGACGTCGCGCCGCTGCGGCCCCCGGCGGTGAGCCGCGCGCCCTGAGTCGAGCGGGCGCGCCGGGGACTTCCAGAACCGGGCCTGTGTGTTGGCCGGGTCAGGGGGCGGCGGTGCCCCGCTCGCGCATGTACTTGTCGAGCGTCTTCCTGGCCTGGGCGCGGACCTGGTTTCGCAGGAGGGGCGTCCATCCGAGCACCAGCCCCGCGGGGCCGAGCGCCTGCCGAGACCAGGCCCAGAAGTCGAAGCGGTCACGGTGGCGGACAATCTTGCCGTCGCGGAACTCGAACTCCGCGTCGATGCGGTTGAGGACCTTCCGGCCGGTGGTGGAGAAGGTGTAGTTCGCGTCCCAGTGGGCGCGGCCGGAGCGGTCATCGGCCTGGATGTCGCGGAAGGTGAGCTCCAGGTCCTTGCCCCGCTCGCAGAGCATGCTCCACATGCCCGTGGTGCCGGCGTGGCGCAGGCCGACGAAGACCTCGTCGGTGAACTCCACATCAGGGTGGTAGCAGGCGTTCATGGCCTGCGCGTCGCGGCGCTGGAACGCCGAGTAGAAGTCGTTGAGGAGCTGAGCGTGCGGGTGCATGGCGGCGAGGTCTAGCAGACCTGGGGACCTCCGCGCTGGGAGGAGGTCCTCCCTTGAGGCGAGTGCCCTGGCGGGTTCGATGCCGGGGCTGGCCAGGGCCCCTCGTTCCGGGGGCATGCGGAATGGCGCGGCGAAGGTGGGGCGCACATGGCAGATTGCGCCCATGGCTCGCGAAATCGTTATCTGGCCCAACAAGGTCCTGACCTCTCCCACGAAGCCCGTGACGGACTTCGGTCCCGCCCTCCAGACGCTCCTGGAGCAGATGGCCGAGTCCATGAAGGAAGCCGAGGGCATCGGCATCGCCGCCAACCAGGTGGGCGAGGCGCTTCGGGTCGCGCTGGTGGGGCGGGAGGACGGGACGTCCTTCGAAATCGTCAATCCCCAGGTCCTGGAGAAGAAGGAGCCCGTGAAGCTGGAGGAGGGGTGCCTCTCGGTTCCCCGGGAGTGGGAGAAGTGCCCGCGCTTCCACAAGGTCAAGGTCCGCTACCAGGACCGGACGGGGGAGTGGCACGAGTTGGAGGCGGAGGGGCGCCTCGCCCACATCCTCCAGCATGAAATCGACCATCTGGATGGCCACGTCTTCGTGGACCACCTGTCCTCGCTGAAGCGCACGCTCATCCTGGACAAGATGAAGAAGCTCCAGAAGTCGAAGGCCCGTCAGAAGGAGAGCTGACCCGTCGAGGGGCAGCCGGAGCGACGAGCCGGACGATTCGGGGATGGGGTGGAAGGGCCTCCCCGGTTCCTCCAAGGGACCGGACCGGAAAATCCGCTGGGTGGATCATCCGGTATTTGACGGACGAGATGTGACGAGGTAGTAACTGGACCCCTGCTCGTCGCCCTGGTGCTCCGGCCCTGGGGAACGAACAACGGGGGAAGAAAAAGGTCGACGAAGGTTGTTGACCTGGAACGCGGTGGTGATAGAAGCCGCGCCCCTCGACGAACCGGTGAGCGCAGCAACCCACCGGGACGGACGAAAGAAATTAAACGGATCTGACCAAATAGGTTGACACGGGATGCGGCGAAGAGGTAGAAGCCGCGCCCCTCCGGAAGAAAGCAGCGGAAGCCACTGGGCGGCGCTGGGGACTTCGGAGAGCAGCAAAGAAGAAAAGCTGAAACTGGGTGGTTGACAGCGGACGCGAAGATAAAATAGAAGGGGCGCCCCGCTGACGCCGGAAAGAAGTCGAAGGCGGACGCAGGGTAGCAAGAAGTCGCGGTGGAAACAAGCGACTCGGTCTTTGAAAACCAAATAGCAAGCCCAAGAAGAAGAGAAGGATTGCGGAAACCGCAGTCAATCTTTGAGAAGGCCCCAGTCAGGGAGCGCTGAGAAGCGCAGACCGGCAGGG